>NZ_JBKBOV010000001.1:0-290808 GCF_046293535.1 Massilia sp. | reverse complement strand
CGGGCTATCACGTACAACGGTCCGGGCTTCGCGCCCCCCAGCCGGGCGCGCGCCTTCTCGCCCTATCACACCTCGACGGCGCGCGGCACCGGCTTGGGCCTGCCGATGGTCAAGAAGATCATCGACGAACACGGGGGCAGGATCGATATCGGGAACCGTCCGGACGGATCTGGCGCGTCAGTATTCATTTTGCTGTTAAAGTTAGCTCCCGAGGCGAACTTGGCCGAAATATAATAGAGGCATACAATCTCATTCATTCATTGGTGAGGTAGCACCGCACGGGTAAGAGATCAGGAAGGCGAACAGATGGCGAACATACTCGTAGTTGATGATGAAATGGGCATCCGGGAGTTGCTCTCGGAAATCCTGGGCGACGAAGGCCATGCCATCACGCTGGCGGAGAATGCGCAGCAGGCGCGCGAGGCGCGCGCCGCCGGCGCTCCCGACCTGGTGCTGCTCGATATCTGGATGCCGGATACCGACGGCGTCACCCTGCTCAAGGAGTGGCAGCGCGACGGCCTGCTCACCATGCCGGTCATCATGATGTCCGGCCATGCCACCATCGACACCGCCGTCGAGGCCACCCGCATCGGCGCCCTGAACTTCCTCGAGAAGCCGATCGCCCTGCAAAAACTGCTCAAGGCCGTGCAGCAGGGTCTGACCCGCGCGCAGGAAGTGGCGCGCGCGCCCCTGGCGCCGCCGCGCCCGGTCGCTGCGGCCGCCGTTCCGGTGGCCGACAGCGGCGCCGGCGCAGCCAGCGTCGCGGCCGCGCCGATGTTCGCACAGGCCGCGCCGCAGATGGCCAACGGCTCGCGCCTGGTCCATGCGATTTCGCAGGGCGAGGGCACCGGTTACACGCTGTCCTTTGACCTGCCTCTGCGCGAAGCGCGCGATGCCTTCGAGCGCATGTACTTCGAACACCACCTGGGCCGCGAAGGCGGCAGCATGACGCGCGTGGCCGAGAAGACCGGCCTGGAACGCACCCACCTGTATCGCAAGCTCAAGCAACTCGGCGTCGAGCCGGGCAAGCTCGCCAAGAAAGGCGTCTGATTGGCCGGAGCCGTTCCGGTCACCCTGGTCACCGGCCCCAGCGCCGGCGCACGCGAGGCGGCCATTGCCGCACTGCTCGATGGCGCGGCCTCTTCCGATGGTTTCAGCGCCGTCATCCTCGAGGGGCTCGCCGCGGGCACGACCCTCATCCCCGATGATGCCCCTGTCAGACTTGTCCGACTCGCACCCGGGTGCGTGTGCTGTACCGGGAACCTGGTTTTGCGTGTAACATTAAATCGACTGTTACGCCAAGGCCCAGAACGCCTGTTCATCGGTGTGGCGAGCAGTGAGCACCTTGATCAGTTGCGATCGTGGCTGCAAGACGCGCCATACGATCAGCTGTTGGCACTGAACCCGACCCTGTACGTGTAAGACCCGGGTCTGACATCTTTGCTTACATAGCAACGACTTGAAATCGGTTCAGCCAGCCCCACCTCTTAACCGAAGTGATCAGCCAAGTGTCCGCCGCCAGGCGCTTGGCCTGCACAATTACTCTGATCGAGAGAAGGAGTCATCATGAACATGATCTATAACAGCGAACAGTACAGCGTCGTCGAATTTGGCGTTGATCGCGACCTTGAAGCCCTGCGCTTCGGCGGGTACGAGATCGTCGACAAGGCCGGCCGGCGCGAAGCGTTCATCGGCGGCAAACTGGCCCAATCTTTCCGCCGCGATGTGAATAACCTCATCGCCAGCGAGCCAACCATGGAAGAAATCGACGACTTCCTGGGTTCCTATGACACCCTGATGAGCCAGCCGGTCGTGCTGCACTAATTCATCAGACAGGGCGCTACTACGGTTCCGGGACGTAGTGGCTCCACCGGCACCTCTGGGCGTGGTAAGCTGCGCGCCATGTGCCAACTCCTCGGAATGAACTGCAACGTCCCCACGGACATCGTTTTCTCCTTCACTGGCTTTGCCCATCGCGGCGGACGCACCGATACCCACCACGACGGCTGGGGCATCGCTTTCTTCGAAGGCAAGGGTGTGCGCCACTTCGTCGACCACCAGGCCGCCATCGCCTCGCCGATCGCCGAACTGATCAAGCGCTACCCGATCAAGTCCACCAACGTCATCGCCCATATCCGCAAGGCGACCCAAGGCCAGGTCGCGCTCGAGAACTGCCATCCTTTCGTGCGCGAGATGTGGGGACGCTACTGGGTGTTCGCCCACAACGGCGACCTCAAGGACTTCGCGCCCGTGCTGAACGGGCCGTTCCGCCCGGTGGGCAATACCGATAGCGAGTTGGCCTTCTGCTGGCTGATGCAAAGCCTGCGCGACGAATTCGGCGACGGCTCGTCGCGCAGCGCGCCTTCGCTCGACGAACTGCGCGCCGCGCTCGAAAGACTGGTGCCGCAGGTCGCCGCCCATGGCACCTTCAACATGATGCTCTCGGACGGCACCGCGCTGTTCACCCACTGCTCGACCAAGCTGTGCTACATCGTGCGCCAGTACCCGTTCGCCTCGGCCCACCTCTCGGACGAAGACCTGTCGGTCGACTTCTCCCAGGTGACCACGCCGAACGACCGGGTCGCCATCATCGTGACCGAGCCCTTGACCAAGAACGAGACCTGGACCCACTTCGCGCCGGGCGAACTCAAGCTGTTCGTGGATGGGCTGCCACAATAATGGCAAAAAGCTATCATTCCGCCGATAAATTAATGCTATTAATCCACTAGCAGGGGCGGATACGGTAAAGTAGCCATGTTCGCGAGCCCATCCAGACGACATGACCGATACCGCCAGCCATGACCAGGCTTCCCAGCCTTTGAAACTGCGCAATTTCTACCTCGGGCGCCAGCCGGTGCTCGACCGTAACCAGGCGCTGTTCGGCTACGAACTGCTGTTCCGCGGCAGCGCCCAGGGGAAGGCAGAGATCGACTCCGGCATGTCCGCCAGCGCCGGCGTGATCCACCATGCCTCGCAACTGGGCCTGCCGCGCGCGATCGGCGACGCCACCGCCTTCCTGAACGTCGACAGCGAGGTGCTGCACAGCGACATGTTCGCCTTCCTGCCGCGCGAACGCACCGTGCTCGAGATCGTGCGCTCGGTGGAGCCGGACGACGCCGTTGTCCAGCGCATGACCGAACTGTCGCAGCACGGCTTTCGCTTCGCGGCGGAAGCCTCGGCCCATGGCGCCGCCCTGTCCCGGCTGCTGCCGGTGATCGACTACGTCAAGATGGACTTGCGCGAACTGCCGGTGGTGACCCTGCTGTCGCTGGCGCCGCGCCTGCGCGGCACCGGCAAGCGCCTGGTGGCCGAGAAGGTCGAAACCCACAACGAATACCGCACCTGCCTGGACCTGGGCTTCGACTACTTCCAGGGCTATTATTTTGCCAAGCCGACCGTGATCGCCGGACGCAAGCTGTCGCCCTCGCAGGCGGCGGTGCTGGACCTGCTGAACCTGGTGACCTCGGACGCCGACAATGCCGAGATCGAGCGCGCCGTGAAGAAGGACGTGACGCTCGGCCTGAACCTGCTGCGCCTGGTGAATACGCCGGCGGCCGGGGCAGGGCGCAAGATCGAGTCGATCAACCAGGCCCTGATGCTGCTGGGGCGCCGCCAGCTGCAGCGCTGGCTGCAGATCCTGCTGTACGCCGAGCCGGGCGTGCGCGGCCACAACCTCAGCCCGCTCCTGATGCTGGCCACCACCCGTGCGCGCCTGATGGAACTGCTGGCGCAGCGCCTGCGGCCCGGCCAGCGCAACGTGGCGGACATCGCCTTCACGGTGGGCATGATGTCGCTGATGGACACGCTGTTCTGCATCCCGATGCAGGACATCGTGGAACAGATCCCGGTGATCGACGAAGTGCGCCATGCGCTGCTGGTGCGGCGCGGCTTCTTCGGTGAGTTGCTGCGCCTGGCGGAGTCGATCGAGCGCATGGACGACGCGCAGGACGAGGTGGCGCCGGCGCTGCACGAATTGTCGATGGATGGGGACGACCTGGCCGAACTCGAGATCGCGGCCTTCGAGTGGAGCGACAAGGTCGTTCGCTACGCCATCTAGAGCAGCGATTTTCGTAGGGTGGACGGCTTCGCCGTCCGCGCGTTCAACACAGGTTGAATAGAGGCGCGGGCGGCATTACCGTCATCTGAACGCGCGGTCGGCTAAGCGTGATCTGGTCCACTGGACCAGATCACCCCTACGAATGCGGTGACATCTGCACCGCACCGGAGGACATCAGGACAGGTTCGGCGCCAGATAACGCTCGAGCTCGCTCTTGTCCATGCCGCGGCGGCGCGCCATGTCCTCGAGCTGGTCTTCGCCGATCTTGCCGACCACGAAGTACTTCGAATCCGGGTGGGCAAAATAGAAGCCCGACACCGCGGCGCCCGGGTACATCGCGAAGGATTCGGTGAGTTCCATGCCGATCTCCTCGGCCTGCAGTGTGCGGAACAGCTCGGCCTTCACCGTGTGTTCCGGGCAGGCCGGATAGCCCGGGGCCGGACGGATACCCTGGTATTGTTCCTTGATCAGGGCTTCGTTCGACAAGTCCTCGCCCGCCGCATACCCCCACAGGTCGGTACGCACGCGCTCGTGCAGGTATTCGGCGAAGGCCTCGGCCAGGCGGTCGGCCAGGGCCTTGAGCATGATCGAGGAGTAGTCGTCGTGGGCCGCCTCGAAGCGCTGTTCGTGCTTCTCGATGCCCAGGCCTGCCGTCACGGCGAACATGCCAACGTAGTCGGCGATGCCGGAGTCCTTCGGCGCCACGAAATCGGACAGGCACTGGTTCGGGCGCTGCTCGCCGTCGACCACCGGCTTGACGCCCTGCTGGCGCAGGCCATACCAGGTGAAGGCGACGTCCTTGCGCGATTCGTCGGTGTAGATTTCGATGTCGTCGTCGTTCACCGAATTCGCCGGCAGCAGGGCGATGGCGCCGTTGGCGGTGAGCCAGCGGCCTTCGATGATCTTCTTGAGCATCGCCTGGGCTTCCTCGAACACCTTGGAGGCGGCTTCGCCCACCACCTCGTCGGTGAGGATGGCAGGGTAGGGGCCGGCCAGGTCCCAGGTCTGGAAGAAGGGGCCCCAGTCGATGTAGCGCGCCAGTTCGCCGAGGTCGACGTTCTTGAACACGCGCCGTCCGATGAATTTCGGTTTCACCGGTGCGTAGGCGAGCCTGGCCTTGTTGCCGCGCGCCTGCTCGAGGGTGAGCATCGGCAGCGCCTTCTTGTTGGCGTGCTGTACGCGGATGCGCTCGTAGTCCTGGGCCAGTTCGATGATGTAGGCGTCGCGCGTGTCGTCGGTCAGCAGCGACTGGCCCACCGACACCGAACGCGAAGCGTCCGGCACGTAGACCACCGGGCCTTCGTAGTGCGGCGCGATCTTGACGGCGGTGTGGGCGCGGCTGGTGGTGGCGCCACCGATCAGCAAGGGGATCTTCTTCTCGCGGAAGTAGGGGTCGCGCTGCATCTCGCGCGCGACGTGGGCCATCTCTTCGAGCGAAGGCGTGATCAGGCCCGACAGGCCGACCATGTCGGCGTTCTCTTCCTTGGCCTTGGCCAGGATGTCGGCGGCCGGGACCATCACGCCCATGTTGACGATCTCGAAGTTATTGCATTGCAGGACCACCGAGACGATGTTCTTGCCGATGTCGTGCACGTCGCCCTTGACGGTCGCGATGACCATCTTGCCCTTCGGCTTGGCGACGATGCCGGTGCGGCGCTCTTCTTCCGCCTTTTCTTCTTCGATGAAGGGCACCAGGTGGGCCACGGCCTGCTTCATCACGCGCGCCGACTTCACCACCTGGGGCAGGAACATCTTGCCCTGCCCGAACAGGTCGCCAACGATGTTCATGCCGTCCATCAGCGGGCCTTCGATCACGTGGATCGGACGCCCGCCCGAGGCCAGGACCTGCTGGCGCATCTCCTCGGTGTCTTCGACGATCCACTGGGTGATGCCGTGCACCAGCGCGTGCGCCAGGCGCTTCTCGACCGGGCCTTCGCGCCATTCGAGGTTCTGTTCCTGCTTGCCGCCGCCGGCCTTCAGGGTGCCGGCGAATTCGATCATGCGTTCGGTGGCGTCCGGGCGGCGGTTCAGCACCACGTCTTCCACGCGCTCGCGCAACTCGGGCGGCAGGTCGTCGTAGACGCCGACCATGCCGGCGTTGACGATGCCCATGGTCATGCCGGCCTTGATCGCGTGGTACAGGAACACGGTGTGGATCGCCTCGCGCGCCGGGTCGTTGCCGCGGAAGCTGAACGAGACGTTCGACACGCCGCCCGAGACCTTCGCATGCGGAAGGTTCTTGCGGATCCAGGTGGTGGCTTCGATGAAGTCCACCGCATAGTTGTTGTGCTCCTCGATGCCGGTGGCGATCGCGAAGATGTTCGGGTCGAAGATGATGTCTTCCGGCGGGAAGCCGACTTTTTCGACCAGCACCTTGTATGCGCGGCCGCAGATCTCGGTCTTGCGCGCGAAGGTGTCGGCCTGGCCCTGCTCGTCGAAGGCCATCACGATGACGGCGGCGCCGTAGCGGCGGCACAGGGTCGCCTGGCGGATGAATTCTTCTTCGCCTTCCTTGAGCGAGATCGAGTTGACGATGGCCTTGCCCTGCACGCACTTCAGGCCGGCCTCGATCACGCTCCACTTGGAGGAGTCGATCATGATCGGCACGCGCGAGATGTCCGGCTCGGACGCGATCAGGTTCAGGAAGCGCGTCATCGCGGCCACGGAGTCGAGCATCGCCTCGTCCATGTTGATGTCGATGACCTGGGCGCCGTTCTCGACCTGCTGGCGCGCCACCGACAGCGCCTCGTCGAACTGCTCGTTCAGGATCATGCGGGCAAAAGCCTTGGAACCGGTGACGTTCGTGCGCTCGCCGACGTTGACGAACAGCGAATCGTCGTCGATGGTGAAGGGCTCCAGGCCCGACAGGCGCATCGCCACCGGAATCTCCGGCACCTGGCGCGGGGGGCGACCTTCAAGCATTTGCGCGATCGCCGCGATATGTTCAGGGGTGGTGCCGCAGCAGCCGCCGGCGATGTTGACGAAGCCGGCGTCGGCGAATTCGCGCAGCAGGGCCGAGGTGTCGCCAGGGAGTTCGTCGAAGCCGGTGTCGCTCATCGGGTTGGGCAGGCCGGCGTTCGGGTAGATGCAGACAAACGTATCGGCGATCTGCGCCAGCTCTTCGGCGTAGGGGCGCATCAGCGCGGCGCCGAGCGCGCAGTTCAGGCCGACGGTCAGCGGCTTGGCGTGGCGCACCGAGTTCCAGAAGGCGGCCACGGTCTGGCCCGACAGGATGCGGCCCGAGGCGTCGGTGACGGTGCCCGAGATCATGATCGGCAGGCGCGGAGTTTCCGGATGCTCTTCGAAATACAGGTCGATCGCGAACAGCGCGGCCTTGCAGTTCAGGGTGTCGAAGATGGTCTCGACCAGCAGCACGTCGGAACCGCCGTCGACCAGGCCGCGTACCTGCTCGTGGTAGGAGGCGACCAGCTGGTCGAAGGTGATGTTGCGGAAGGCCGGGTCGGTCACGCTGGGCGAGATCGAGGCGGTCTTCGGGGTCGGGCCGAGGGCGCCGGCCACGAAACGCGGCTTGTCCGGAGTACTGTATTTGTCGCAGGCGGCGCGCGCGAGCCTCGCGGCTTCGACGTTCATCTCGTAGGCGAGATGCGCCATGTGGTAATCCTCCTGCGCCACGCCGGTCGCGCCGAAGGTGTTCGTCTCGATCAGGTCGGCGCCGGCGGCGAGGTAGCGCTCGTGGATCTCCTGGATGATCTGCGGCTGGGTGAGCGTGAGCAGCTCGTTGTTACCCTTCACGAAGAGCTCGCGCCGGCCGGCGCCTTCGGGCGCGGCGAAGTCCTTGAAGCGCTCGCCGCGGTAGGCGGCTTCATCGAGCTTGTACTGCTGGATGATGGTGCCCATCGCGCCATCCAGGATCATGATGCGGCGCTTCAGGATGTTGCGCAGCTGGGAATCGATCGGGGAGATGGTGCGAAGTGGAGCGTTCATGGTGTCGTCTTTCTACGGCTTTACAGGCCGTTTACTGTTGGGCGGTCTACGATTATACGTCAGGACGCCGGAGCGCTCTGGCGCGGCCAAAATCGCCGATTCGTGTATGTATCTTTATGTATGGATTTCCCGGGCTGTTACATGACGTTACAAAACCTCACACATCCGCAATCTTTACGTTACATACACGGACGACAATTAATCCTGTCGTCACAGTGTTGGCGAAGCTTTTAACGGGATGATTGCATGAACAAAGAATATGAGCCGGATTGGGACCAGCAGGTGAATCGCATCGAAGAACCGGCGGTCGCCGTCAAGCCGCAAACCATCAACGGCGTGAAGCAGATCGTGACCATTCGTTTGGACGTGGACATGCTTGAATGGTTCAAGTCGGCGGGTCCGGGTTACCAGACCCGCATCAACCAGGTACTGCGCGAGTACATGGAGGCGCAGCGCACTGCGTTGCAAGGCAAATGATGAAGTAATGTATCGGGGCGAATGCCCCGATTTTCTTTTGAGCTCGTGGTTTTACCTAGGGTGGTCGGCGCAGCCGACCACCCTGCAAACACCGATTCGGCCAGCCTTACGAGAAGACTTTCCCGGCCAGCGGGAAGCTTTTCAGGAATTCCGCAGCCGCCAGGCGCTTGCCGCCCGGCTTTTGCAGTTCGGTCATGCGCAGCGCGCCGCTGCCGCAGGTGACCACGATGCCTCCCGCATCCGCCGCCAGCACCTGGCCCGGCGCCCCATTGCCGGAGGCCAGTTCCGCATTCCACAGCTTGACGGTCACGCCGTCGACCAGCCCATGCGCTCCCGGGAAGGGATTGAAGGCGCGCACCCGGCGCCACAGCAGTTCGGCCGGCAGGCTGAAATCGAGCTTGGCTTCTTCCTTGGCGATCTTGGCGGCGTAGGTCACGCCTTCTTCCGGCTGCGGCACCGCTTCGAGCTGGCCGGCCGCCAATTTGCGCAGCGCCTCGACGATCATGCGTCCGCCAAGGGTGGCCAGCTTGTCGTGCAGGCTGCCGGTGGTGTCGGTGTCCTCGATGGCGACGCGCTCGATCAGCATCATCGGCCCGGTGTCGAGGCCTTCTTCCATGCCCATGATGGTCACGCCGGTGTCGACGTCGCCGGCTTCGATCGCGCGGTGGATCGGCGCCGCGCCGCGCCAGCGCGGCAGCAGCGAGCCGTGGATGTTGATGCAGGGTTTGATGTCGAGCGTGCTGCGCGGCAGGATCAGGCCATAGGCCGCCACCACCATCACGTCGTAATCTAGCGCCGACAGGCGCTCATGGGCGGCGCGCGCTTCCTCGGCGCGCTGCGGGTCCTTGGCGTCCATGCGCAGCGACAGCGGCTGCGCAACGGGCATGCCGTGCGCCAGCGCATATTGCTTCACCGCGGAGGCTTGCAGCTGCATGCCGCGACCGGCGGGGCGGTCGGGCTGGGTCAGGACCAGGGGAATCTCGAAGCCGGCCTCGTGCAGGGCACGCAGGGCGCAAGCGGCGAACTCGGGAGTGCCGGCAAAGACGACCTTCATCGAGCGGTCCGTCAGCGGCGCGCGGCGCGCAGGGCGGCCTCGCGTTCCAGGCCGCGTTCTTCCTTCTGCAGCTTGGCCTTGATGCGGTTGCGCTTGAGCGGCGACAGGTACTCGACGAAGACCTTGCCCATCAGGTGGTCCATTTCGTGCTGGATGCACACGGCCAGCAGGCCGTCGGCTTCGAGTTCGAATTCCTTGCCCTCGACGTCATGGGCCTTGACCTTGACGCGCGCCGGGCGCTCGACACCGTCGTAGATGCCGGGCACCGACAGGCAGCCCTCGTCGTAGACCTGCTTTTCCTCGCTGGCCCAGGTGATTTCCGGGTTGATGAAGACCATCAGCTTGTCGCTGGTCTCGCTGACGTCGATGACGACCACGCGCTCGTGCACGTCGACCTGGGTCGCTGCCAGGCCGACGCCCGGTGCGTCGTACATGGTCTCGGCCATGTCGCTGACCAGCTGGCGCAGGCGTTCGGTACCGAATTCGGTGACCGGCTTGGCGACTTTATGCAGCCGTGGATCAGGGTAGCGGAGGATCTTCAGTAAGGCCATGGTCAAAAAAATAAGAGGAGATAGGTGTTCAATAAGCTTGTTGCGCACATACGGAAATGCAACACATCGCCGCTCCGGCAGGACGCGGTTTGTCTTGCTAGTTCAGGGATTTGTGTGCAGAATTTGATTCAGTACGGCAACCTTTTGTCGATCAGAGCCGGTCTTCGTGCTGTCTCTTTCCAGCAGACGATGCGCGCTGCCAGCCATTCGGTGTCAAAGCCGCATTCCATGTACGCATGGCGGACGCAATGACGGACACAATGACGGAAATAAGCAATGAAAAATTTTAGCACAGTCGTGACCCGTGCTGCTGCCGCGGCGCTCGTCGCGTGTGCCATGGCGAGCCCGGCGCAAGCCGCCCCAGCGTGCACCTTCCGTCCCAATGCTCCCGACCAGCATGTCGTGGTCAAGGGCGATACCCTTTGGGATATTTCCGGCACCTTCCTGCAGAACCCCTGGTGCTGGCCGCAGGTGTGGGGCATGAACCGCGACGAGATCCGCAACCCGCACTGGATCTATCCAGGCCAGGTCATCTATTTCGACCGCAGCCGCGGCCGCCTGTCCCTGACCCGTCCCGGCAGCGCCGATGGCCGCGGAGAGCCGCCGCTCACCAAATTGTCGCCGCAGTTGCGCAGCGAATCGCTCGAACGCGACGCCGTGCAGTCGATCCCGGCCGGCATGATCGAACCCTACCTGACCCAGCCGCTGGTGGTCGAGGCCGACGCGCTGGCCGGCGCGCCGCGCATCGTCGCCTCGCAGGAAGGGCGCGTCTACCTGGGCACGGGCGACCGCGTGTACGTCAAGGGCGAGCTGCAAGGCGGCCGGACCTTCCAGGTGTTCCGTCCGGGCGGCCCGCTGCGTGACCCGCAGACCGGCAAGGTGCTGGCGCACGAGGCCGCCTACCTGGGCACCGTCACGCTCGACCGCGCAGCGGCGCCGGGCGTGGATGCGCATACCTTCCGCGTCGCCGAGACGCGCCAGGAAATGGGCGTGGGCGACCTCCTGGTCCCGATGCCGCCGACGCCGGTGCGCAATTACATGCCGCATGCGCCGGCCCAGCCGGTCGACGCGCGCGTGATGTCGATCCATGCGGGCGTCAGCTACGCCGGCCAGAGCCAGGTGGTGACCGTCAATCGGGGAAGTGTTGACGGACTCGATGTCGGTTCCGTGCTGCAGCTCTATCATCTCGGGAAGACGGTGCCGGACCCGGCCAGCAAAGGCGTGCTCGGCTTCGGCAAACGGACGATCAAGCTGCCCGACGAGCAATATGGCAGCCTGTTCATCTTCCGCGTGTTCAACAAGGTCTCGTACGGCCTGATCATGCAGGTGAGGGCGCCGGTGGAAGTCGGCGACGTGGCCAAAAGCCCGGAATAAAAGGAGTAACCCCTACCGTGCAGGACACGGCCCCCCACACTGTCATTGCCAGCCCACCCGATTCCCGCGTCATCGCCGACTGGATCCGGCTGGAGGGGACGGCGGGCGTGGGGTGCCGTACCGGCCGGCTGCTGCTGGACGCCTTCGGCTCGCCGGCGGCCATCTTCCGCGCCGGCCAGGCGGCCCTGGCCGCCCACGTGCCGGCCGTGCAGGCCGCCGCCTTGTGCGCGCCGCTCTCGTCCGAACTCGCACGGCAGATCGAGCTTACGCTGGCCTGGCTGTCGGAAGCGCATCACCACGTCCTGACGCTGCACGACGCCGATTACCCGCCGGCCCTGCGCCAGATTCCCGATCCGCCGCTTCTCCTGTATGTGAATGGACAGCGGGCATTGCTGTCCTCGCCCATGATCGCCGTGGTCGGCAGCCGCAATGCGAGCACGCAGGGCAAGGCCAATGCGCAAGCCTTCGCGGAAGGCCTGTCGCATGCGGGCCTGTGCGTGGTGTCGGGCATGGCGCTCGGCATCGATACCGCCGCACACGAAGGCGCCCTGCGCGGTTCGGGTTCGACCATCGCGGTGATCGGCACCGGTCCCGATCGCGTCTACCCGGCACGCAACCGCCCGCTGGCGCACCGCATCGCCGCCGAAGGCTGCATCCTCAGCGAATATGCGCTGGGCACGCCGCCAGTCGCCGCCAACTTCCCGCGCCGCAATCGCATCATCAGCGGCCTGGCGGCCGGCGTGCTGGTGGTCGAGGCAGCGGCGCAGTCGGGTTCGCTGATCACGGCGCAGATGGCGGCCGAGCAGGGGCGCGAAGTATTCGCGCTGCCGGGATCGATCCATTCGACGCTGGCCAAGGGTTGCCACCAATTGATCCGCGAAGGCGCGCAACTGGTCGAGACCGTGGACGAAGTGCTGGCCGCGATGCGGGTCTCGCCGCTCGTGCGCCAGGCCGCGCCCCCACCCGTGGCGGCCGGCAACGCCACCTTGCTGGCGGCCCTGGGCCACGATCCGGTGGAGCCCGACGCGCTGCTGGCGCGCCTTGGCCTCGAGGCCGGCGCGCTGGCCGGCGAACTGCTGGCGCTCGAGCTGGCCGGACTGCTCGAACGCCTGCCCGACGGCCGGGTCCAGCGCGTGGTGCGTGCGGCATGAATACGGGAAAGTATGCTCATTCTCGTGTATGCACGATGCATGAGGCAGTACGAAAAAGAGTATTCTTCTTGAGTTATTTTTGTGAAATGCCTGGCCTGAATTTTGTTAAATCTCGACAAAACTGAATGAACGAATAAGGCCGCTAAACAACGTTTTTTGAGCATGGGGCGCCAGGTCGCGTGCCAGACTTGTGCCTCGGCGAGCTTAGCTGCTACAGTAGCGTCACTATGTTCGACATCCTGGTCTACCTCTACGAGACGTACTATCGTCCTGACGCCTGCCCCGAGCCGGCGGCCCTGGCACGCAAGCTGTCCGCCGTCGGTTTCGATGACATCGAGATTTCCGAGGCGCTGGACTGGCTCTCCGGGCTGACCGAAGCGGCAGTTTCCGACGCCATCGATGCATGCACCGGCATCCGCTACTATGTGGACGAGGAGTACATCGAACTGGGTAGCGCCGCGATCGGCTTCATCCAGTTCCTCGAGAGCGCCAAGGTGCTCAGCCCCGTGCAGCGCGAGATCGTCATCGAACGCGCGCTGGCCTGCGACGAGTCGCCGGTAGCACTGGGCAAGCTCAAGATCATCGTGCTGATGGTCCTGTGGAGCCAGGGCAAGGAGCCCGATGCGCTCATGTTCGACGACCTGTTCGGCGACGACGACGAGCAGGAACCGCGATTGCTGCACTGAGCGATCCAGTACAAGACACGACGGGGCCGAGGCCCCGTTTTTCGTTTCTGTAGCACTATTTTCAAGCGCGGCCGCGAGCCCGGACTGTGCCCCGTCAGCCGTACGCACACTTGCGGTGCGGCTGTCATCGCGCTTATCATTGGCCGCTCGATCCAAATTGTTACTCTTCAGACACTACGGTTTTGACAACCGTCCAGCCCGGGAGCATGTATGATGCGCGGGCAAAAGCCACTTATATATAGAGCACCCGAGAAACACTATGACCAAATCCCTCATCATCGCAGAGAAGCCGTCGGTCGCGAACGACATCGCGAAGACGCTGGGCGGCTTCACCAAGCACGATGAGTATTTCGAATCCGACGAATACATCCTGTCGTCCGCCGTCGGCCACCTGCTCGAGATCACGGTGCCCGAGGAGTACGACGTCAAGCGCGGCAAATGGAGCTTCGCGCACCTGCCCGTGATCCCGCCGTACTTCGCGCTGAATCCGATCGCCAAGACCGAGTCGCGCCTCAAGGTGCTGAACAAGCTGATCAAGCGCAAGGACGTCACCACCCTGATCAACGCATGTGACGCGGGCCGTGAAGGTGAGCTGATCTTCCGCCTGATCGCACAGGCCGCCAAGGCCAAGCAGCCGGTCAAGCGCCTGTGGCTGCAGTCCATGACGCCCGCGGCGATCCGCGAAGGCTTCGCCCACCTGCGCAGCGACGAAGAGATGCTGCCGCTGGCCGACGCCGCGCGCTGCCGTTCGGAAGCCGACTGGCTGATCGGCATCAACGGCACCCGCGCCATGACCGCCTTCAACTCGAAGGAGGGCGGGTTCTACCTGACCACCGTGGGCCGGGTGCAGACCCCGACCCTGTCGATCGTGGTCGAGCGCGAAGAGAAGATCAAGAAGTTCGTCCCGCGCGACTATTGGGAAGTGCGCGCCGAGTTCGTGTGCGCCGCCGGCGTCTACGAAGGGCGCTGGCTCGACCAGAATTTCAAGAAGGACGAGAACGATCCGGAGAAGCGCGCCGAGCGCCTGTGGAGCCGCGCCGCCGCCGATTCGATCGTCGCCGCCTGCCGCGGCAAGCAGGGCATCGTCACCGAGGAATCGAAGCCGACCACCTCGATGGCGCCGGCCCTGTTCGACCTGACCAGCCTGCAGCGCGAGGCCAACGGCCGCTTCGGCTTCTCGGCCAAGAACACGCTCGGCCTGGCCCAGGCGCTGTACGAGAAGCACAAGGTGCTGACCTATCCGCGTACCGATTCGCGCCACCTGCCGGAAGACTACATCGCTACCGTCAAGAGCACGCTGGAGTCGCTGAACGAAACCAACAACTACCAGCAGTTCTCGAAGCAGGTGCTGAAGAACGGCTGGGTCAAGCCGAACAAGCGCATCTTCGACAACACCAAGATCTCGGACCACTTCGCGATCATCCCGACCGGCGTCATCCCCAAGAACCTGACCGAGCCGGAACAGAAGCTGTACGACCTGGTTACGCGCCGCTTCCTGGCGGTGTTCTTCCCGCCGGCCGAGTTCCTGGTGACGACCCGCTTCACCGAAGTGTCGGGTCACCAGTTCAAGACCGAGGGCAAGGTGATGACCAACCCCGGCTGGCTGGCGATCTACGGCAAGGAGTCGCAGACCGACGACAAGGACGGCGCCAACCTGGTGCCGGTGCAGAAGGGCGAGAAGGTCCTGGCCGACAAGGTCACGCCGAACGGCCTGGTCACGAAACCGCCCGCACGCTACAGCGAAGCGACGCTGCTGTCGGCGATGGAAGGCGCGGGCAAGCTGGTCGACTCCGACGAGCTGCGCGATGCCATGGCCGGCAAGGGCCTGGGCACGCCGGCGACGCGCGCGGCCATCATCGAAGGCCTCTTGACCGAAAAATACCTGGTGCGAGAGGGGCGCGAGCTGATCCCGACCGCCAAGGCGTCGCAATTGATGACGCTGCTGCGTGGCCTGGGCGTGAACGAGCTGACCGCGCCCGAGCTGACCGGCGAATGGGAATTCAAGCTCTCGCAGATGGAGAAGGGCAAGATCTCGCGCGACGAATTCATGCGCGAGATCGCGCAGATGACGCAGGTGATCGTCAAGCGCGCCAAGGAATACGACAACGAGACCATCCCGGGCGACTACGCGACCCTGAAGACCCCGTGCCCGAACTGCGCCGGCGTGGTCAAGGAAAACTACCGCCGCTTCGCCTGCACCAAGTGCGACTTCTCGATGTCGAAGACGCCGGGCAGCCGCCAGTTCGAGATCAATGAGGTCGAGGAGTTGCTGGAGAAGCGCACCATCGGCCCGCTGCAGGGCTTCCGTTCGAAGATGGGCCGTCCGTTCGCGGCGATCCTGCGCATCGTGCGCGACGAGGACATCCAGAACTTCAAGCTCGAATTCGACTTCGGCCAGGACCAGGACGAAGGCGAGGACGGCGAGGGCGTCGACTTCACCGGCCAGACCGCGCTCGGCCCCTGCCCAAAGTGCAATAGCGGCGTCTACGAGATGGGCCTGGCCTACGTGTGCGAGAAGACGGTCGCCAAGCCCAAGGCCTGCGACTTCCGCAGCGGCCGCATCATCCTGCAGCAGGAGATCCTGCCGGAGCAGATGGCCAAGCTGCTGGTCGACGGCAAGACCGACCTGCTGCCGGGCTTCGTCTCGCAGCGCACGCGTCGCGCCTTCAAGGCCTTCCTGGTGCGCGGCAAGGACGGCAAGATCAGCTTCGAGTTCGAGGAGCGCAAGGCCAAGCCGGCGGCGAAGGGCAAGGCCGCCGCGGCAGACGGCGCCGCGGATGGCGCCGACGGCGCGGCAGCACCGGCGGTGAAGACGGCAGCGAAGAAGGCGCCGGCCAAGAGCGCGGCCAAGCCAGCCGCCAAGACCGCGGCGCGCAAGCCGGCGGCGAAGAAGATCGCGACGGCGGCGGCGAAGAAGTAAGCGCTGCGCTGCGCCTGGTGAAAAACGCGAACCTGTGGGTTCGCGTTTTTTTTGCGCCGGTGATTTGCATGGAACCTGGGTCCCGGCCTGCGCCGGGACGACGTTGGTTTAGGTGTGCGCTTCGATGGCATACGACGTCGGAAAATTCAGCCAGATTGGAAACCGTCATTCCGGCGTAGGCCGGAACCTCATTTCTCACGCATACCCCTGTCGCATCCATTCCCCACATCATAAAAATTTGCTTCTCATTAAGCTCTTGTTCCGGTAATAATCGAACAAGCAATACACGCGCACCACCCAAGTTTCATCATTCGGTCGCCTGCCCGCAGGCACAACACCTATAACGATATCGAGACCCGTCTGAACCCATGAAGCTCTCCGACCTGAAAATCGCGACCCGCCTGTACCTCGGCTACGGCATCCTGATCGGCATCACCGGCGTCGTGGTCGCCATCGCCTACGGCAACGTCACCGCGCTCGACTCCGCCAACGACGCCAACGTGCACACCTACAAGGTGCTGGCGGAAGTCGACGGCGCGATGGAAGCGCTGGTCAACATCGAAACGGGCGAACGGGGCTATGCCCTGACCGGCGAGGAGACCTCGCTGCAGCCCTACACGGCCGGCCGGCAGGAATTCCAGCAGCACGTCGAGCGCGCGCTGGCGCTCACCGCCGGCGACGAAGCACAGCAGGGGCGCCTCAAGCAGCTTGCGCAGCACCAGCGCGACTGGATGGCGCAGGCCATCGAGCCGGTGATCGCGCAGCGCCGCGCGGCCGTCGGCGACGACCTGTCGCAGGTCATCGCGACCGTCCGGGAAGGCAAGGGCATGGCGGGCATGGAGGCCATGCGCGCGACCGTGGCGCAGATCCGCGCCGCCGAAGATGCGCTGCTGGCGCAGCGCGCGGCCCAGATCGAACAAGCCCGCTCGGCCATGCGCCGCACCCTGGTCGGCGGCGGCCTGATCGCCGCGATCCTGGCGGTCTTCATGGCCTACCAGCTGGGCCGCAACATCAGCATCCCGCTGGACCGCGCCGTCCGCGTGGCGCGCAGGGTGGCGCAGGGCGACCTGACGGTCGAGGTCAAGGTGCGCACCAGGGACGAGGCGGGCGAACTGATGGGCGCGCTGAAGGACATGAACGCTTCCCTGGTCGCCATCGTCTCGAAGGTGCGCGCCGGGACCGGCACCATCGCGACCGCCGCCAGCGAGATCTCGGCCGGCAACCACGACCTCTCCAGCCGCACCGAGCAGCAGGCCGCTTCGCTCGAGGAAACCGCCTCCTCGATGGAAGAGCTGACCTCGACCGTCAAGCAGAACGCCGACAACGCGCGCCAGGCCAAGCAGCTGGCCGCGAGTGCCGCCGACACCGCCGCGCGCGGCGGCGACGTGGTGGCCGAGGTGGTCAGCACGATGGGCTCGATCAACGAAGCCTCGCGCAGGATCGCCGACATCATCACCGTCATCGACGGCATCGCCTTCCAGACCAACATCCTGGCGCTCAACGCGGCGGTGGAGGCGGCGCGCGCCGGCGAACAGGGCCGCGGCTTCGCGGTGGTGGCGGGCGAGGTGCGCAACCTGGCGCAGCGTTCGGCCGCGGCGGCCAAGGAAATCAAGGGCCTGATCGGCGACTCGGTGTCGCGCGTGGAAGCCGGTTCGCGCCTGGTGGACCAGGCCGGCCGCACGATGGACGAAGTGGTGGCCAGCGTGCAGCGCGTTTCCGACATCATCGGCGAGATCGCGGCCGCCAGCGAAGAGCAGCACGAAGGCATCGAGCAGGTGAACGGGTCGATCATGCAGATGGACGAGGTGACGCAGCAGAACGCGGCGCTGGTCGAGCAGGCCGCCGCCGCCGCGGCCGCGATGCGCGAACAGGCCGCCGGGCTGGCGCAGCTGGTGGATACCTTCCAGCTCGCCGCTCCGGCTGGTGCGCCGGCGCAAGCCCTGCCGCGCCCGCCCGCACGTGCGGCACTGCCGCGCAGCCGCCAGGCGGCGCGTCCCGGCAAGCGGCCCGCGCCGGCCCCGGCCACGGCGTTTGACACCGCCGAGGTGGAGTAAGCGTCCCGGATTTGTCTCGTGGCGGACGCGGATGCCGCGGCGTCGAGGTGTAAGATCGGTGGCCTTCACCCGACAAGGAGACCGCCATGTTCAGCCTCGACGATTTCGCGCAGCTGCAGTTCCTGGAGGGCCGCTGGAAGGGCATCGCCCCGGACGGCAAGGAGTTCTTCGAAGAATATACCCATCCGGAACCCGCCGTGTTCCAGTCGCACCGCTTCCCGGACAGCGCCTTCACTGGCCACACCGACGGCGCCACCATCAGCCTGAAGGACGGCGAGGTGATCTCGCAGTGGGGCGAGTACACCTGGAAGGCGGCCAGCATCGGCGCCGACTCGGCCGCCTTCGAACCCGTGAATGCGCCGAGCCAGTTCATCTGGCGCCGGGTCGACGACGCGACCCTGGAAGCCCGGCAGCGCTGGACGGCGGACGGCAAGGAGCAGGAATTCACGCTCCAGCTCACCAGGCTGAACTAGGCATGCAAGGGCCGGCGCCCGCATGAAGCAGGCCTTCGTCGTCCTCCTGCTGCTGGCCGTGGGCGCCTATGTTGCTGCCTGCCTGGCGCTGTTCTTGCTGCAGCGCTCGCTGATCTATTATCCGCCGCCGGTCGCCGCCTACGCAGCGCCGGCGACCTCGATCCTCGCGCTGGACGGGGCCAGGGTCGTGGTGTCCGAGCGGCCGCTGGCGGGCGAGCGGGCCCTGATCTACCTCGGCGGCAATGCCGAAGACGTGACCGCCAGCCTGCCCATCCTCGAGCGCGCCTTTCCCGGGCGCGCCCTTTACCTGCTGCATTACCGCGGCTACGCCGGCAGCAGCGGCAGCCCGTCCGAACAGGCCCTGGTCGGCGACGCGCTGGCCCTGTTCGACCGCGTGGCGCGCACGCACCGGGATGTCGCCGTGGTCGGGCGCAGCCTCGGCACCGGGGTGGCGGTGCAGCTGGCCAGCCAGCGGCCGGTCAGCCGGCTGGTGCTGGTCACGCCCTTCGACAGCCTGGCGGGGCTGGCCGCACGCCAGTTTCCGTATTTTCCGGTACGCTGGCTATTGCGCGACCGGTATGCCTCGTCCGGGTACGCGCCGCGCGTGCAGGCGCCGACCTTGCTCATCGTTGCCCGGCACGACGAGATCATCCCGCCGGACAGCGCTGAACGGCTGCTGGCGCGGTTTCCCGCAGGAGTCGCACAGCTGCGCGTGATCGAAGGGGCGGGGCACAATTCGATTTCCGACCACCCCGCGTACATCGCTGCGCTCGAATGGGCGCAGTGAACGCAATCAACGAAAAGGAGTGATATGCCAGCCACACCATCCCTGCGTCACGTCGTGCTGTTCGCGTTCAAGGAGCAGGCCGCCCAGGAAGCGGTCGACGCCGTCGTTGCCGACTTCGGCCGCCTGCCCGCCGAAATCCCGGTCATTGCCGCCTACGAGTGGGGCACGAACGTGAGTCCGGAAGGCCTGAACCAGGGCTTCACCCACTGCTTCACCTTGACGTTCGCGAGCGATGCCGACCGCGACGCCTATCTGGTGCACCCGGCGCACCAGCGCTTCGTGGATACCCTGGGCAGTTGCCTGGAGCGCTCGCTAGTGCTCGACTACTGGACCCAGGCCTAGCGCGCCTAACAATTCCCCCGATGGCTGCGTTGCATCGTCTTGCCGTACTAACGTACTGTCTTCGTGGTCCGCCACTGCGGCGATGCGCCTTGCCCTCGGGGTTTTGTTAGGCGCGCTTAGCGAGAATCGTCGGGTGGGCGGCTCCACCCGACGCTACGTTCAGCCCATGCTGCGTGCGCCGCCCACCCTACGCCAGCCCTCAGGGCCGCACGTCGGCCAGCGCCTTCCACACCTCCCTGAGCTGCCCGACGATCTTCGGATCGTCCTGTTCGCCCCTGCCGCCGGCTTCGATGTTGGTCATCAGGATGCGGCCGGTGCCGCTGGCCGGGTCGATGAACATGAAGGCCGTGACGCCCGGGTCGCTGCCCGTATGCCCGACCAGCCCGTTCCTGCGGATGCGCCAGAACACGCCGCTGTTCGGCTCGCCCGCCGGGCTGGCGCTGGGCAGTGCGTCGGGCGCGAAAGCCGGGTCGAACAGCAGGGTGAAGCCGGCCTTGCTCAACACGCCTTCGCCGCCCTTGTAGCCCTTCACCATGGCCATCAGGAAGCGCGCCAGGTCGGCCGCCGAGGTCGTCAGGCCGCCGTCCGGGTAGGTGACCAGGGCGTAGCGCGGATAGGCCTGGTGGCGGCGGTTGTAGGCGATTGCCTGGCGCTTCGCCTGGCTCGGGTCGGCGCGCCAGCTTGTGCTGCGCATCTGTAGCGGCTCGAAAATGTGTTTCCTGGTGAAGGCCTCGAAACTCTGGCCGCTTTTCACCTCGATCAGGTAGGCGGCCAGCGCCGCGCCGATGTTCGAGTAATGGTAGGCGAGGCCCGGCGCTTCCCTCGCGAAGTTGGTTTTCCGGTAGCTGCGCCCGCCCACGGCCAGGTAGTTCCTCAGGAAGCCGCCCAGGCTCAGGTCCTTGCGCCCAGGGAGGGTGAAGTCGCGCCTGAATTGCTGGTAGAGCGCAGCGCCGGTATCGGCGTCGGGCAGCAGGTAGTAGGAGTGCCCGTAGATCTCCTCGTCGTCGACGATGCTCGAGGTGTGGGTGACCAGGTGGCGCACCGTGATCGGTCCGCCGCCATGCGGATGCCGTACCTGGAAGGGCAGGATGGCGTTGATCTCGGTGTCGAGTCCGAAGTAGCCGAGCTCGATCGCCTTCACGATCGCCACGCCGATCACGGTCTTGCTCACCGAGCCGACGTTCTGCAGCGTCTCTTCGGTATAAGGGCGCCTGGCCTGCAGGTCCGCGCGGCCGAAGCCGCGCTGGTACAGCACGGCATTGCTGGACACCACCGCCACCGCGAAGCCCGGCAGGGGGGATGCCGCCTGCAGCCCGGCGAGCTTGTGGGTGAGTGCGGGCCGCTCATCGGCTGCCTGCGCCACCGCGGCGCCGGCGGCCGGCAGGAGCAACAGGGCCACCAGGAAAGGAGCGAGCAACTGCTTCATCGGGGCTGTACGTACGTGTCGGGCTGCTGAAATGCAAAACCGCGGCCAGGCCGCGGTTTCTCGGGTCGCATCGTGAAGCGCTGGCTTTACTCCTGCCATTCCTGCAGCGCGCGGATGGCCGTCTCGCCATTGCGGATCGCCTTGACCCGGCGGATGACTTCGTTGTGCCAGGCTTCGTCGGCATCCTCGTCGGGACCGTCGATATCCTGCAGGAGCAGGCGCACCAGGGCGTGCTTCTCCTCAGCGCTCAACATCTGGATTTTTTCCGCGATCTCGGCAACCAGGTTCGACATGATGCTCCTTCCGGTAATATTTTTGAAATAATAACTTGGGTTTTAGGGGTTGTCGACAGGAACCATATTGTCCGTTGGTTTCCTGTCAATTAATTTATTGTCCGGGTCGATGCCGGCCCGTGCCGGACGCCCGCCGACCACCAGCGTCACGGTCTGGCCGGCGCCTTCGACCAGGCGGCGCTCGCGCGCCAGCGGGTTGCCGTTGCGGTCGTCGACGCCGAATTCGATGTAGTCCTGGAGCGGCGCCGGCTTCTCGCCACCCAGTTCGTCCGCGCGCACCTTGCCGGCGTGCGCCCGGATCGTCACCTCGAACTTGCCGTCCGGACGCTGGCGCGCGCTGGCGCTGTCGGCACGGTTCTCGTACAGCACGATGTGCTCGAACAGGTCGTCGACCAGGTAGGCCTTGTCGGGCGGGGTCACGGCGCGCAGGCGGTCGACCAGCGCCAGCACGGTCGGGTAGGGCGCGCCCTTGAAGCCATGCTCCTGCAGCAGGCTGCTCAAGACGTGGTTGACGACGTCCTCGCCCAGCAGGTCGGCAAGCAGGTAGAGCGCCAGGCTGCCCTTGCGGTAGTGGACGTAGTCCTGGTTCTCGTTCTGCGCCAGCGGCAATTCCTTGCGGCGCTCGGTGGCGCGGCCCATCAGGTAGGCGTCCAGGTTGTAGCGCAGGAAGCGGCGCATCTTCTGGCCGCCGACCGCGCGCTTCATGACCATCAGCGCGGTGTATTCGGACAGGCTCTCCGACAGCACGCTGGAACCGCGCGCGTGGGCGCCGGCCAGCTGGTGGCCCCACCACTGGTGGGCGGTCTCGTGGGCGCTGACGTAGAAGGGATAGTCGATGTCCTTGGGCGAATCGTCGTCGATGCGGGCAATGAAGCCGGCGCTTTCCGAGAACGGGATGGTGCCCGGGAAGGCCTGCGCATGGCTGGCATAGCGAGGGAACTCGACGATGCGCAGTTCGCCGAACTGGTAGGGGCCATAGTTGCGCGACGCGTATTCCAGGCTGGCCTGGGCGCCGCGGATCATGCGTTCGACATTGGCGTCGTGGCCCGGATGGTAGAACACGTCGATGGTCACGTCCTGCCAGCGGTCGTGCCGCACCTCGTAGCGCGCCGACTGGACCGCGTAGAAATTCAGGATCGGCTTGCTCATCCGGTAGTGGAAGTAGCGCCGTCCCTTGTCCATCCATTCCTTTTCCAGCGTGCCCGGGGCGATCGCGATCTGGTCCGGGGAAGTGGCGAGCACCGCGTCGAAACCGATCCAGTCGGCATCCACGCCCAGGACGTTGTTGGCGCGTGCCGCCGGGTCCTCGCGCGCGGGCAGCGGATCCTTCGGCGGCAGGCCGCGGCGCTTGCGGTCGCGGTCGTCGCTCAGTTCCACCGACGGCTGGTAGCCGACGCGCGGCATGACTTCGTTGGTGAAGAACGTGCCGTTCGCGACGAACGGGGTGTCGCGGCCGATTCCCAGCAGGCCGCCCGGCCGGTAACGCAGGCTGAACTCGAGCGCCATGCGCGCGCCGGGCGCCAATGGCTGGGCCAGGCGGTAGTGGTAGAAGCCGCGTTCCGGGTCGAGCTGCACGGGACGCGCCGGCTGCGCAAAGCGCAGGGACAGTTCGGCGCCGCGCTGCTGGTACAGCACCAGGTCCTGGATCGGGACCCCGCTGCGGTTCTCCAGCTGGTAGACGCCCGTTACGCCGAGAGTGCGCTGCTCGGGCCGGATGTCGGCCCGCAGGCGCACGTCGGCGATGCGCGGCTGCGGCAGCCGGGCGTAGCGGCGGTAGCGCAGTTCGTATTCGGCGCGCAGGCTTTCCTGCTGCGCGCCGGTCAGGTAGCCGCCGGCGTGCAGCTCGTAGGCCAGCAGGCTGCCTGTGCCCGCGAAGATCGCGAAGCCGGCGCCGAAGCAGGCCAGCACCGGCCGGGAAAGGTTGCGGCGCGCCAGGCGCAGGCGCTCGCGCCAGCCGCTGTCGACGCCGCGCGCCCACAGCACCCGCGCCGCCACCATCAGCATCAGGGCCATTCCGCCCCAGTAGAGCTGGAACAGGTGCTCGCGCACCAGGAAATGACCGAAGCCGTTCATGGCCGAATAGGTGAAGGACGGGGAGTCGCCGTACACCAGCATCGGGTGGTCGTAGCCCATGCTCGCCGCGGTGGTGAAGACCAGGTACAGGGCGATCAGGATGAAATAGGCCAGGTAGCGGTTGTTGACGATCACCTGCACCGCCACCGCCAGCACCGCCAGCAGCGCATACTGCGGCAGCAGCACGGTGAACAGGAAGCGCAGGTAGAGGCCGGGCTCGAGGCTGAACCAGCCCTTGAACAGCTGGATCAGCATGCCGACCGCCATTGCCATCGCCAGGAGCAGCGCCTGCAGGCCGACCAGGGCGAGCGTCTTGCCCGCCAGCGGCAGCCAGGTCGGCGCCGGCATCGCGTCCAGCATCTGCGACATGCGCGCCTCGCGTTCGCGCCACACCATCTCGCCGGCGAACAGGGTGGTCACCACCAGCATGTACAGCGCGAACACGTCGCGGATCAGTTCCAGCACCATGTAGGTGACCGGATGGGTATTGGTGCCGTAGATCGAACCGAGGTCGAGCGCGCTGGCGACCAGGATCAGGGCGCCGGCGACGCTCAGGGCCAGGAAATAAATGTTCCTGCTCGACTCGCGCAGGTTGTACAGCACCGACTTCCCCAGCAGGGCGGCCAGGCTGCGGCGCGCGAAGTCGGGCGGCTCGCGGGTGTCGACCGCAGTGTGCGACAGCTGCTGCGAGGCGGCGTCGGCCAGCGTGTCGGCCAGCCCCTGGCCCTGCACCTTCTTGTGGCGCGCCTCGGGATTGCCGGTGGTGTGGAAGCGCCAGTAGCCGAGCAGCAGGACCACCAGCCCGAAGCCCACCCAGATCAGGCGGTTCACCAGGTACACGCCCTCCAGCGTGATGGGGCGCGTGTTGCGCTCGGCGATCGGCCAGTATTCGGTGAGGCGGATCAGGGCCGTGGTGCCGAAGGGATCCATCAGCGCGGCCAGGGTCTTGTAGTCCAGGTCGCGCGCCAGCGAGGGGGCGACGATGTAGCCGATCGTCATGACGATGGCGGCCACGTAGACCGGCAGCATGCGGCGCGACAGCGCGGCCAGCACGAAGAACAGCGCGCCGAAGATAAAGGTGTTGGGCAGCAGCGTGAGCAGGTAGGGCAGCAGGTAGTCCGCCAGCGCGCCCGGCCCCAGGCGGTCGGGCTCGATGCCGGGGATGAAGGTTCCGAGCCAAGCGCCCAGCACGATGCTCGACAGGATCACCGCGAGCGTGGCGAAGGCGCCGAGGAAGCGTCCCAGCACGTAGTCCGCCTTGCGGATCGGCGCGCTGAAGAAGAAGTGCTGCATCTCGTATTCGAAGTCCTGCTGCACCGAGCGGCCCATCACGGCCGCCACCACGACCACGCCGAAGCAGCCGAGGAAGGAGGCCGACAGCGCGATCTGGCGCGGCGCATTGATCAGGACCCGGCCGCCGAAGGTGACGATGGCGTCGCGGAAGGCGCCGCCCGCCGCCGCCATCCACAGCATCGCGAGCGCCAGGAAGATGCCGAAATAAATCCAGGTCGACAGCAGCCGCAGCCGCTGCCGCGCCTCGAATCCGGCGATGGCCAACAGCGGGCGCATGGCCTAGCAGGTCCCCGTGGCGGCGGCGGTGAACTTGCCGGCGATGGTGGCGAAGTAGACGTCTTCCAGGCTGGCGCGGGTCGGCTCGAAGCCGTCGCCCGGGTCGGTCTCGGCATACACGTGGATCAGGGTGCGGCCGGTGAGCAGGCGGGTCGAGATGACCTGGTGGCGCTTCTGGAACACCGGCAGCTCCTGCTTGGTGACGAAGCGCGCCCAGATGTAGTCTTCGATCTCGTAGGTCAGTTCCTGCGGATCGCCGCACAGCAGCACGTGGCCCTTGTGGATGATCGCCATGTTGGCGCACAGGTCGGCCACGTCGGACACGATGTGGGTCGACAGGATGACGGTCTTGTCCTCGCCGATCTCGGACAGCAGGTTGTGGAAGCGCACCCGCTCCTGCGGGTCCAGGCCGGCGGTGGGCTCGTCGACGATGATCAGGCGCGGGTCGCCCAGCAGGGCCTGGGCGATGCCGAAGCGCTGGCGCATCCCGCCCGAGAACGTGCCGAGGCGCTGGTTGCGCACTTCCCAGAGGTTGGTCTGCTGGAGCAGGCCGTCGACCACCTCGCGCCGGCGGTGCTTGTGCGACAGGCCCTTGAGCTGGGCGAAATGGTCGAGCAGTTCGTAAGCGGTCACTTTCGGGTAGACGCCGAAATCCTGCGGCAGGTAGCCGAGCATGCGGCGCACCTCGTCCTTTTCGTCGAGGACGTCGATGTCGTCCAGGAAGACCGAGCCGGAATCGCATTCCTGCAGGGTGGCGAGGATCCGCATCAGCGTCGATTTGCCGGCGCCGTTCGGGCCGAGCAGCCCGAACATCCCGGCCGGGATGTTCAGGGTGACACGGTCGAGCGCGACCACGCCATTGGCGTAAGTCTTCGACAAATTGCGGATTTTCAATTCCATGCCATATCCTCAAGCGTGCATATAAACCTTTTTCAACACTTGCATTGTATTAAATTGTCTTGCGGTTTGTGGCGACTTCGCGACGCACGGGCGCTTTGATGGTCCAGATTGCATAATCCGGGGACAGAACGGATGACAAAGCGCAGCAATACTTTCCTCAAGTAAACATTACTCGCGTAAAGCCTGGAAACATGGATAATGACAGGATGAACAAGGCCATCCAGGACAAGCTGCTGGCGCTGATGCGCGAAGGACGCGACCGGACCGAGTCGCTCGACTGGTTCCGGGTGTCGCTGGGCCTGTTCTACCTGGCCGCGCTGATGACCGAGGAAACCATCGACTTCAAGAAGGTCGACCGCGCGTTCAACCGCTTCATCTATCACACCCTCGGCAAGGGCCATACCATCACCAGCGTGCTGCAGACCATGAGCGGCGCGAAGGTGATGCCGACCGTCGAATCCGAGCGCTTCATGGAGGCATTCCGGCGCCATTGCCCGGAAATCCCGATCGCATCGATTCCTTTCCTGCTCGAGCTGAACCTGGGCGTGGCGAAGAACATCTCCGGGCTGGAAGCGGCGGGACCGCTGGCCGACTGGATCGCGCGCAGGAAGGCCGAGGCGCCGGGCGCCTGACGGGCGCCGCTGGGCCTATAATGATGTTTTCGAATATCGCATTTGACAACATCATGAGCGCATACCGTTCCAACTCTTCCCTCGACGACCTGATCGCCGGCTTCGACAAGGCCTTGCGCGTGGTCGGCGGCGTCGCCGCGTCCTCGCGCCCGAACCCGGGCGCGCATGCCACCGACTGCGAACTGAGCGACGACGAGCGCCGCCACAGCGCCGGCCTGATGCGCGTGAACCATGTTGGCGAAGTGTGCGCGCAGGCGCTGTACGACTCGCAGGCGCGCTTCGGCAAGAGCCCGGCGATCCGCAAGCAGTTCGAAAAGTCGGCGCGCGAGGAAGAAGACCACCTGGCCTGGACGGCCGAGCGCCTGTCCGAGCTGGGTTCGCAGCCGAGCCTGCTCAATCCGCTGTGGTATGCGGGCTCCTACGTGCTGGGCAGCATCGCGGCCAAGCTGGGCGATCCGCACAGCCTGGGCTTCGTGGTCGAGACCGAGCGCCAGGTCGAGGCGCACCTGAACCGCCATCTCGAGGACCTGCCGCCGCAGGATGCGAAATCGCGTGCGATCGTGGAGCAGATGCGGGTCGACGAGATCGCGCACGGTGCCTCGGCGCAGGCGCTGGGCGCGGCCGAGACGCCGCTGCCGGTGCGAATGTTGATGACGGCGATGTCGAAGGTGATGACGACCACCGCGTATCGTATCTGAAGAGAGGCGCCGCGGCCGGGCGCCGGCCGCTCAGACCTCGACGATCTCCACCGTGTGCGTGATCTCGGCCGTCTTGGCCAGCATGATCGACGCCGAGCAGTACTTGTCGTGCGACAGGCTGACCGCGCGCTCGACCGCCGCCGGCTTCAGCTTGCGCCCCGTGACCGTGAAATGGAAGTTGATCTTGGTGAAGACCTTCGGCTCGGTCTCCGCGCGCTCGGCCTGCAGGGTGACGTCGCAGCCGCGCACGTCCTCACGGCCGCGCTTGAGGATCAGCACCACGTCATAGGCGGTGCAGCCGCCGGTGCCGACCAGCACCATCTCCATCGGGCGCGGCGCCAGGTTGTGGCCGCCGCCTTCCGGCGCGCCATCCATCGCCACCATGTGGCCGCTGCCGGTCTCGGCGCGAAAACTCATGCCCGACGGGCCGTTCCAGCTGACTTTCACTTCCATTCGATTTTCTCCGCTGAAGGTATTGACTACGGAGCATTGTAAGGCAGGCGGGGCGCCTCTGCCGGCGCCCCGGTCGTGACAGGACTTAGACGGCCAGCACGTAGCGCTCGCTCTTCATGCGCCAGCTGGCGAAGGCCACGATCAAGAGGGCCGGGATCGCCGAGCACAGGAAGGTCAGCAGGTAGGGCAGGGCGCCGATGTCGCCGGCCTTGGAGGCTTCCTTGATCAGGGTCTGGTTCGACAGCATCGGCACCAGGTACATCCAGTCCGCGGTCTTGAGCTCCATGAACGACACCACCATCATGGGGATGAGGGGCACGAAGGCGACGATGCTGAGGATGGTCTGCGCTTCCTTGAAGGTCTTGGCATTCATCGCCAGCGCGATGTACAGCGCGCCGGCCAGCAGCGACAGCGCCACCGTGACCAGGCATACCAGCAGCAGCTGGGGCCAGCCCAGGCTCCAGGTCATGCCGATCTCCTCCAGCGGCAGCCATTTGAAGACCGCGTGCGCCAGGATCAGTTCGAGTGTCACGCCGACGATGCCCAGCGTGCTGGCGGCGAGCCACTTGCCGCCGATCAGCTCCCAGGTATGGGCCGGCTGCGCCATCAGCACTTCGAGCGAGCGGCGTTCGCGTTCTCCAGCCGTGCTGTCCACGCTGGCCGACAGGGGCAGCATGAAGGCCGGGAAGAACAGGAAGCCCATGAGGGTGCCGACCAGCATCGCCGAGCGCGAGGCATTGGTGCCGGTGTCGTAGCGCTGCACCTGGATCGGGGTCACGGCCGCCGGCGACACGCCATGCGCCAACAGGCGCGCGCCGGCCACGTTGGAACCGTAGGCTTCCAGCACATCCTCGACGTCGCGGCGCTGGCGGCCGGTGTCGATTGCCGAGTCGTACCAGACCTCGACCCGCGCAGGGCGCATGGCGTAGTACTGCTCGGCGAAGTCGTCCGGCAGGCGCAGCACCGCCACGACCTTCTTGCTGCGCAGCAGTTCGCCGATGGCTTCCTCATCCATCGGTGGGGTTTCCTGGACCGTGATGTTCTTCTGGCCCAGCTGCGACATCAGCGTCGGCGCGCGGGCGCCGCCGATCACCGCCAGTTCGATGCCTTCGCGCTCGGACTTGGTGCTTTTCTCGATCATCTGGTGCAGCATGAAGCCGTACATGATCGGATAGAGCAGGGTAAACATGGCAAGCAGGCCGAGGGTGCGCTTGTCGCGCAGCGTCTCGAGCAGCTCTTTCAGGTAGACGACCAACAGCCTGGATTTCATGCGATTCCTTCCTCGGTGCCGACCAGGTGCACGAATGCGTCCTCCAGGTTGGCGATGCCGGTACGCCGGCACAGTTCATCGGGCGAGCCCTGGGCCACGGTGTGGCCGCCGGCGATGACGATCACGTCCTCGCACAGGGCCGTCACTTCCTGCATCACGTGGGTGGCCATGATCACGCAGCAGCCATCGGCGCGCAGTGCGCCCAGCGCGGTGCGCAATGCGCGCGTGCTCATCACGTCCAGGCCGCGGCTCGGTTCGTCGAGCAGCAGGTGGCGCGGCCGGTGCAGCAGCGTGCGCGCCAGCGCCACCTTGATGCGCTGGCCCTGCGAAAAGCCCTTGCTGCGGCGCGCCAGGATGTCGTCCATGCCGAGCAGCGCGGAGATTTCCTCGATGCGGCTGGCGATGGCGGGGCGGCCCATGCCGTTGAGTTCGCCAAAATAGGTGAGGTATTCGCGCGTGCTCAGGCGCTCGTACAGGCCGAACTGGTCGGTCAGGAAGCCGATGCTGCGGCGTACCGCCATCGGGTCCTTTTCCGGATCGACGCCGTCGATCGCGATGCTGCCGTGGTCGCGCTTGAGCAGCCCGACCAGGGTGCGCAACAGGGTGGTCTTGCCGGCGCCGTTGGGGCCGAGCAGCGCGGTGATCTGGCCGTCGCGCGCGGTGAAACTGACGCCGCCCAGCGCCTTCACGGCGCCGAAGCTCTTGCGTACATCGTGGACTTCAATCATGTTCTGACGCCTTCAGGGTTGCGGGCCGGCGCTGCCGAGCTGGAAAGTCGGGGCTGGGATCTCGTTCATGCATGCCGCATCGAGCTTGGCCTGCGGCTTGTCGAGGAATTCGCGCAGCAGGCGCGGCGCGCAGCCGAGCTGCGATACGCCATGGCCGGCATTGGCCACCACCACGTGCTGGGCGCGCGGCATGTATTTCGCGGCGGCGGTGGCGCGGTGCGGCGGCGTGATCGGGTCGAGCGCGCCGGACAGCAGCAGGGCGGGCGCGTCGATCCTGGTCGGGGCCCGCGCCGCGACCGGCGGCACGTTCATCGTTTTGCACATGGCCGGGAAGCGGTCGGTCAGCAGCCTGGTTACCTGGCTGTCGTCCGACTTGCGCAGTTCGGGCGTGAGGCGCGGCACGTCCTCGGCGCACACCACGGCCAGTTGCAGCAGGATCGCCACGTTGCCGTCGACGCCGAAGTCGCTGAGCAGGTTCTGGCGCGCCACGAAGGGCTGCCAGCGGCCCTGCGCCGCGTTGTGGATCAGGAAGGGCAGGCGGCGGGCGTCGGCCGGCGAGTACAGGATGCTGTGGATGGTGCCGTAGAAGCGCTCGGCGGTCATGTTGACCTCGACCGGCTGCGCGGTGCGCGGGTTCGCCAGCGACAGCTTGATGCTGCCGGCTTCGAGCTTCGCGGCGAGCGCGTCGAATTCGGCGCGCAGCTTGGGGAAGGCCTTGTTGCAGCCGGCATCCTTGGCGCACTGTTCGAACATCTTGTCGAGTGCGGCCTGGGCGTCGCGGCCGGCCGCCGGGATGACCTGGTCGGGGGCGGCGACGCCGTCGAAGACGAGGCTGCGCACGCTGGCCGGGTACAGGCGCGCATAGGCCTGGCCGAGGCGGGTGCCGTAGGAGCCGCCCCAGACGTTGATGGCGCCGTAGCCGAGCGCGCGGCGCACCAGTTCGGTGTCGCGGGCGGCGGCATCGGTGGTGTAGGCGCCGAACGAGGCGCGGGTAGAAGCGATGCAGGCGCGCAGTTCCGCGTCGAGCTGCGCTTCGGTCATGAGTTCCTGTTCGGGCTTGTTCTTGCAATCGAGCTTGCCCGAGCGGCCGGTGCCGCGCTGGTCGATGAACACGATGTCGCGGGTGGCGCGTACCCGGTGGAAGGCGAGGGTCAGCATCTGCACGACCTCGCTGCCCGCCTGGCCGGGGCCGCCGGCGAGCACGAACAAGGGGTCGCTGCGCGTGCCCTGGCGGTGCGCCGGCGCCACGGCGACGTGCAGCTTGAGCTTGGCGCCGGCCGGCTTCGCATGGTCAAGGGGCACGTCGAGGGTCATGCAGCGCAGCGCATCGGTGACCCCGGGCAGGTGGCAGCTGCGGTCGGCTACAACGGGTTGGGTGGCGGCGGCGGCTGCCGTGCTTGTCGTCGATACCGCGAGCCAGAGCGCAGCGACGGGGAGTAACGATCTTGTCTTCACACAATCTCCTCAAAGGACGCCTGCATAGTAGATTGGCATCGTTTTGATGGTCAACGTATTGTTGCACCATCGCATGAAATTATGCGACGAGGGAAGCCTTTGATTTGAAGGAAAGAAGTAGATCAGAGAAGCTGGCGGAAAATGCGACAGGAGGCACTGCTTGCATTGACGGGCTGGCCGCTGTTCGGCTATCATCGTGGGCTTTCCCTTTGCTCGGGGAAATAATAAGGCAGAGTCCGCTGCAACAAGGGCGGAACCACCACAGTGAGCATTTAACCTATTAGGAAGTCAACATGAAAACTTTTTCCGCTAAGGGCCATGAAGTCCAGCGCGACTGGTTTGTGATTGACGCGACGGACTTGGTCCTCGGACGTGTTGCCAGCGAAGTGGCACTCCGACTGCGCGGCAAGCACAAGCCGGAGTTCACTCCGCACGTCGATACCGGCGACTACATCATCGTCGTCAATGCAGGCAAACTCCGCGTGACCGGCACCAAGGCCACCGAGAAGACCTACTACCGTCACTCGGGCTACCCGGGCGGTATCTACGAAACCAACTTCCTGAAAATGCAACAGCGCTTCCCGGGCCGTGCCCTGGAAAAGGCTGTCAAAGGCATGCTGCCGAAGGGCCCGCTGGGCTACGCCATGATCAAGAAGCTGAAAGTGTACGCGGAAGGCACCCACCCGCACGCAGCACAGCAACCTCAAGCACTGACCCTCTAAGGAACTGACATGATCGGTAACTACAACTACGGCACCGGCCGTCGCAAGAGTGCAGTCGCTCGCGTGTTCATCAAGGCCGGCACCGGCCAGATCATCGTGAACGGCAAGCCGGCTTCGGAATACTTCTCGCGCGAAACCGGCCTGATGGTCATCCGTCAGCCGCTGGAACTGACCGGCAACGTCGAGCGTTTCGACATCAAGGTCAACGTGCACGGCGGTGGCGAGTCGGGCCAGGCAGGCGCCGTCCGTCACGGCATCACCCGCGCCCTGATCGACTACGACGCAGGCCTCAAGGGCGACCTGGCACGCGCCGGTTTCGTCACCCGTGACGCCCGTGAAGTCGAGCGTAAGAAAGTCGGCCTGCGTAAAGCACGCCGCGCCAAGCAGTTCTCGAAGCGTTAATCGTTTCTCTGCTTGCTGGCAGCGCCTCCGGGCGCTGCTGCGAAAGCCGTCCTCCGCAAGGTGGGCGGCTTTTTGTTTTTGGGCCGCGTTTTGCGTTCGTTCATGCAGCCGGAATTGCCAGATTCATCATTATTCGCCAATATTCATCTTCCAAGTCATGCATGAATTGCCAAGAATGTGCCATTCCATTGACGTTCAGGAAAGGCTCACATGAATTTTGGCGAAAGATTGAAGCAGATCCGCACTGACGGCGGACTGACCCAGCCGCAGTTCGCACAGCTGGCCGGTATCGAGCAGTCCTATCTGTCCAAGCTGGAAAACGACAAGTCGGTCCCCTCGGCCGACATGTTCACCACCATCGTCTCGGCCCTGGAGATGGATGCGCCGAGCTTCCTGCAGGAGGTCGACAAGGAAGCGCTGGCAACAAGCCTGCGCCATATCCCCGCAGTGAGCCAGTTCGCTGCCGGCGAGGTGAAGGCGCGGGTCAATCATACGAGGCACTGGCTGTTCGGCTCGGCCGCCGCCTGGATTCTCGGCTTTGCGATGATGCTGGCCGCGAACGACGGCATCTTTTTTTCGAACAAGCTCTACAAGTACAGCTCGCCCGGCGTGATCCTTCCCGGCGAAGCCGAGAACGTCTTCAGCTCCTGGCGGGAAGTCCTGGCGCAGCAACTGCTTGCCAAGATCATCACGATCGAAGAGATGGGGAAGCGCTCGGCCGAATTCGTGGCGACACGTGCGCGGCCGGTGACGGTGGAGTGGCCGGACAGCCGCGGCACGGTGTATGTCGAGCCGGCGGAAAACGGCCGCCGCCGCTTCGAGCTGGTCGATACCAGGCATGTCGAGGCGCCGGGCAACCGCATCCTTCACTACCTGGGCGCGATCGTGGTGCTGTGCGGCTTCGTCGGCCTGTTCATCGAATGGCGCCTGCGCCGCATGAAAAATAAATAACGTCAACAAAAGGAGACCTCATGTCGCAGATCCGTACCTTCTTTGCCGGCGCCACCACCATGGCCGCGCTTCTCGCCGCCATCGTGACCCTGAGCGGCGCCAGCGATCCGGGCCGCCGCGCCAGCTTCGACGAGATCACCGTCGGCCGCATCAACATCGTCGAGCCGGACGGCACCAAACGCCTGATCATCTCGAACAAGGCCCAGTTCCCGGGCGACTTCCAGCAAGGTAAAGAAGGCGCGCGCCCGAACCGGAGCGACGTCGCCGGCATGCTGTTCATCAACGAGGAGGGGACGGAGAACGGTGGCCTGATCCAGAAGGGCAGTATTCGCGCCGACGGCCGCATATCGTCCGGCCTGTCGCTCACCTTCGACCGCTTCCGCCAGGACCAGGCCCTGCAACTGATGAACAACGACAGCGCCAGCTATCAGCAGACCGGCATCAGCATCAATGACGTGCCCTACTACGAGCTCGCCGCGGTGACCGACATACGGCGCTTCCGTGAGGAGAGCAGCAAACTGCCGCAGGCGGAGCAACGCGCTTACTGGGACAAGCTGGCCAATGAAGGACGCCTGAACCAGAATCGCATCTGGCTCGGCAATACCGGCGACAAGGGCTCGACCCTGCAGCTGAAAGACGCGAAAGGCCGGACCCGCATGATGCTGCTGGTATCCGCCGACGGCAAGGCGGAAATCCGGATGCTGGACGAGCAGGGCAAGGTCAGCAGGTCGATCACGCCGGACTCGAAAGGCTGAGGCCGCTCGCAGCCGCCTTGCAAAGAATATTTGCCTTTGGAGTCATAAGTGCAAATATTCTTTGCATGCCCATACTTCCTTCCATGATGCCCCTGGCGCACGCATTTTTCACCGCTGTTAAAATGCAGCCTCGTCCTGAAAAGGTCATTCTTACATCACGAAGGAACAGAACATGATCAAAGTTGGCATCGTTGGCGGAACCGGATACACGGGCGTGGAATTGCTGCGGCTGTTGGCCGTGCATCCCGACGTGCAGCTGACGGCGATCACCTCGCGCAAGGAAGACGGCCTGCCGGTGGCCGACATGTTCCCCTCGCTGCGCGGCGTCGTCGACCTGGCCTTCTCGAGCCCGGACAAGGCCGACCTGACCGGGTGCGACGTGGTGTTCTTCGCCACCCCGCACGGCGTGGCCATGGCCCAGGCCCCGGCGCTGCTGGCGGCCGGCGTCAAGGTCATCGACCTGGCGGCCGACTTCCGCCTGAAGGACCAGGCCACGTTCGAGAAGTGGTACAAGATCCCGCACACCGCGCCGGAACTGATCGAGGAAGCCGTGTACGGACTGCCCGAACTGAACCGCGACGATATCAAGGGCGCCCGCCTGATCGCCAACCCGGGCTGCTACCCGACCACCATGCAGCTCGGCTTCGTGCCGCTGCTCAAGGCCGGCCTGATCGATGCGGGCAGCCTGATCGCCGACTGCAAGTCGGGCGTCTCGGGCGCCGGCCGCAAGGCCGAGATCGGCACGCTGTTCTCGGAAGCGAGCGACAACTTCAAGGCCTACGGCGTGCACGGCCACCGCCACACCCCGGAAACCTCGGCCCAGTTGGCGCGCTACACCGAGCAGAAGGTCGGCCTGATCTTCACCCCGCACCTGGTGCCGATGATCCGCGGCATGCACGCGACCCTGTACGCGCGCCTCACCAAGGACATCGACGACGCCGCGCTGCAGGCCCTGTTCGAAGATACCTACAAGGACAGCGAATTCGTGGACGTGATGCCCTTCGGCTCGCATCCGGAAACCCGCTCGACCCGCGGTTCGAACATGCTGCGCCTGGCGCTGCACCGTCCGGAAGGCGCTAACACCGTCGTCATCCTGGTGGTGCAGGACAACCTGGTCAAGGGCGCCTCGGGCCAGGCCGTGCAGTGCATGAACCTGATGTTCGGCCTGGATGAGGCGACCGGCCTGAAGCAGGTCGCGCTGCTGCCCTGATGTTTCCCTTGCCGCGCGGCTTCTGCCCGCGCGGCATCCCCCTCCTTTCCCTACATTCCGGCAACACGCCACCCCAAACGATCTAGATCAAGGCCACTCTTGTTGAGAACGGTAAATTGACCGATGCACAGGTTGATTTCAGCGCCACGGGATGGACCGTCGGCGTCCTACTGGAAGGGGTGGAACATGTTTGGTCGACAAGTAAAGAGTGAGATTGACAGCCTGGTCGGCATCTCGGCCCGGATCGAGGGCGACCTGTGCTTTACCGGAGGGCTGCGCATCGACGGCGAGGTGCACGGCAACGTGGTCGCCGCGGACGGCGCCGACAGCATGCTGATCGTGTCGGAACACGCCCGGATCGAGGGCGAGGTACGCTGCGCCAGCCTGGTGGTCAACGGCTACATATCCGGATCGGTATATTCGTCAGAACTGCTTGAATTACAGCCGAAAGGCCGCATACATGGTGATGTACATTACCGTTTGCTCGAAATGCACGGCGGGGCGCTCGTGACCGGGAAACTGACCCACGAACCCGCGGGCGAGCCGGTGTTTCATCTGGCCGACGCCGAGCCGTCCCTGACGGCCGGCTAGGCAGCATGAGTTGCGCCAACGGTCTATAATGGGCGCAATTCGTATTTCACCAGGAGTGTTTCATGACCGCAGTCGCCGAAGTGCAAGAGCACGACACGATCCCCGTTCCGATCAACTTCACCGACAGCGCCGCACAGAAAGTTGCCCAGCTGATCGAGGAAGAAGGCAATCCCGACCTCAAGCTGCGCGTGTTCGTGCAGGGTGGCGGTTGCTCCGGCTTCCAGTATGGCTTTACCTTTGACGAAATCGTCAACGAAGACGACACCACCATGGAAAAGAATGGTGTCCAGCTGCTGATCGACTCGATGAGCTACCAGTACCTGGTCGGTGCCGAGATCGACTACAAGGACGACCTCGAAGGCGCCCAGTTCGTGATCAAGAACCCGAACGCCACCTCGACCTGCGGCTGCGGTTCTTCGTTCTCCGCCTGATCTTCCCCCAGGCAGCCCGGTGGTCCGGGCAGTCGACGGCCCGGTTCATCCGGGCCGTTCCTTTTTCAGGCCCGCACATCGGGGTCAGGTCTGACATTTAGACACGGACTGAACAGTACAGCAGAGTAACGCTTGAGCTCGTGTCCGAATGTCAGACCTGACCCCCAGGGATGGACCCCCAGGGATGATTAGGCTGGATACAGCGCGCCGAGGATGCGCGGGCCGCGTGCGCCGGTAACGGCCGGCAGATTGCCTGGCTCGCGCTGGAGGAAACGCCAGCCCAGCCAGGCGAAGGCGAGCGCCTCGACCCGGTTCGGCGCGATGCCGAGCGCCGCCGTCGATTCCACGGTTGCGCCGCCCAGCGCCGCGCCGATCTCGCGCAGCAGGGTGGCGTTGTAGGCGCCGCCGCCGCACACATACACCGCATCCACAGCCGCGTGCTCGCCGCGGATGGCGTCGGCGATCGTCACCGCCGTCAGGCGGGTGAGCGTGGCCATCACGTCCTGTGCCGCGAGTCCGCTAAAGTCTTTCAGTTTGGCATCAAGCCAGCCGTCATGGAACAGGTCGCGCCCGGTGCTCTTGGGCGCCGGCTGGCGGAAGAAGGGCTCGTCCAGCAGCGCATCGAGCAGCGGCTGCTGCACGCTGCCAGTGGCGGCCCAGGCGCCGCCCTCGTCGTAGGCCTTGCCGAGGTGGCGGCCGACCCACAAATCCATCAAAACATTGCCCGGCCCGGTATCGAAACCGGTGACGCGGCCGTCGCCGTGCAGCACGCTGATGTTGCCGATCCCGCCGATGTTGACCACCACCCGGGCCGTGCCCGGCTTCCCGAAGGCGGCCTCGTGGAAGGCCGGCACCAGCGGCGCGCCCTGGCCGCCGGCCGCGATGTCGCGGCTGCGGAAGTCGGCGATCACGTCGATCCCCGTCAGTTCGGCCAGCAGGGCAGGGTTGTTGGTCTGGCGCGTGAAACCCAGTTCCGGGCGGTGGCGGATGGTCTGGCCGTGCACGGCCACGGCCGCAACCGGCCCGCCCGCCTGGGGCAGCAACTGGCGCACGCAGTCGGCATAGCACAGGGCCAGGGCGTTGGCAGCCAGCGCTTCGCGCTCGAGTTCGTTCTCGCTGGCGGCCTGCAGGGCCATCAGCTCGCTGCGCAGCGCGGGCGGAAAGGGTGTGAAGGCTGCGGCGAGGCTGCGGATGCCGCCGCCGGCGAAGTCGGCCAGCACGCCGTCCACACCGTCGAGGCTGGTGCCGGACATCAGGCCGATGGTCAGGGACGAAATCTCGCTCATGTGCATTCTCCTTATTGGGCAAGCGGACAGCGGTGTGCTGGGCGCCGAGCAACTCATGCGCCGCCCAGCATACTAAACGCTGGAGCCGCTTGACGGAAGCGCAAAAGGGCTTGCAAGTTCGTTCACTTAGATAACGAACAGATATTAAACCGTTGTTTATTAACGTCTTTTTCTTATTGAAGCGTTCACTTTTGCGGTATTTTGTTTGTGTACTTACGGCAAAGTTTGTTGATTAGAGTAAATTCTCTAGAGCCGGAGGCCAAAGCTTGACAGGGCCGACGTATCCGGAAGCCCTTCATTTTTCGTATTTGCAAAATCGACATGAAATTCAATAACTTGAACATCGGTACCCGGCTCGGCATCGCTTTCGCCGCCATTCTCCTTCTCGCGGCCATCATGCTGGCAACTGCTCTGTGGCAGCTCGGACGTATTGCCGACGCCAAAGCGGTTATGACGGACACCACGACCAAAGTCGGTCTTGCCGACCAGTGGCTGCAAGGCATCGCCACCAACAGCGTGCGGACCATGGCGAAGCTGCAAAGCACGGACCCGGCCGACGAGGCAGTTTACGAACAGGAAATGAAGGCTGTCAGCGCGAACGTCAGCAAGGTGCAGAAAGAGCTCGAAGCCATGGTGAAAAGCGAGCACGGCAAGGAATTGCTGAAAGCCGTGGCGGAGCAGCGCAAGCGCTATTCCGCGATCCGCGACGAAGCTTTCCGTCGCAAAGCGGAGCTTGGCACAGTCGACCCGGCGCTCAAGGCGTTCGCGAGCGAGAAGGTAGCGCCCGAAATGCGGCAGTACGTGCGCACCGTGGAAGACGTGGTGGCATATCAGGGGAAATTGTTTAGCGAGGCCAACGCCACGATCGACGCATTGCAGGCAAGTGCACAACGGTTGCTGGTCGGTACCGGGATCGCGGCGCTGGTGTGCGGCGGGCTGTTCGCACTGTTCCTGACCCGTAGCATTACGCGCCCCCTGGCCGACGCCGTCGCGCTTGCCGAGCAGGTTGCTTCCAAAGACTTGAGCGCCGACATACAGGTGTCGGGCCGCGACGAGGTCGGTCAACTGCTCGCGGCGCTCAAGCGCATGAACGACAGCCTGCTGACCACCGTGAACGAAGTACGCGCCGGCACCGAGACCATCGTCAGTGCCTCGCAACAGATCGCCTCCGGCAACCTCGACCTCTCGTCCCGTACCGAGCAGCAGGCCGGTTCGCTGGAAGAGACGGCATCGTCGATGGAGGAGCTGACCAGTTCGGTTCGCCAGAATGCCGACAACGCGCGCCAGGCGAATGCGCTGGCCCAGGCGGCTTCCGAGATCGCGGTGCGTGGCGGCAAGGTGGTATCGGACGTGGTGACGACCATGGAGTCGATCAACGCTTCCTCGAAGAAGATCGGCGACATCATCGCGGTGATCGACGGGATCGCCTTCCAGACCAATATCCTGGCCTTGAATGCGGCGGTCGAAGCCGCGCGTGCCGGGGAGCAGGGCAGGGGTTTTGCGGTGGTCGCGTCGGAAGTGCGCAATCTTGCGCAACGCTCGGCAGGGGCGGCCAAGGAGATCCGTAGCCTGATCGCGGATTCGGTGGAAAAAGTGGATGCCGGTGGGCGCCTGGTCGACCAGGCTGGCGCCACCATGCAAGAGATCGTCCAGGGGATCACGCGCGTGACCGATGTCATGGCTGAAATCACGTCGGCCAGTGCCGAGCAGGCGCTCGGTATCGAGCAGATCAATGCCGCGATCACGCAGATGGACGACGTCACGCAGCAGAATGCGGCCCTGGTCGAAGAAGCGGCCGCCGCGGCGGCATCGATGCAGGACCAGGCGAGTTCGCTCGCTGCGCTGGTCCATACCTTCAAGGTGGACGCTGTTTCCGCGCATGCGCGCCCGGCCCCCGGCCAGCGTGCCGGCGCGCCCTCGCTGCGCCTGGGCCTGGCAAGCGCTTGAGGGTCGGGCAGCGCCATCGAAGCGCTGCCCGGTGCAAGGATTGGTGGAGCAGCGGGGCGTAAGGCCTACTTCTGGGGCCGCGGCACGGGATTCTCTTCCGCCGACCAGATAACCGCGGCGATCTTCCACCCGTTCTCGGTGCGGACCATTTGCCAGCTTTCCTTGCCCCAGTTGTTGCGGTAATCGCCGACCATGAAGCTGTAGTCGAACAGCACCTGGGCCATCTCGCCGTCGGTATCGATGCGCACGTTCTCGAAGGTTTCAGTCCTTGCTTCCGGGGCACGGGCAATCGACTCGATGAACTTGCGCGGGGTCGCGGCCTGTATCTTGGGTGAGGGCTGCGCCGGATCCTTCAGGCTGGCGCGGTAGCGCGCCACGCTGCCGTCGGTGTAGACGCCGACCCAGGTAATGTCTTCGCGCAGGAACAGGCGCATGAAGCCTTCCTTGTCCTTGTCGGCCATGGCCTTGCCGAAAGCCTTGATCACCGCTTCGATCTTCTGCCGGCTTTCCGCCGGGTTTTCCGCAAGCGCAGGCGGCGCGGCGGCTGCGAACAGGGCCAGGCCCAGGGCGGCGGTGGCGAGAATGGGTTTCATCGGGTCTCCTGTATATAGAGTAGGTGCTCACGGGCGCGCCGCGAAGAACTGGCTGTTGACGCTGTGGCGCGGCATGCCGAGCTGTTCGGGCTTCTTCATCAGGTAGTCGAAGCCGCCGCGCTCGCCCTTCAGGGCGCCATTCAGGAAGTTGAGGACATAGCGTGCGCTCTGGGCATAAGACTGGGCCACTTCGTCGCGCGTGTAGTCGCCGAAGTCGAGCGGGTCGAGGCGCAGGTAGCTGGTGCCGAAATACACGTGTTCCATTGCATACATCGTCAGCAGGTAGACGTCGGCGCCCGTCATCTTCTGCAGGATGCTGCCCGAGTGGTCCGGCTTGTGCTTCAGTCCGCGTTCGAAGGGCTGCGGCCGCTGCGCCAGGTAGAGCACGGGCGTGCGCAGCTGCTCCGGCTTCAGGTAGGGCACTTTCTCGATCATGGCATGCGCATACCGCACCGAACCGTCCAGGCAGACCAGGGCCTTGATGCGCTCGTCCTGGGCGGCGGCCAGCACGTTGGCCATGCCGCCCCAGGAAAAGCCGACGACCGCCAGGCGGCTGGTGTCGAGCTGCGGCAGCGATTGCGCGTAAGCGACCAGGAAGCGGATGTCGGCCGCCTGGGCTTCGGCGTGCGCCAGGTCGGCTTTCTGCCAGCGCCCGTCGATGCCCAGCGCCGGGCTGGCGATCACGACATAGCCGTGGCTGGCCAGGAATTCCATCATCTCGGCATTTTCAAACACGTTGCTGCTCAGGCTGGGCGAGTAGATCACCACCGGGTACTTGCCCGGCAGAGCAGGCGCATCGCGCACCGCCCAGCGGCCGTCGCGCCGTTCGGCCGCGACCTGGGCGGCGGGTTTTCCTTCAGTAACGATCTTCAGCCACCCCGCCAGCACCTTGTCCCGCTCAGCCGGGGAGCGGGTGAAATCGTCGTCCCAGCCCAGCAATTGAAGGTAGTCGTCGTAGCGCATCGCCTGGCCGCCTTTCACCGCCGGATACCAGATGGCGGTCTGGATCGGACGCGGTTTGCGCACGCCCTCCGGCGCGCTGGCCGGATAGGTGCGGCTCGGGTCGGCCTGCTGGACCGTGCGGAAGCCGACGCCGAATGCACCTGGCTGGTTAAGGAAGGGAAAAGCCTGCTGGGCGCCGGAAGGCGCACTGATAAAAACGAGCAAGATACATGCGATGAGCCTGAACACGGGACCTCCATTCATGTTGATGTTCATGAACTCTAACACCGATCAGCAATAAAACTTCCACTTGATGGCAATTAAAATGCCATTTCATGGAATCCATGACTGCTGCATAAATGTGGAGGCCAAAGCAAACGCCCCGCGGCATGCACGATGCGGCGGGGCGTTCAGGGAAGCGGGATGGCTTAGCGTGCGGCCATCGCGTTGCCGCTCGGGGTGAGCAGCGAGAAGCGGTGGTTCATCTCGGCGGCGGCCATGCGGAAGCGGGCCAGTTCGGCCTGGCTCAGCGGCTGCTGGGCCAGCGACTTGAACTTCTCCGGATTCTGGGCCTTGCCGGCGACGCGGAACTCGTAGTGCAGGTGCGGGCCGGTCGACCAGCCGGTCGAGCCGACATAGCCGATCACCTGGCCCTGGGTCACCTTGGCGCCCTTGCGCACGCCCGGAGCGAAACGGCTCATGTGGGCGTAGGCGGTGCTGTAGTTCGACCAGTGCTTCAGGACGACCTGGTTGCCGTAGCCGCCGCTGTTGCCGGCAAAATCGATGACGCCGTCGGCGACCGCGCGGATCGGCGTGCCGGTCGAGGCGGCGTAGTCGACGCCCTTGTGCGCCTTCCACTTGCCCGAGATCGGGTGCACGCGCATCGAGAAGCCCGAGGAAATGCGCGAGAACTGCAGCGGCGACTTCAGGAAGGCTTTCTTCAGGGACTTGCCGTCCAGGCTGTAGTAGCCGCCCTGCTTGGTGACCGGGTCTTCGTACCAGACCGACTGGTAGGCCACGCCGCGGTTGACGAATTCGCCTGCCAGGATACGGCCGGTCTTGACCATTTCGCCGTCGAGCCAGAAGGTTTCGTAGACGACGCTGAAACGGTCGCCGCGCTTGAGGTCGGAGCGGAAGTCGATGTTGGTCGAGAACATCTCGATCATCTGGCCGACCACCGAGTCCGGCATGCTGCCGCCGTCGACGTTGGAGTCGGTCGCCGAATACAGCGAGGTGACGATTTCACGCGAACGCATCTCGACGCGGCGCTCCAGCTTGGCCGGGGCCTCCGTGGCGACGAATTTCTCGCCCTGGCGCTCGACCGTGATCTGGCGCGCATCGCCGGCCTTGCCGTCGACGATCGTGGCGCGCATCGACAGCAGCAGGCCATGTTCATCGGTTTCGGCCTGGATGCGCTTGCCGGTCTTGAGCGACAGCAGGCGGCGGGCGGTCTTGTCGGTGCGGAGGAATTTCTGGGCGTCGGCGTCGTTGACGCCAAGGCGGGTGAAGAGGGAGCCGAGCGAGTCGCCCGGTCGGATGCGCTCTTCGTGGATGAATTGCTGCTCGGTTTGCTGGAGGGCGGCGATCTGGTCTGCGAGGTTCGGCAGTTCCAGGTCTTGTTGGATCGAGGTGACCGGCATGTCTGCCGCGTCGGGAGCGATCGGGGCGACTGCGACCGCGCCGAATGCAAACACGCTCAGGAGTGCGGCGCCGGCGCTCACGATGCGCGCCTTGCGCGTTCGCGGAAGCAGCTGGAGCAGGCTCTTGCCAGTGATTTTATGTATAGGGTTCATGCAATCAGTTAAAATTTGCGGCTGAACTTCTAGGGATCCAGTTTCTTATCGTTCTGCAAAGTTTTCTGCAGGAAACTGAAAAACGATCGTGAATTATACCAAAAGAAGTGGTCCTACAACCGTCTTAGCAAATTTCCTACACGAATATTCCACTCGCATATATGACTTCCAATGTTTCGTCCGGTAGCGGCGCTCCGGTAAATTCTTCCGCCCCACTGCCGTTGACGGACAAGGTGCTCGAGGCGCTGGCCATTGCCAAACGCGGTGTCGATGAACTGCTGATCGAAAGCGAATTCGCCCAGAAACTGGCGCGTTCCGAACAGTCGGGCAAGCCGCTGCGCATCAAGCTGGGCCTGGACCCGACCGCGCCCGACCTGCACCTTGGCCACACCGTGGTGCTGAACAAGATGCGCCAACTGCAAGACCTGGGGCACCAGGTGATCTTCCTGATCGGCGACTTCACCTCGATGATTGGCGATCCGTCGGGCCGCAATGCCACGCGTCCGCCGCTGACCCGCGAGCAGGTCGAGGAAAACGCCATGACCTATTTCCGTCAGGCCTCGCTGGTGCTGGACGCCGCGCGCACGGAAATCCGCTACAACTCCCAATGGTGCGACCCGCTGGGCGCGCGCGGCATGATCCAGCTCGCCTCGCGCTATACCGTGGCCCGCATGATGGAGCGCGACGATTTCACCAAGCGCTACAAGAGTGGGACCCCGATCGCGGTGCATGAGTTCCTCTACCCTTTGATGCAGGGCTACGATTCGGTCGCTTTGCAGTCGGACCTGGAACTTGGGGGCACCGACCAGAAGTTCAACCTCCTGGTTGGCCGTGAGTTACAGAAAGATTATGGCCAGGAACAGCAGTGCATCCTGACCATGCCGCTGCTGGAAGGCCTGGACGGCGTCGAGAAGATGTCCAAGTCCAAGAACAACTACATCGGCATCACCGAAGCGCCGAACACCATGTTCGGCAAGCTGATGAGCATTTCGGACGACATGATGTGGAAGTACTACGACCTGCTGTCCTTCCGCTCGATCGCCGAGATCGCCCAGGTCAAGGCAGGGGTAGCCGGTGGCGCCAACCCGCGCGATGCGAAAGTGGCGCTCGGCAAGGAAATCGTCGCACGCTTCCACTCGGCCCAGGCTGCCGAGGACGCGCTGGCCGATTTCGTCAACCGCTCGAAGGGCGGCATCCCGGACGACGTGCCGGAAGTGTCGCTGTCGGGCGCGCCGCTGGGCGTGGCCCAGTTGCTGAAAGCGGCCGGCCTGTGCGCCTCGACCTCGGAAGCCATGCGCATGGTCGACCAGGGCGGCGTACGCATCGACGGCGCCGTGGTCGGCGACAAGGGCTTGCAGGTCGGGGCGGGCACTTTCGTGATGCAGGTGGGCAAGCGCAAGTTCGCGCGCGTCACCCTGTCGGCATGATCGGCCTGCTGCAGCGGGTCAGCGAAGCCAGCGTACGCGTCGACGGCGAGCTCGTCGGCGCGATCCAGGCCGGCCTGATGGTGCTGGTGTGCGCCGAGAAAGGCGATACCGAGCGCGAAGCCGAGGCCTTGCTGGCCAAGCTGCTGGGCTACCGCGTGTTTTCCGACGATGCCGGCAAGATGAACCGCAGCATCAGCGACACGGGCGGCGGCCTGCTGCTGGTGCCGCAGTTCACCCTGGCGGCCGACACCAAATCGGGCACGCGTCCCTCGTTCTCGCCGGCGGCTGCGCCGGAAGACGGGCGGCGCCTGTTCGAGCATGTCGTGCGCCGGGCCCGCGAACGCCATGGCATTGTCGAGACCGGCAGATTCGGCGCGGACATGAAAGTTTCACTCATCAACGATGGTCCCGTCACTTTCTGGCTGCGGGTTGATCCTGTCGCGGTAAGTGGTGCACAGCGCTGAAACCCCTGCCGTCAGCGAGGGTCAATAGCAAGGAGGCTGGGAGGGCATATGCGAATCTGGAGCGATTCATTCACCGAGGGCGGGCCGATCCCGCCGCGATGCGCATTCGCGGTGGGCGACCCGGACAGCCACGTCAGGCTGTCCGACAACCGCAGCCCGCATCTCGCCTGGGACGATGTGCCTGCCGGCACCAAGTCCCTGGTACTGATCTGCCACGACCCCGACGTGCCGTCCGTCGGCGACGACGTCAACCAGGAAGGCAAGACCGTTCCCGCAGCCCTGCCGCGGGTAGACTTCTTCCACTGGTCGCTGGTCGACATTCCGGTCTGCCTGAAATCGCTGGCCGAAGGCATGTTCTCCGACATGGTCACGCCGCACGGCAAGCCGGGTCCGCTGGTGCCGTTCACGATCAAGAACGGCACCGAGCACCAGCTGCGACAGGGCATCAACGACTACACCGGCTGGTTTGCGAGCGACCCGACCATGGCGGGCGAATATTACGGTTATGATGGCCCGTGCCCGCCCTGGAACGACGAGCGCGTGCATACCTATGTGTTTACAATCTATGCCCTCGACATCCCGCGCCTGCCGCTGGTCGGCCGCTTCAGCGGCGCCGAACTGCGCCTGGCGATCCGCGGGCATATCCTGGACGAAGCGCGCACCTTCGGCGTGTATTCCCTGAATCCTGACGTAGCTGCCACATTGACGACCTGAACCCGCGAGGTTCGGGCAAACGAACCTCATGCTTTCGAATAAGAACCCAACTGCACCGACGACCGTCCTCCTGATCCGCCATGGCGAAACCGCCTGGAATGCCGAGAAGCGCCTCCAGGGCCACCTCGACATCGCCCTCAATGCCGAGGGCGAGCGCCAGGCTGCCCTGCTGGGCGCCGCGCTCGCGGCCGAGCCGATCGATCACATCATCTCCAGCGACCTGCAGCGCGCGCGCCAGACCGCCGAGGCCATTGCCCGCGTGCGCGGGGCGCAGGTCGGGATCGACCCGGCGCTGCGCGAGCGTTGCTATGGCGGCTTCGAAGGCTTGCTCTACAGCGAGATCGCAGTGCGTTTCCCGCGCGAGTTCGCGGCCTGGCAGGCGCGCGACGTGGATGCCGAACTGCCGCCGGGGACCAACCAGGGGGAAAGCTTCCGCGCATTCTTCGAGCGCGTGAGCGCGGCGATCGCGCGCCATGTGGCGGCGCATCCGGGCAAGACCCTTGCGCTGGTGGCGCATGGCGGGGTGCTGGAGTGCGCCTACCGCGCGGCGCTCGGTTTGCCACTGGAGACGCCGCGCGATTTCAAGGTATTGAATGCCAGCGTGAACCGTTTCGTGGTGGAGGAGGGCAGGCTGCGGCTACTGAGCTGGGGCGAGGTTTCTCACTTGCAGCCGGCCGTGCTGGACGATCTGGGCTAGGCGCCTACCCGCACTCTTCACCCCTGCCAATATCACACGCGCAACAATCCTGAAAAATTCTGCCGCTATTTTGAGCAGCGAATGAGGTAAAATACTAGGTTCCCCGAGAAACTTTCGAGACTTTTCCGCTGTGCAAATCGGTCCTTACATCCTGCGTAACAATGTTTTCGTCGCTCCCATGGCCGGGGTGACGGACCGCCCGTTCCGCCAGCTGTGCAAGCAGCTGGGCGCCGGCTACGCGGTGTCCGAAATGGCGGCCTCGAACCCGCGCCTGTGGGCCAGCGAGAAGACCTCGCGCCGCACCGACCATGCCGGGGAAATGGAACCGAAGGCGGTGCAGATCGCCGGCGCCGATCCGAAAGACCTGGCCGACTGCGCGAAATTCAACGTCGAGCGCGGCGCCCAGATCATCGACATCAACATGGGCTGCCCGGTGAAGAAAGTGTGCAACAGCTGGTGCGGCTCGGCCCTGCTGCAGCACGAGGACCTGGTCGAGCGCATCCTGCATGCCGTGGTGGAGGCGGTCGACGTGCCGGTCACCCTGAAATTCCGCACCGGCTGGGACCGCCAGAACAAGAATGCCTTGACCATCGCCCGCATGGCCGAACAGGCCGGCATCGCGATGCTGACCCTGCACGGGCGCACCCGCGCCGACGGCTACAAGGGCGAGGCCGAGTACGACACCATCCGCGCCGTGAAGGCGGCGGTGGGCATTCCGGTGGTCGCCAACGGCGACATCACGACGCCGGAAAAGGCGAAGTACGTGCTCGACTACACCGGCGCCGATGCCGTCATGATCGGGCGCGCCGCCCAGGGCCGCCCCTGGATCTGCCGCGAGATCGACCACTACCTGCGCACGGGCGAGCATCTGCCTGCGCCGCTGGTCGAGGAAGTACGCGCCCTGATGAACGAACACCTGCCGGCGCACTATGCCTTCTATGGCGAGTACGTCGGCGTGCGCACCGCCCGTAAACACATCGGGTGGTATGTGCAGGACTTGCCGGGCGGGGAGGAGTTCCGTCAGCGCATGAATCTGCTGGAATCGACTGCCGAGCAACTGGCTGCGGTCGACGCATTTTTCAAATCGCAGTTACGGCTGGGCGAGCGGTTACAATACCGGCCCGCGCATCCTGCCGCGCATGTTACGGATGCTGCGATCGCAGCATAAGCAGCAGTAATAGCAGCACCAAAAGCAGTCATAAGAATCAGAATAAAACGGGGACACGCGGCGCCAACCAGCGCAGCGGGCAATCATTAACCAGGATGAAGCAGCAGAGAACATGAGCAAAGAAAGTATCCAGGAAGTCGTCCAGAAGAGCCTCGAGGACTATTTCAACGATCTGGGCGAGCAGAAGCCGACGAACATCTACGACATGATGGTGCTGACGGTCGAAAAGCCGGTCCTTGAAGTGGTCATGACGCGCGCCGACGGCAACCAGTCGCACGCCGCGCAGATGCTGGGCATCAACCGGAATACTTTGCGCAAGAAACTCCAGGAGCACGGGCTCCTCTAAAGCTCTTTGCATGGCGTGGCCGTGCGTCTGGGCGCGGCCGGTTCGCCGTCCGCCGCCTTCGTCGATTGACGGGCGCAAGAATTTTCAACCACAGGCCTCACCATGATCAAACAAGCACTGATTTCCGTTTCCGACAAAACCGGCGTCCTCGACTTCGCGAAGGCACTGGCTGCCCTCGGCGTCAACATCCTGTCCACTGGCGGCACCGCCAAGCTGCTGCAGGAAAATGGCGTGCAAGTCACTGAAGTCGCCGACTACACCGGTTTCCCGGAAATGCTCGATGGCCGGGTCAAGACCCTGCACCCGAAGGTGCACGGCGGCATCCTGGCGCGCCGGGACTTGCCGGAGCACGTCGCCAAGCTCGACGAGCACGGCATCCCGCAGATCGACATGGTCGTGGTCAACCTGTACCCGTTCCAGCAGACCGTCGCCAAGCAGGAATGCTCGCTGGAAGACGCGATCGAGAACATCGACATCGGCGGCCCGACCATGCTGCGCTCGGCGGCCAAGAACCACCGCGACGTGGTCGTGATCGTCGACCCGGCCGACTACGGCGTGGTGCTGGCGGAGATGAAGGGCACCGGCACTGAAGCAGGCCCGGTGAGCTACGAGACCAAGTTCCGCCTGGCGAAAAAAGTGTTCGCCCACACCGCCCAGTACGACGGCGCGATCACCAACTACCTGACCAGCCTGGGCGAGGACCGCGCGCACGCGACCCGCTCGAGCTATCCGCAGACCCTGAACATGAGCTTCGAGAAGGTCCAGGACATGCGCTACGGCGAGAACCCGCACCAGGGCGCCGCCTTCTACCGCGACCTGGTCGCCACCCCGGGCGCGCTGGCCAACTACCGCCAGCTGCAGGGCAAGGAATTGTCGTACAACAACATCGCCGACGCCGACGCGGCCTGGGAATGCGTCAAGACGCTGGGTGGCCTCGGCCAGCCGGCGGGCTGCGTGATCGTCAAGCACGCCAACCCCTGCGGCGTGGCGATCGGCGTCGATGCGCTGGACGCCTACACCCGCGCGCTGCAGACCGATCCGACCTCGGCCTTCGGCGGCATCATCGCCTTCAACGTCGAGGTCGACGCTAGAGCCGCGGAAGCGCTGGCCAAGCTGTTCGTCGAAGTGCTGATCGCACCGTCCTTCACCGCCGAGGCGCGGAGAATCATGGCGGCCAAGCAGAACGTGCGCCTGCTGGAAATCCCGCTGGGCGACGGCCAGAACGCCTACGACCTCAAGCGCGTCGGCGGCGGCGTGCTGGTGCAGGCGCCGGACGCGAAAAACGTGGGCCTGGGCGACCTGCGCGTGGTCAGCAAGAAGCAGCCGACCCAGCAGCAGCTGCAGGACCTGATGTTCGCCTGGCGCGTGGCCAAGTTCGTCAAGTCGAACGCGATCGTGTTCTGCGCGGGCGGCATGACCCTGGGTGTCGGCGCCGGCCAGATGAGCCGCATCGACTCGGCGCGCATCGCCTCGATCAAGGCGCAGAACGCCGGCCTGTCCCTGGCGGGTTCGGCAGTGGCCTCGGATGCCTTCTTCCCGTTCCGCGACGGCCTCGACGTGGTGGTGGATGCGGGCGCGACCTGCGTCATCCACCCGGGCGGCTCGATGCGTGACCAGGAAGTCATCGATGCGGCGGACGAGCGGGGCGTGGTGATGCTGTATACCGGTACCCGTCACTTCCGCCACTGATCTGATTGAACTTGGGCCCCGGCCTGCGCCGGGGCGACGGTCTTTGGGCTAACGGCAAACTCAAACAACGTCATCCCGGCGAAGGCCGGGATCCAAGTTCGTCGCACAGCTGTCCAACTTCTTACTGCCACAAAGCCAACGCTCCACTGTGTTTTTGCACAGTATTTTTCCCACGAACACCCCGCAGCCGTATATCATTCCACAATGATTATTCTCGGCATCGACCCGGGCCTGCGCACGACGGGCTTCGGCGTCATCGAAAAACACGGCACAAAGCTGCGCTACATCGCGTCCGGCACCATCAAGACCGGCACCGAGGGGGCGCTGCCGCCGCGCCTCAAAGTGATCCTGAACGGCGTGGGCGAAATCGTCTCCGCTTACCAGCCCACCTGCGCGGCCATCGAAAAAGTCTTCGTGAACGTGAACCCGCAATCGACGCTGCTGCTGGGCCAGGCGCGCGGCGCCGCCATCACGGCCCTGGTCGGGGCCGACCTCGACGTCGCCGAATACACGGCGGTGCAGGTCAAGCAGGCCGTGGTGGGCACCGGCAAGGCCGCCAAGGCCCAGGTGCAGGACATGGTGTCGCGCCTGCTCAAGCTCCCCGGACTGCCGGGCACCGACGCCGCCGACGCCCTTGGGGTGGCGATCTGCCACGCCCACAGCATCGACACGCTGTCGCTGGTCGGCGCGCTGTCGCCGACGACTCCCGCGCTGCGCATGAAACGCAGCCGCCTCGTCTAAGAACAATAGGACAACAACATGATCGGTCGCCTCTCCGGAATCCTGCTCGAAAAAGCGCCGCCGCACGTGCTGGTGGATTGCAACGGCGTCGGCTATGAAGTCGACGTGCCGATGAGCACCTTCTACAACCTGCCGCACACCGGCGAAAAGGTGGTGCTGTTCACCCACCTGGTCGTGCGCGAAGATGCGCACCTGCTGTTCGGCTTCGGCAGCGCGTCCGAACGCGCCTTGTTCCGCCAGTTGATCAAGATCACCGGCATCGGCGCGCGCATGGCGCTGGCGATCCTGTCGGGCATGTCGGTGGCCGACCTGTCGCAGGCCGTCACCCTGCAGGAAACCGGGCGCCTGGTGAAGATTCCCGGCATCGGCAAGAAGACCGCCGAGCGCCTGCTGCTGGAACTGAAGGGCAAGCTGGGCGCCGACATCGGCGTGGTGGGCGGCGCGGTGCGCGACGATGCCCAGGCCGACGTGCTCAATGCGCTGATCGCTTTGGGGTATTCTGACAAGGAAGCGCTCCTGGCCATCAAGAACATGCCAGCCGGTTCGAGCGTCTCCGACGGCATCAAGTTCGCCCTGAAGGCACTCTCTAAGGCGTAAGAAGGCATGAGCATCCAGACCGACAATTTCACCGAGCAGCGCGTGATCGACGCGGCGCCGGCTTCGCCCAACGAGGAGGCGATCGAACGCGCCTTGCGTCCCAAGCAGCTCGACGAGTACGTCGGCCAGGCCAAGATCCGCGACCAGCTCGAAATCTTCATTTCCGCCGCGCGCAAGCGCCGCGAAGCGCTCGACCACACGCTGCTGTTCGGCCCGCCGGGCCTGGGTAAAACCACGCTGGCCCACATCATCGCGCGCGAGATGGGCGTGAACCTGCGCCAGACTTCCGGCCCGGTGCTGGAGCGCCCGGGCGACCTGGCGGCGCTGCTCACCAACCTCGAGCCGAACGACGTGCTCTTCATCGACGAGATCCACCGCCTGTCGCCGGTGGTCGAGGAGATCCTGTACCCGGCGCTGGAGGACTACCAGATCGACATCATGATCGGCGAGGGCCCGGCCGCGCGTTCCGTGAAGCTCGACCTGCAGCCCTTCACCCTGGTCGGCGCCACCACCCGCGCCGGCATGCTGACCAATCCGCTGCGCGACCGTTTCGGCATCGTGGCGCGCCTGGAGTTCTACAACGTCGACGAACTGACCAAGATCGTCGCCCGCAGCGCCGCGCTGCTCGAGGCCCCGATCAACGAAGCGGGCGCGCGCGAGGTGGCCAAGCGCGCGCGCGGCACGCCGCGTATCGCCAACCGCCTGCTGCGCCGCGTGCGCGACTACGCGGAAGTGAAGGGCACCGGCGAGATCACCGTCGAGATGGCCGACCGCGCCCTCAAGATGCTCGACGTCGACACCGTCGGCTTCGACGTCATGGACCGCAAACTCCTGGAAGCGGTGCTGTTCAAGTTCGCCGGCGGCCCGGTGGGCATCGGCAACCTGGCGGCGGCGATCGGCGAGGCGGCCGACACCATCGAGGACGTGCTCGAACCGTACCTGATCCAGCAGGGCTACCTGCAGCGCACCCCGCGCGGGCGTATCGCCACGCCGCTGGCCTACCAGCACTTCGGCGTCACGGCGCCGCGTATCAGTCCCACGGGCGACCTGTGGGACAACCTGCCGCCCGCCTGAGGCGTGTCAGTGGCATTGTCACCACTCGACAGAAAGATATTTAACAATAAGTCGTTGTGCTCTTGCGACCGCCAGGCGTAGCATCGTCTGGCGGGCACGACGCTATAGGAACGGCCCGGGCGCATGCGCGCTGCTCGTGGCCGACACGATCGGCGCCTTGCCTGTCGAATCCTGATGCAAGGAGCCGTGATGAGCAAGAGAAGAACCTTCCTTCGGATTGCTTCCAGCATGGGTGTCTTCGCATGCGTGGGGAGCACGCTCCCGAAGCGTGCACAGGCCCAATCCGGACTCAACGCGAATGTGCATTACATCGATCCGAGCGTCGCCGGTCCGGGCGATGGAACGCTCGCCAATCCTTACCGCTCGTGGGCCAGTGTGACCTGGACACCCGGCCATACCTACCTGCAAAAGCGCGGTACGACGTATTCGGGCCTCTTTCAGCTGTCCGCAAGCGGCACGGCACAGCAGCGCATCACCATCGGCGCCTATTACCGGTCCGATGGCAGCGACGACAACGCGCGGCCGAAGCCGGTGATCGTCCTGCCGGGGGCGCCGGCCACGCCTGCCGGCGGCGCATCGATCGCCGCCTACCGGCAGGAGCGTGATTTCGTGACCTACCGTCATCTGGACATCCGGAATACCGCCATGCCGGACGGAAGCGACGTGGCGATCATTTGGCTTGGCAATGACTGCGTCTTCGAGAACAACAACCTGACCTCGAACAGTGCCGGCGTGGTGATCTACGAAAAAAATCGCGTGACCGTGTCCAATTGCGTGCTGGACGTCATCAGCAACGGTCCAGACTACGGCAACCAGGGCATCCTGGCAGCCGGAACTACCAACATGGATGATATCCGCCTGCTCAGCAATACTGTCCGGCACCGTGGCGGCGGCTCGGCGGCTTCCTACGGCATTCGCTGCGAGACCTACAACGGTGCCAGTTTCCTGAACCGCCTGGTGCTTCGCGGGAACCGCGTTTCTCCGCCACCAGGTGTCGCCTATAACGCGAACCGTCGCGCGATCGGTATCTATCTTGTCCAGGCCCAGGCTGCCACAGTCGACAGGAATACCGTGACCGGTATGCTCACCGGCATCTTCATCAACGGTGGCGATCGCAGTTACGTGGGCAATAACAACTGCAGCAACAATATGAATTTCGGCATTCATATCAGCGGCCTCGCCAAGGCTTACCTCATCGAGCGCAACATCTGCAACGCCAATGGCGGGACCTTGACCAGCACCTATTACGGGCGAGGTATCGAATTGTCGTCGAAGGTCGGCCAGGATGCGGTATCCGGGCATACGATCCGCTACAACACCTGCAGGTTCAACTATAACTATGGCGGTCCACTGGACAACGGTTCGGAGGGCGTCGGCATCGGGGTGGACGACGGGGCCAGCAAGTGTTCGATCTACGGAAACATCGTCTCGAACAACGAAGGCAACGGCATTCAGATGTACGGCGGCGGCGACCGGGCCAGGTGGCCGGACACGGGCGGCCACACGATCCAGGCCAACTGGCTGGATTCGAACTGCAGCTTTTCCGTCCTGAACCGGCGCAATGGAGGAAAAACTCCCAGCCCATTCCAGGCACATATCGCCCTGGCCTACATTTACGGCAGCCCTACTGTCGTTGCCAGGAACACCTTCCTGGGAAAAACCAGCATGCGGGTGTACACCGACGGTACGGATGCGAACGTCACGGTGGTCGGCAGGGGCTGACCGGGCCTGGTCCCGGTGGCGCATGACAAATGTCATGATAAAGCGATGGCGCCTGCTTCTACCGGCGCCATCGCCGTTTTCGCATACTGGCTTCACACCCACCCATGCGAGGAAGCCATGAAGTCCACCGCCCTGAAAGTCCTGTCCGCCGCTGCCGCCCTGATGCTGGCAATGTCCGCCAACGCCGCCCCCACCCTGGTCCAGGACGTGCGCGTCTTCGACGGCGAGCGCGTGCACGAGCGCCGTTCGGTCCTGTTCGACCAGGGTGTCATCGTCGACGCCGATTTCCGCGGCCCGGCCCCAAGCGGGGCGCGCGTGGTCGACGGAGCGGGGCGCACGCTGATGCCGGGCCTGATCGACGCCCACACCCACGCCTTCCGTTTCCACGAACTGCCGCTGCTGTTCGGCGTGACGACCCAGGTCGACATGTTCACCGAGGTCGGCATGATGAAAAAGGCGAAGCAGGAGATGGCGCAAGGAGGCAACCAGCGCCACGCCGACCTGTTCTCGGCCGGCACCCTGGTCACCGGTCCGAACGGACATGGCACCCAGTTCGGCGTCGCCATCCCGACCATCACCGGGCCGGAACAAGCCCAGGCTTTTGTCGACGCGCGCATCGCCGAAGGCTCGGACTTCATCAAGATCGTCGTCGAGGGCGGCCATGGCTTCAAGCCGCTCGACATGGCGACCGCCAAGGCCGTGATCGACGCGGCGCACCGGCGCGGCAAGCTGGCGGTCGTCCACATCGGGAACGAGGCGGACGCACGCGCCGTCCTGGAAGCCGGCGCCGACGGTCTGGTGCACCTGTTCCCGGGCGAGTCGGGCGATGCCGACGGGCTGGCGCGGCTGGCGGCCAGCCGGGGCGCCTTCGTGATCCCGACCTTCGCGGTGCTGGAGAGCATGGCGGCCCATCGCGGCGACGACCTGCTCGCCAATCCCGATTTCGCCGCCTTGCTCGACAAGGATGCGCAGGCCCCGCTCAAGGCGCGCTACGGCAGCAAGGCGCGGCCGGCCCTGCTGGCCGCCCCGAAGGCGGTGACCGCGGCGCTGGCCAGGGCCGGGGTGCCGGTGCTGGCCGGCACCGATGCAGGCAATCCGGGCACCCAGTACGGCATCAGCATGCACCGCGAGCTGGCGGCGCTGGTCGAAGCCGGACTGACTCCCGTGCAGGCACTGGCCGCCGCCACCAGCGCGCCGGCCAAGGCCTTCCGGCTGGGCCAGCGCGGCCGCATCGCCAAGGCCTACAAGGCCGACCTGCTGCTGGTCGAGGGCAACCCGGCGGCCGATATCCGGGCGACCCGGCGGATCGTCGAAGTCTGGAAGGACGGCGAGAGCGCCAAGGGGCTGGTCGAGGAGCAGCGCCGCAAGGTGGCGCAGGCGCGCCAGGCCGAAGGCAAGCGCCTGGCGCTGCCGGCGGACGGCCGCATCAGCCTGTTCAGCGAGAAGCGCCTGGCCAGTCCCTTCGGCATGGGCTGGGGGCCCTCGACCGACAGCTTCGCCGGCGGCAAATCGAGCGTGAAGCTGGCCGTGCAGCCGGCCCTGCCGGACGGCCAGGTGCCGCTCGCGATCGAGGCGAAGGTCGAGCCGGGCCTGCCCTTCGCCTGGGCCGGCGTGGCCTTCATGCCGGGCAGCCAGCCGATGCAATCGGTGGACTTGAGCGGCGTCAAATCCTTGCGCTTCAAGGCGAGAGGCGACGGCGGGACCTACCAGGTGATCGCCATGTCGCAGGGCGTCCAGATCCCAGGCGCGAAAAGCTTCACGGCAGGACCGGAATGGAAGGAAGTCACGCTGCCTTTCAGCGAGCTCAAGGGCATCGATCCGGCGGCCGTCACCATGTTAGAATTCAACGCCGGCCCGCAGCCGGGCGACTACCGCTTCGAGATCGCCGACGTGCGCCTGCTGGAACATTAATCGTCACCACTTTCACGACATGAACAAGATCAGGCAAGTGCTGGCCGGTCCCTGGACCCCGCCGGAGCTGGGCAAGATGCCGTACTTCTGGCTGCTGAGCCTCGGCTACCTGGGCTGGAAGTATTTCTACGTCACACCCACCCCGCTCGAGCTGGCCTTGCTGGCCTTGACCGTGATGCTGTTCCTGCCGCTGTACTTCGCCAGCTACTGGGCGCGCGGCTGGCAGGTGGCGGCCTGCATGCTGGCAGGCTGCCTGATCGGCGCCGCCTGGGTGCGCTGGAACGTCGGCGCCGCCACCTTCTTCATCTTCGCTTGCTCTATGGCTGCCCGGATCACGCAGTTCAGGCATGCCATGCTGGCCATCGGCGCCGTGATCGGCTGCGGCCTGCTCGCCTCGCTGCTGGTCACGCCGGGCCAGTTGCGCTTCATCTTCCTGATGCCGCTCCTGACCGCCGGGGTGCCAGTGGGCATGGGCGCCTTCATGGATGCGCGCCTGCGCCGCTCGCGCCAGGAGCTGCTGCGCAAGCAGGAAGAGGTCGAACACCTGGCCACCATCGCCGAGCGCGAACGCATCTCGCGCGACCTGCACGACCTGCTCGGGCATTCGCTCTCGCTGATCGCGCTGAAGGCCGAACTGGCGCGCAAGCTGGCGCACCGCGATATCGACGCCTGCGCGCGCGAAGTGGGCGACATCGAAACCAGCGCGCGCCAGGCCCTGGCCGAGGTGCGCGCCGCGGTGACCGGCTACCGCGAGAAGGGCCTGGCGCACGCGCTGGCGAGCGCACGCGCCAGCCTGGCCGCGGCCGACGTCCAGCTGGAAGAACAGGTGGAGCGCTTCGCGCTGGCCCCGGCCGCCGAGAACGTGCTGTCGCTGGCGCTGCGCGAGGCCGTCACCAACGTGGTGCGCCATGCCGGCGCGCGCCGCTGCAGCGTGTCGCTGGGCCTGGAACAGGGCGTGGCGGTGCTGCGCATCCTGGACGACGGCAAGGCGCGCAGCGAGGCCGACATCCGGCACGGCAACGGCTTGTGCGGCATGCGCGAGCGCGTCCAGTCGCTGGGCGGCAGGCTGGCGCTGCGCGCCGGGGCCGGCCCGGGCCTGCATCTCGAACTGCGTGTCCCTGCCGGAGTGTCCTCATGATCCGCATCCTGCTGGCCGAGGACCAGGCCCTGGTCCTCGGCGCGATGGCCGCGCTGCTGCGGCTGGAACCCGACTTCGAGGTCGTCGGCGCCGCCGGCAATGGCCGGGAAGCCCTCGCCATGTGCGAGCGGCTCCAGCCCGACATCGTCCTGACCGACATCGAGATGCCCCTGATGACCGGGCTGGAACTGGCGGCCGAACTGAAGGAGCGCCGCATGACGCCGAAACTGATCGTGGTGACCACCTTCGGGCGCAGCGGCTACCTGCGCCGCGCCCTGGAGGCCGGGGTGCGCGGCTACCTGTTGAAGGATGCGTCGGTGGATTCCCTGGCGGCGGCGATCCGCGCGGTGCATGGCGGCGGGCGCGCGATCGCGCCCGAACTGGCGCTGGAAAGCTGGAGCGGCGGCGCGGATCCACTCACCGAGCGCGAACGCCAGGTGCTGCGCCTTGCCGGGGAAGGGCGCGCCAGCGCCGACATCGCACGCCAGGTGCACCTGTCGGAAGGGACGGTGCGCAACTACCTGTCCGAGGCGATCAGCAAGCTGGGCGCCGCCAACCGGGTCGAGGCCTACCGCATGGCGCGCGACGCCGGCTGGCTGTAGTCTTCGTCAGAAGTGGTGCGCCACCGGCGGGCGCGATTGGCGGCCTTCGCGGGCGCGCACGCGGCTTGCGCTCGGTTCCTGCAGCATCGGGAGGGCCAGCGCGAGCGCCACGATCAGCGTGAAGCCGAGCAGCGCCCCGCTCAGCCACAGGGCGGTGGGTTCGGCGCTGCCCCACAGGATCGCGCCGCCTGCCACGAAGGTGAGCAGCAGCGCCGCGGCGGACAGCCGGCCGAGCGCGGGCGAGCGCTTGATGCGGTGGCCGGCCATGCCGATGAAGAAAAAGCCCGACGCCGCCAGCAGCATGGCTGCCAACAGGGCGGCGGAAGCGGTCAGTCCAGGCGCGGAGGCGGCTTTCGGGAACAGCACGACCGGGGGCGCCACCAGCACCAGGATGCCGGCCATCAGGCAGGCAAGACGCAAGAAGATCATTCGACTATCCTCGTATTCGATTCGTTGTGCTGACAACTCAGCAATACGAGAAGATATCCAAATTACAATTGTTGCGGCGCGCGAATGAAAGCCTAATGATTCACGCTTTTCGAGAACAGGTTGATCACCGCGACGCCCGCGATGATCAGCCCGAGTCCGGCAATGGCGGGCAGGTCGAGGCGCTGGCCGTAGACGAACCAGCTGATCAGGGAGATCAGCACGATGCCGACCGCCGACCAGATCGCATAGGCGATTCCCGTAGGCAGCACGCGCAGGCTGAAGGTCAACAGGTAGAAGGAGAGGGCATAGCAGACCACCGTGATGAGGCTGGGGAGCGGCCGGGTGAAGCTGTCGGAAGCCTTGAGCGCGGTGGTGCCGATCACCTCCGTGACGATGGCGAAGGCAAGGTAGAGATAGGCTTGGGACTGGGTCATGCGCCCATCATACAGGGCGGGCGGGCCGGCCCGGCGCCGCCCGCCGTTCCGCATTACTGCTCGCGGACCCAGGTCTGCGAACGGCCGAACATCGGCGCGCCGATGTAGCCGCGCACTTCCAGCTTGCTGCCGTTGTCCTTCAGGGCCGCCTTGCTCTTGTAGGTCTTGCCCTTGGACGGATCGAGGATCTCGCCGCCGGTGTACTCGTTGCCGTCTTTCTTGAGGCCGGACAGGATGGTCATGCCGATGATCGGCTGGTCCTTGCGCGCGCCTTCGCAGGCGGTGCATTTCGGGTTCTGGTCCTGGTCGGCCGGGCGGAACAGCTTCTCGATCTTGCCGGTCAGGACGCCGTTCTCTTCGGTGATGCGTACCAGGGACTTCGGTTTGCCGGTTTCGTCGTCGATCGTTTTCCACGTACCCGCGGGCGAGGCGTTTTGCGCCCATGCCGCCGGCATTGCGAACATCATGGCAATCAGGCCTGCCTTCATCAGTTGTCGCATTTGCTGTCTCCAGAATTGTTATTGGTACGGCAGAGTGTAGCAAACACTTTCTGCCAAGGGGATAGCGGAATCCGAGGATGTCCTCCAATTGCCACGCTGGCCGCCCCCCGGGTTTCCGATATTTTTCGTGACTTTTTGCTCTTGTTGCGCCCTATACAATGCCCGTTTCCCGATCAAGGAGCGCATACCGTGAAGATCCGTTTCCTCCTGCCGGCCATTTTCCCGCTCATGTTATCCGGCGCCGCCCTCGCCGCGGAGCAAACCAGGACGCCGCCGCCAGTCATGAAGATCCACAACCTGGCCGGCGCCTTCGCCGAGGTGTGGGACCGCAACATGGGCAAGCCGGACGAGGATTTCGTTCGCGATTTCAAGGCCAGCGTCGGGGCCAGGTTTCCGGCCTTCTACGGCGTGGAGCGCTACCGGGGCAAGAAGACCGAGGCGCAGCGTGACGCCGACATCGTGGCGGCCCGGGCGGCGTTCCCGGCGCTGCGCCCGACCTACTTGAAGACGGTGGCGAATTTCGAGCGCGACATGACCGGCTACATTGCCAGCTTCCGCAAGGTGTTCCCGGATTACGCGGCACAGAACGACGTCTGGTTCGTCCATTCGCTGGGCGAGATGGACGGAGGCAAACGGACCCTGAACGGCAAAACGACATTCATCTTCGGCGCCGACAGGATGTCGGAGGACGGGGGCAAGGATGCCAATGTTTTATTCTTCCACCATGAGCTCGTCCACGACTACCAGCCGCTCGAGTGCAAGCAGTGGCCGATCTGGACCTCGCTCTGGCAGGAGGGGCTGGCAACGTATATTGCGCTGCAGCTGAACCCGGGGTGGACCGTCGAGGGCATGCTGCCGCCGGAGATGGTGGAGGGCACGCGCAGGCAGATGGAGCGCGCGGTGGAAGACCTGTATGCCAAGCTGGACAGCACCAACAGGGACGACTACAGCGGCCTGTTCCTGGGCGCAGGCGACAAGACCGGCATGCCGGCACGGCGCGGCTACTACCTTGGCGTCCTGGTGGCCGAGGAAGCAGCGAAGAAGATGGACCTGCAACAGCTGACCAAGCTGCCGTGCGAGGAGGTGCGCCCGGTGGTGGTGGCGGCGGTCGAACACCTGCGCAGCAAGCAGGCCGCAGCCCGCAAGTGAGGAAACGCCCGGGCTGGATGCCGGCGCCTCGCGTCGCCCATCCTGCCGATGCAGGATAAAAAAACGCGGCCGAGGCCGCGTTTCCGTCGAGCGCCGGAGGCTTACGCCGCCGGCAGCTTCGCCAGCTGTTCCTGCATCTTGGCCAGCGTGGCCGAGAAGTTCGCCACGCGTTCCTTTTCCTGCTCCACTACCGCGGCCGGGGCGCGGGCGACGAAGCTCTCGTTGGACAGCTTGCCGCTGGCCTTGGCGATCTCGCCCTGCAGGCGCGCGATCTCCTTGGAGAGGCGCTCGCGCTCGGCGGCGACGTCGATCTCGACCTTCAGCATCAGCTTGGTGGTACCGACGATCGACACGGCGGCCGGCGATTCCGGCAGCGCGTCGACGATCTGCACTTCCGCCAGCTTGCCCAGCGCCTGGATGTACGGGGCGAAGACGGCCATGCGCGCGCGGTCTTCCTCGTTGCCCGGCTCGACGAACAGCGGCACGCGCACCGACGGCGACAGCGACATCTCGCCGCGCAGGTTGCGGGTGGCGTCGATCAGCGCCTTGAGCTGTTCCATCCAGGACTCCGCCTCTTCGCTGACGAAGGAGGTGTCGGCCAGCGGATACGGCTGGGTCATGATGCTGTCCCCTAGCTTGCCGGCCAGCGGCGCGATCGCCTGCCACAGCGCTTCGGTGACGAAGGGGATGATCGGGTGCGCCAGGCGCAGCACCACTTCCAGCACGCGCAGCAGGGTGTGGCGGGTGGCGCGCTGCTGCGCTTCGGTGCCCTGCTGGACCGAGACCTTGGCCAGTTCCAGGTACCAGTCGCAGTATTCGTACCAGACGAAGTTGTAGATGCTGCTGGCGATGTTGTCGAAGCGGTAGTCGGCGAAGCCCTTGGCGATGTCGAGCTCGACGCGGTTCAGCAGCGAGATGATCCAGCGGTCGGCCTGCGACAGGTCTTCCGGATTCGGCTGGCCGCAGTCCTTGCCTTCCGTGTTCATCATCACGAAGCGGGTGGCGTTCCACAGCTTGTTGCAGAAGTTGCGGTAGCCCTCGCAGCGGCCGAGGTCGAAGTTGATGTTGCGGCCCAGCGAAGCGTAGCTCGCCATGGTGAAGCGCACGGCGTCGGTGCCGAAGGCCGGGATCCCTTCAGGGAATTCCTTGCGGGTGGCTTTCGCGATTTTCTCGGCGGCGCGCGGGTCCATCAGGCCGGTGGTGCGCTTGGCCACGAGCGACTCGACGTCGATGCCGTCGATCAGGTCGATCGGGTCGAGCGTGTTGCCCTTCGACTTGGACATCTTCTGGCCCTGGCTGTCGCGCACCAGGCCGTGCACGTACACGGTCTCGAACGGCACCTTGCCGGTGAAGTGGGTCGTCATCATCACCATGCGGGCGACCCAGAAGAAGATGATGTCGAAGCCGGTGACCAGCACGGACGAGGGCAGGAAGTGCTTCATGTCCGCGGTTTCTTCCGGCCAGCCCATGGTCGAGAAGGGCACCAGGGCCGAGGAGAACCAGGTGTCGAGCACGTCGTCGTCGCGGCGCAATTCACCGGTGACGCCCTGTGCCGCGGCCTTGGCTTTCGCTTCTTCCTCGCTGCGGGCGACCACGATCTCGCCGTTCTCGCCGTACCAGGCCGGGATGCGGTGGCCCCACCACAGCTGGCGCGAGATGCACCAGTCCTGGATGTTGCCCAGCCACTGGTTGTAGGTGGTGGTCCAGTTCTCGGGCACGAACTTGATCTCGCCGTTGGCGACCTTTTCCAGCGCCACGTCGGTGATCGACTTGCCCGGGTTGAAGGTGCCTTCCGGCGCTGGTTTACTCATGGCGACGAACCACTGGTCGGTCAGCATCGGCTCGATGACGACGCCGGTGCGGTCGCCGCGCGGCACCATCAATTTGTGCGGCTTGACCTGCTCCAGCAGGCCTTGCGCTTCCAGGTCGGCGACGATCTGCTTGCGCGCGGCGAAGCGGTCCAGGCCCTGGTACTGGCTCGGGCCGTTCTCGTTGATCTTCGCGTCGAGCGTGAAGATGTTGATCGGCGCGAGGTTGGCGCGCTGGCCGACCGCGTAGTCGTTGAAGTCGTGGGCCGGGGTGATCTTGACGCAGCCGGTGCCGAATTCCTTGTCCACGTAGCTGTCCGCGATCACCGGGATCTGGCGGCCGGTGAGGGGCAGATTCAGCAGCTTGCCGTGCAGGTGGGTATAACGCTCGTCGGTCGGGTCCACCGCCACGGCGACGTCGCCCAGCAGGGTTTCCGGACGGGTGGTGGCGACCGTCAGGTGGCCCGAGCCGTCGGCGAGCGGGTACTTGATGTACCACATCGAGCCGTCTTCTTCCTGCGAATCGACTTCCAGGTCCGAGACCGCCGTGCCCAGCACCGGGTCCCAGTTGACCAGGCGCTTGCCGCGGTAGATCAGGCCCTGTTCGTACAGGCGCACGAAGACTTCCGCCACCGTCTTCGAGCGGGTCTCGTCCATGGTGAAATATTCGCGCTGCCAGTCGGGCGAGGTGCCCATGCGGCGCATCTGGCCAGTGATGGTGTTGCCCGACTTTTCCTTCCACTCCCAGACCTTTTCGACGAAGGCTTCGCGGCCGAGGTCGTGGCGCGAGATCTTCTGGGCGTCGAGCTGGCGTTCCACCACGATCTGGGTGGCGATGCCGGCGTGGTCGGTGCCCGGGATCCAGGCGGTGTTATAGCCGCGCATGCGGTAGTAGCGGGTCAGGCCGTCCATGACGGTCTGGTTGAAGGCATGGCCCATGTGCAGGGTGCCCGTGACGTTCGGCGGCGGCAGCTGGATGCTGAACGACGGCTTGCCGTCTTCCATGGTGGCGGCGAAGTAACCGCGCTGTTCCCACTCGGTGCGCCAGTATTGTTCAATGTCTGCGGGCTCGAAAGACTTGGCAAGTTCCATGATGTGGTGAGATATGAGTGTTGAATGCGTTAAAAAACGCATAAAGCGTTAGCGAAAAGAACCATTATAGAGTAGATGGCGCTATAATCCGGCCCGCTGCCTCCGGGAACCTGGTAGGCGGCACACGCTAGGGGTCCTGCTGTCGCAAATGCGACACGCGGGTGAGAAATACCCTCCGAACCTGATCTGGATAATGCCAGCGAAGGGAAGCAGTCAGCACATCGGCCAGGGCGCGCACGCGCCTGCCAGGCCGGTCCTGGCATACTCCTTTGCTGGCTCCGCAAAGGAGCCACATGAACGCACCACTCAAATTCGACGCCGCGACCGCCACGGTCGACCAGGCGGCCATCGCACCCTTCCCCAACTCGCGCAAGGTCTACATCGAAGGCAGCCGGCCCGACATCCGCGTGCCGATGCGCGCCATCTCGCAATCCCCGACACCCGACAGTTTCGGCGGCGAGACCAATCCGCCGCTGTTCGTCTACGATACCTCGGGACCGTACACCGACCCCGCCGCCCGCATCGACGTGCGCCGCGGCCTGGACACGCCGCGCCTGCCATGGATCCTCGAACGCGGCGATACCGAGGAGCTGGCCGGCCCCAGCTCCGAATACGGCAAGGCGCGCCTGCTGGACCCGGCATTGACGGCCCTGCGCTTCGAGCTGCAGCGCACCCCGCGCCGCGCGAAAGCGGGGCGCAACGTCACCCAGATGCACTACGCGCGCCAGGGGATCGTGACGCCAGAGATGGAGTTCGTCGCCCTGCGCGAAAACCTGCGCCGCAAGGAATACATCGCTTCGCTGGTCGATTCCGGCCCCATGGGCGCACGGGTGGCCAGCCTGCTGTCGCGCCAGCATCCGGGCCAGTCCTTCGGCGCCAGCATTCCGCAAGAGATCACGCCCGAGTTCGTGCGCGACGAGGTGGCCCGCGGCCGCGCCATCATCCCGGCCAACATCAACCACCCCGAGATCGAACCGATGATCATCGGCCGTAACTTCCTGGTGAAGATCAACGCCAACATCGGCAACTCGGCCGTGACCTCCTCGATCGGCGAGGAAGTGGAAAAGATGACCTGGGCGATCCGCTGGGGCGCCGACAACGTGATGGACCTCTCGACCGGCAAGCACATCCACGAAACACGCGAGTGGATCATCCGCAACTCGCCCGTGCCGATCGGGACGGTGCCGATCTACCAGGCGCTGGAAAAGGTCGGCGGCAAGGCCGAGGAACTCACCTGGGAGATCTATCGCGACACGCTCATCGAGCAGGCCGAGCAGGGCGTCGACTACTTCACCATCCACGCCGGCGTGCGCCTGGCCTATGTACCGATGACGGCCAAGCGCCTGACCGGGATCGTCTCGCGCGGCGGCTCGATCATGGCCAAATGGTGCCTGGCGCATCACAAGGAATCCTTCCTCTACACGCATTTCGAAGAGATCTGCGCCATCATGAAGGCCTACGACGTGTCCTTCAGCCTGGGCGACGGCCTGCGTCCCGGCTCGATCTACGATGCCAACGACGAGGCCCAGCTGGCCGAACTGAAGACCCTGGGGGAACTCACCCAGATCGCGTGGAAGCACGACGTGCAGACCATGATCGAGGGCCCCGGCCATGTGCCGCTGCACCTGATCAAGGAGAACATGGACCTGCAGCTGGAACAGTGCAGCGAGGCGCCGTTCTACACCCTGGGGCCGCTGACCACCGACATCGCGCCCGGCTACGACCACATCACCTCCGGCATCGGCGCCGCCACCATCGGCTGGTACGGCACCGCCATGCTGTGCTACGTCACGCCCAAGGAGCACCTCGGCCTGCCGGATAAACAGGACGTCAAGGACGGCATCATCACCTACAAGATCGCGGCCCACGCGGCCGACCTGGCCAAGGGCCACCCCGGCGCCCAGCTGCGCGACAACGCCTTGTCGAAAGCGCGCTTCGAATTCCGCTGGGAAGACCAGTTCAACCTCGGCCTCGACCCCGACAAGGCGCGCGCCTTCCACGACGAGACCCTGCCCAAGGAATCCAGCAAGGTGGCGCACTTCTGCTCGATGTGCGGGCCGCACTTCTGCTCGATGAAGATCACGCAGGAAGTGCGTGCGTATGCGGCGGCCAGCGGGGTGGAAGAAGACGCCGCGCTCGCCAAGGGCATGGAGGAAAAGGCGATCGAGTTCGTGCGCGGGGGCGCGAAACTGTACCGGGAGGTGTGATGCTTGAAGTCGAACTGAACGGCGCCCCCTACCAGGTGCCGGCCGGCGTGTCGCTGCTGGACCTGGCCGGCCAGCTGGGCCTGGCGGAGCAGGCGGTGGCGGTCGCGGTCAACCGCGAAGTGGTGCCGCGCCAGCAGTGGCCGCAGCGACGGCTGCAGGCCCGCGACAAAGTGGACATCGTGCGCGCCATCGGCGGCGGTTGATTCACATCCCGCATGAATTGACACGACGTTTTGATTTGGGCCGGTTGACCGCGTGGGCGGGAGACCCGCCCACCCTACTGGAGACGAAATGAACACATTCGTAGAAAACGACTTCCTGACCATCGCCGGCCGCCAGTACAACTCGCGCCTGCTGGTCGGCAGCGGCAAGTACCGCGACCTGGCGCAGACGCGCGAGGCCACGCTGGCATCCGGCGCCGAGATCGTCACGGTGGCGATCCGCCGCGTGAACATCGGTCAGGACCCGAACGCGCCCAGCCTGCTCGACGTGCTGCCCCTCGACGAATTCACGATCCTGCCCAACACCGCCGGCTGCTACACGGCCAAGGACGCGGTCTACACGCTGCAGATGGCGCGCGAACTGCTGGGCGGGCGCAAGCTCGTCAAGCTGGAGGTGCTGGGCGACGAGAAGACCCTGTTCCCGCAGATGCCAGAAACGCTCAAGGCCGCGGAAGTCCTGGTGCGCGACGGCTTCGACGTGATGGTCTACTGCAGCGACGACCCGGTGCAGGCCAGACTCCTGCAGGAGATCGGCTGCGTGGCCGTGATGCCGCTGGCCTCGCTCATCGGCTCGGGCATGGGCATCCTGAACCCGTGGAACCTGGCGCTCATCATCGAGCAGGCCACCGTGCCGGTGCTGGTCGATGCCGGTGTCGGCACGGCCTCGGATGCGGCCATCGCGATGGAGCTCGGCTGCGACGGCGTGCTCATGAACACCGCGATCGCGGCAGCCGGCGACCCGGTGCGCATGGCGCGCGCCATGCGCCACGCCGTGATCGCCGGGCGCGAAGCGCATCTGGCCGGGCGCATGCCGAAGCGCTTCGCGGCTTCGCCTTCGTCGCCGCTGCAGGGCATGGCCACCTGATGGTGCCCACGGTGCTGGTCTTTGCCGGGCTCGATCCCGGAGGCGGGGCAGGGCTGGCGGCGGACATCGCCGCCATCGGCGCACTCGGCGGCCACGCGCTGCCGGTGGCGACGGCCCTGACCGTCCAGGACAACAACCGCGTGCACGAGGTGCAGCCGGTCGACGCCGGCCTGATCCTGCGCCAGGCCGGGGTGCTGATCGATTGCTGCGGCATCGACGCGGTCAAGATCGGCATACCCGGCAGCCGCGAGAACGCGGCCGCCATCGCGCGGCTGCTGCGCCGGCTGCGCGCGGCCGACCCCGGCCTGCCGGTCGTGCTCGACCCGGTGCTGGCCAGCGGCCACGGCGACGCGCTCGGCAAGGGCGATGCCGTCGCCCTCTTAGCCGAGCTGCTGCCGCTGGCCACCGTGCTGGTGCCGAACCTGCCGGAGGCGGCGGCGCTGGGCGCGGTCCCGTGCGAGCACGTGCTGCTCACCGGCGGCCATGGGGAAGGCGACATGGTCGTCAACCGCTGGCTGCGCGGCGGCGTGGAGCAGCGCGCCTGGCGCCTGCCGCGCCTGCCGCACGCTTACCACGGCAGCGGCTGCACGCTGGCCGCCGCCATCGCGGCGCGCCTGGCCCTGGGCGACCCGATGGCGCAGGCGCTCGGGCGTGCCCAGGATTACTGCCACCAAACGCTGGCGCAGGCCTTCCGGATCGCGCCCGGACAGCGCATCCCGCGCCGCATCCTGCAAGCCCACCGAAACCATTGAAAGGATGACCCTTGGACAAGCATTTCATGCGGGGACTCTACCTCGTCACCCCGGACTGGGACGACACCGAACGCCTGCTCGCGGTCACCGACATCGCCTTGAGCGCCGGCGCTTCCCTGGTGCAGTACCGCCACAAGAACGCCAGCCCCGCCCTGCGCGAAGAGCAGGGCGCGGCCTTGCTGGCGCTGTGCCGCAGCCATGGCCGGCCGCTGGTGATCAACGATCACGTCGACCTGTGCCGCGAGCTCGACGCCGACGGCGTGCACGTCGGCGGCACGGATGTGTCGGTGGCGCAGGCGCGCGCCCTGCTGGGACCGGGCAAGATCGTCGGCGCCTCCTGCTACGGCGAGCTGAAGCTGGCCGAGGCGGCCGGGCAGGCCGGCGCCAGTTACGTGGCCTTCGGCGGCTTCTACCCTTCGCCGGTCAAGAAATACAGCTTCGTCACCCCGCCCGAACTGGTCGAGGTCTGGCGTGACCGCGTGTCCCTGCCGATGGTGGTGATCGGCGGCATGACCCCGTCGAACGCGGCGCCGCTGGTGCGGCGCGGCGCGTCGATGGTGGCGGCGATCACGAGCGTGTACGGGGCGGCCGACCCGGCGGCGGCGGTACGCGATTTCTGCGCGCTGTTCCGGCAGGCCTGAACTTACAATAGCAGCGTTGCCACTCACGTCGCCCCGACCATGCGAGCGCTGCGCCTGCTCATCCATACCCGCCGCCACCCGTCGGCCGTCCTGCTGCTGGTGCAGTTGCTCGGCATGCTGCTGTATCCCTTCATCGAGAAGGAGCCGGCCGGGCACACGGCCTTCAACGTGTTCGGCATCATCGTGCTGTCGCTGACGATCCGCATGGTGCGGCGCACCCCGGGCGAGACGCGGATCAGCGTGGCACTGGCGGTGCCGATCGTGATCCTGCTGGCGCTGCAGACCTTCTACGACCTGCGCAGCACGTTGCTGCCCTGGTCCTCGGCGCTGGAAGCGTTGTTCTACTTCTATGCCGCCGGCAGCCTGATCGCCTACATGATGGAAGACCGCCGGGCGACCACCGACGAACTGTTCGCCGCGGCCGCCACCTTCACGCTGCTGGCCTGGGCGTTCACGCACCTCTTCCTCATGGTGCAGGAGCTGCAGCCAGGCACCTTTGCCGCTGCCGTCAACGGCGACGGGCCGCGTTCCTGGAGCGAACTGAATTACCTGAGCTTCGCGCTGCTGTCGAGCACCGGCATCGGCGACGTGATTCCGCTTACCGTCCATGCGCGCGCCCTGTGCAGCGTCGAGATGCTGGTCGGCCTGATGTACCTCGCGGCCGTGGTGGCGCGCCTGATCGGCTTCACTACCCAGGGCAGGATCAGCCGGCGCGGTCAGGATTCACAGCGCGAACCCTGGGACGAGGACTAGCTCCCTGCTTTCTCCTCAGCTGCTCCGCGGCCGGTGTCGATAGCGACGGCGAAGACGCTGGCTGGCCCTGCCTGCTGGATTTCAATGCCAGTAGTCGGCATGCCGCCGCCGTAGTCGCGTGAGGTCCGGCGGGAAATCCAGTGCGCGCTCGGACCGGGCCATGGCGAGGGCGGCTTGATGCAGGGCCGCGGCACGCATGTGCGCACTGCCGCAACGACCAAGTTCGCCCAGCACGCGCTGCAGGCGCACCGCTACCTCGACGAGACCCGCGCCGTCGCGTGCGATGGCCGGGAAGGCATCCTCGAACATGTCGTCGACGGGGAGCACAGGTGCGGCGACCCGGTCGTACTCGGGATCGGCCGGCTCGGCAGCTCGGTCCCACTCGGCAAACAGCCGGTGCAGCGAACCCAGGATACCGATGGCCGTGCCCGGATCATTGATGCCGGGGGACAAGGCGCGGCAGGCGATCTCGGACAGCACGACCAGGCCGAAACGCGGGTCGTCGTCGAACTGGCGCAGGGGGCCGATGATGAAGGCTTCGCGCAGGCGCGCCGCCTCGATCGGTCCGCTGTCGGGCCCGTCGGGCAGCACATAGCCGAGCGGACGCGAAGGAACGATCATTGCGCCGGGAAGGACGGCCAGCGTGATGTTCAGCTTGCATTTGGCGGCGTAGCGCTGCAAGGCGTTCATGTGGATGCGTTGCAGGTAGCCGCTTTGGTCGGCGTGAAAGGCCAGGCCGCGGGGCGGACCAGCAGCGGCGATGCCGCCCAGGCAAGGGCGGCGCTTGCGCTCTGCCAGGGCCGTTGCGGTGGCCTGCTCGACCTTGTCGATGACGGCGCCCAGCCGGCCGAGCCGCGCGATACTGTCGACCCAGCGCACGAAGACCACGATGACCACGACCAGGGCCGACAAGGTCAGCACGAACAGGGTAAAGCGGCCGGCCTTGCCGAAATAGTCGTTGGTCGTCGCGCTGAGCGCCACGATGGCGAAAATGAAGGCGCCGACGAACATCGACAGCGCATTCTGGGAAACTTCGTCCGCCACCACCAATGGAAAGGCGCGCGCAGTGGCCGATTGCCCGGTCGAGGCGTAGGCCGACACCATCGAGGCAACCGCGAAGGTGGCCACCCCGAGCATGCTTGCGGCAATGATCTTGAGCAGGTCGACGATGGACCCCTGCGCGATTTCAGGCACCTTCCAATCGATCGGAATGGCGTCGGCGACATGCGCCAGCAGCACGCCGGCAATCGACAGGACACAGGCGATCAGCGGCTTGACCCACAAGCGCTCGCGCAGGCGGTTCAACAGGAATTGCAACTGTTCTCGCATAGGTCGGCAATCGGAGAGGACAGGACAAAGCGTAAACGGATTTGGCCCCGCGGTCGGTTCGCTCGGGAACATATTCCCGGACACGCTGCCAGACATATGCATCGAAAGCGCCTCCTGCGGATTGACCATATGCGGGCGAGCATGCGATATTGCTTTTCTTGCCACTTCCATGAAAGCACATTGCATGCGCCTTCACACGACCAAGCTCGTATCCGCTCTCGTATTCGCGTTCGCCGCAGCCGGCTGCGCCCAGATTTCCACCAACACCGCCACCATTTCGCCGGAAGCGCTACGCACCCACGTGCAATACCTTTCCTCGGACGAGCTGGAAGGCCGCGGCACGCCCTCGCGCGGACAGGACCTCGCCACCGACTACATCGCGGCCCAGTTCCGCAAGGCCGGCCTGCAGCCGGCCGGTGACGACGGCTACTTCCAGACCGCGACCTGGCAGTACGCCGAGCGCAAGGCGGACGACGTGAGCCTGACCGTGCTTGCCGGCGGCGGCAGCATCGCGGTCCCGCGCGGCGGCGCGACCGGCAACTTCCTCGACCCGGTTACGCTCGCGAACGCGCCGGCGGTGTTCATGAGCTGGAAGGATGCGCTGGAGAACAGCGAAGCCGCCAACGGCAAGGTGCTGGTGGTGCCGGCCGCGCCGGTGCCGCGCGCCGCGCGCCAGTTGCAGGAAAAACTCAAGAGCAAGCCGCTGCTCGTCGTCATGATCGACCGCGAGCGCCGTCATGGCGCCGGCACCGGCGGCTGGCTGATCGATCCGGAACAAGCCCCCCCGAAGGACGGTGTGCCTGTGCTGGTGCTGCATGCGGCCGATGCCGCGGCGGCGCTGGAGAAAGGCGGCGCAAGCGTGAGCGCGCGGGTCGCGGCCCCGAGCATCCGCCCGGTCAAGCTGCGCAACGTGGTCGGCGTGCTGCGCGGTTCCGATCCGGTGCTGAAGAACACCTACGTCCTGATGACGGCGCACCACGACCACGTCGGCATTCGCGACGGCGAGGTCTACAACGGCGCCAACGACGACGCCAGCGGCGTGGTATCGCTGATCGAAGCGGCCAAGGTGCTGGCCGCGCGCAAGGAACGTCCGCGCCGCAGCATCGTGTTCATGACCTTCTTCGGCGAGGAACTCGGCATGCTGGGCTCGAAGTACTATGCGCGCCACCCGGTGTTCCCGCTGAAGGACACGGTGGTGAACATCAACCTCGAGCAGACCGGCCGCACCGACGACAGCGAAGGCAGGCAGCTCAATTCGATCGCCATGACCGGCTACGATTTCTCGACCCTCGGCGACATGCTCAAGAAATCCGCCGAGCGCACCGGCATCCGCCTGTGGAAGCATGCGGCCTTCAGCGACGCCTTCTTCTCGCGCGCCGACAACCAGTCGCTGGCCGACGCCGGCGTGCCGGCGCACACCCTGTCGGTGGCCTACGGCTTCTCGGACTACCACGGCAAGGACGACACCTGGGACAAGCTCGACTACGACAACATGGCGCGCGTCACGCGCATGCTGACCGAAGGCGTGTACGACATCGCCAATGCGACCGAGCGCCCGACCTGGACGGCGGCGCCGAAGGCGGCCAACTACGCCGCCAAGGGACGCGCGCTCACTGCCGGCGAGCCGGCCGCCAAGTGAGCGGGGGCGCAGTCCTGGTGCGGCGCCTGCGGCCGCAGGAATGGCAGGCCTACCGCGCGATCCGCCTGCGCGCGCTGGCCGATGCGCCCGATGCCTTCGGCAGCACGCTGGCCAGGGAAGAGGGGTTGCCGGACGACACCTGGGCGGCGCGGGTGGCGAAATCCGCGGTCTCCGGCATCGACTGCGCGCTGGTGGCGGAGCAGGGCGGCGCGTTCGTGGGCCTGCTGTGGGCCAAGGTGGACGCCCAGGACGCCGGCCGGGTGAACCTGTTCCAGATGTGGGTGGCGCCGGAGTCGCGCGGTCGCGGCGTGGCGGCGGCCATGCTGGATGAGGCGCTCGGATGGGCGAGAAGGCGCGGGAGCCGGGTCGTGCACCTGGGCGTGAACAATGCGAACGCGGGCGCGCTCGGGTTGTACGAGCGCGCGGGTTTCAAGGCGATCGGCGAACCCTACCCGATGCGCGAAGGCGCGCCGCACATGGAACAGGAAATGCGCCTGCTTCTGGACGGCGCAGCATAAAAAATGGGACGCCCGCAGGCGTCCCATTTTCATTGCAGCGCCAGGGCTTAGTTACCGCAGCCCAGCGAAGCGATGCGGTCGCGGGCGGCCTTGGCCTGCACCAGGCCGAAGCCGTACTTGGTGTCGCGGCCGGCAGTGCCCAGGTCGAGCGCGCTCTTGGTCAGCGAGGCGCGCATCTGCGCGGCAGTGCAGGTCGGGAAGTAGCTCCACACCAGGGCGGCGACGGCCGACACGTGCGGGGTCGCCATCGAGGTGCCGTCGAAGTAGGCGTAGTTGCTGGTCTTGATGCCGACGGTCGCGCTCTGGCCCAGCTGCAGCTTCATCGCGGCGCCATCGGTATCGGTCGCGGTGACCGACGGGATGTTGGTCACGGTGGTGCCCAGCGTGCCGCCGAAGGCGCCCGCCGCGTTGTTGTACACCACGGCGCCGACGCCGCCGCTGTTCTGGCAGTTCGAGACCTTGGTGGCGAAGTCCACGGTGCCGCGCTGGATCAGGCAGACCTTGCCGGAGACGGCGGTGTTGACCTTGTCGCCGATGCCGAAGTCGGCCAGCGGTGCGGTGGCGGTCTTGACCGGCGAGCCTTCCATCGCCCCCGGCGCGTAGGCGGTGCCGCCGACGCTCAGGACGGCTTCCTGGCCGGTGCCCATCGGCACGGTCGACAGGACGCTCACGCCCGGGCCGGCCAGTTCGACGCTGCTGTTGTATTGCGAGAAGCTCGCCCATTGCTTGTTCTCGTCGACCGCGCCGACCATGATCACGCTCGAGTAGCCGGCCGGGTAGGACACCACGGTGTTGCCGTCGTTGCCGGCCGCGGCCAGGCTCAGCACACCTTTCGAATAGAGGCTGTCGAAGGCCTTCTGCTCGGTGGTGCTCTTGCGGCCGCCGCCCAGCGACATGCTGATGACGTTGGCGCCGGCGGCGCCGCACTTGTTGGCGGCCGAGGCCAGGGTCGAGGAATAGGCCCAGCCGCTGGCGCCGAACACCTTCACGATGTGCAGCTTGAGCTGCTTGTTGGCGGCCACGCCGACCACGCCGGTGCCGGCGTTGTTGATGGCGGCGATGGTGCCGGCCACGTGGGTGCCGTGGCTGTTCTCGTCGGTGTACCACCAGCCGGTGCCGGCGTCGTATTCGCCGGTAGCCGGATTGCCCGACAGGTCTTCGTGGCTGCGGTCGTAGCCCGAATCGATGATGCAGACCTTGCGGTTGGCGGCATTCGCGTCGCTCAGCAGGTCGGCCTGCACCTGCTTGATGCCGTACGGTACCAGTTGGCCCGACGCATACGGAGTGCCGGTCGACGGCGAGGTGAGCGCGAACGGCTTGCGGATCACGTCTTCTTCGATGTATTCGACGTTGGGGTTGTTCTCCAGTCCTTTCAGCGCGACTGCCGGGACCTCGATGGCCATGGCGTTCATGCCGAAGATGTCGTGCTTGACCGAACCCTTGGCTGCGGCGACTGCCGACTTCACCTTGGCGGCGGCGCCCGGCTTGAAGGCGACGATGACGCGGGTGGTGTCGGGAGCCGCGGCCTGTGCGTTGCCGAGCACGCCAGCAGCGACCAGGGCTGCCAGGCAAACGCGAAGGGAGGATGCGCGAGTGTTTTTGTCTACCATGAATCTTCTCCGTTTGAAAACAAGTTATGTCGCCTTGGCTCTGTAGGCCTCGTGCGCTTTTTGTGCCACCTCATGGGCGGTAAAAATAGTGTATTTCAAAAACTTGTATATATGCATACCGAATTCAACTGTGCGCAGGAAACACTTGATCAGGCACAGCACGCTACCGATTGTCCATACACGCCGTCTGTACAGCGTGTTATCGTTGTTCCCAAATACCTGCAAAAAGCGCATCGTCCGATCCTCTGTCCGTGCAAACGCAGAGGCGCGCCACACGCCTGCCGACTCCTTGTTATCATTTCAAACTTTACGGCGTTGCAATCCGGCGGCGTCCACGCTCGGTTAGGAAGGAAAACATGAAGACCAAGGCTGCAGTTGCATGGAAGGCGGGCCACCCGCTCACGATCGAAGAAGTCGAACTCGAAGGCCCGAAGGCCGGCGAGGTGCTGGTCGAGGTCAAGGCGACCGGCATCTGCCACACCGACTACTACACGCTGTCCGGCGCCGATCCGGAAGGCCTGTTCCCGGCCATCCTCGGCCATGAAGGCGCGGGCGTGGTGGTCGACGTCGGCCCGGGCGTCACGAGCCTGCGCAAGGACGACCACGTCATTCCGCTGTACACCCCGGAATGCCGCCAGTGCAAGTTCTGCCTGTCGCAGAAAACCAACCTGTGCCAGGCGATCCGCTCCACCCAGGGCCGCGGCCTGATGCCCGACGCGACCTCGCGCTTCTCGCTCGACGGCAAGCCGCTGTACCACTACATGGGCACCTCGACCTTCTCGAACTACATCGTGGTGCCGGAGATCGCGCTGGCCAAGGTACGTTCGGACGCGCCCTTCGACAAGATCTGCTACATCGGCTGCGGCGTCACCACCGGCATCGGCGCCGTGATCTTCACCGCCAAGGTGGAGGCGGGCGCGAACGTGGTCGTGTTCGGCCTGGGCGGCATCGGCCTGAACGTGATCCAGGCGGCCAAGATGGTCGGCGCCGACAAGATCATCGGTGTGGACCTGAACCCGGAACGCGAAGCCATGGCGCGCAAGTTCGGCATGACCCACTTCATCAATCCGACCAAGGTCGAGAACGTGGTCGACGCCATCGTCCAGCTGACGGATGGCGGCGCCGACTACAGCTTCGAGTGCGTGGGCAACGTCACCACCATGCGCCAGGCGCTGGAGTGCTGCCACAAGGGCTGGGGCCAGTCGATCATCATCGGCGTGGCGGCGGCCGGCCAGGAGATCTCGACCCGTCCGTTCCAGCTGGTCACGGGCCGCGTGTGGAAGGGCTCCGCCTTCGGCGGCGCGCGCGGCCGCACCGACGTGCCGAAGATCGTCGACTGGTACATGGAAAACAAGATCAACATCGACGACCTGATCACCCACCACCTGCCGCTCGAACGCATCAACGAAGGCTTCGACCTGATGAAGTCGGGCGAGTCGATCCGCTCCGTCGTGGTCTACTGATCCTCTCCGCACAGCGGCCTCCGGGCCGCTTTTTTCATCCTGTCCCGCCATTCCGGCCGCCTGTCGCAGCAGGCTGGCCCTCGTCCCAACCCACACTTAATCTAACCGGGGTCAGGTCTGACATTCGGACACGAACTCGAGCATGACTTGGTTGTATTGCTCAGGCCGTGTCCAAATGTCAGACCTGACCCCCAAGAGGATTGATCGAAGTAGAAAAAAAGTTCTAGACAATTTTATCTAGAACTTTTAATCTAGTTGTTAACGATGAGGGAGCACACCCGATGAACGAGTTGTTCGGTACGGCGGCAAGCAGCCTGGCCTGGGCGCTGATCGATTTCCTGTGGCAGGGACTGCTGGTCGGCTGGGTGGCGGCCTTGCTGCTGGCGCTGATGCGCAAGGCGCGGCCGCAGGCGCGCTACCTGGTGGCTTGCGGCGCGCTGCTGCTGTGCGCGGCATTGCCGCTGGCCGGGATGCTCATGCGCATGGCCGAGGCGGATGCCGGGGCGGCCAGTTCCGCGCTGCCCGTGGCGGCCGCGAATACGGTGGCCGCCGCCGTGTCGGCGTTGCCAATGACCGCCATCGATGCCGGCAGGTTCGCCGGATGGGAGCCCGCCCTGCAGGAACGACTGCCCCTGGTGCTGCTGTTCTGGGCGCTGGGCGCCGGCCTGCTGGCCCTGCGCATGGCGCTCGGGCTGGCCTGGGTGCGGCGGCGGACCCGGGCGGGGCAGTACCGGCCGGACCCCGCATGGCAGGCGCGGCTCGACGAGTTGGCGCGCCGGATGGGCATTGCCCGCCGCGTCACGCTCGGCCTGGTCCATGACCTGGCCAGCCCGGTGACGGCCGGCTGGTGGCGCCCGGTGGTGCTGGTGCCGGCGTCGCTGGTGTCGGGCATGCCGCCGCAGCTGCTGGAAGCGCTGCTGGCGCACGAACTGGCCCACGTGCGCCGTTGCGATTACGTAGTGAACTTGATCCAGAGCGCGATCGAGATCCTGCTGTTCTACCACCCGGCCGTGTGGTGGCTGTCGAAGCGGATCCGTGAAGAGCGTGAACAGATTGCAGATGATGTAGCCGCAAGCACGCTCGGCGAACCGCGGCGCCTGGCACTTGCATTGTCCGAGCTGGACCTGTTCCAGTCCACCCCGCAACTTGCCCCAGCAGCACATGGAGGAAAGCTTATGTCCCGCATCAAACGCCTGGTTCGTCCCGAAGCCGAACCGCTGAACTGGAAGCTGGCGCTTCCGATCCTGGGCCTGGCCGCCTGCGCCGCCTTCTATTCCTGGTCCGCGCCGGTGCATGCCGCCGCCGCATCCGCGCCTGAACCGGCGGCGCGCCGCGTCGTCAAGCCCGGCGCCGAGCCGCCCTACGCCGTGGTGCGCGCCGGCGACAGGGGCATGAGCATGAGCGGCAGCAGCGACGACTGGGATGAGGTCAAGCAGGCCAGGGAGCGCATCGGCGGGAACTTCCTGTGGTTCCGCGAAGGCGGCCAGGCCTTCTACATCCAGGACCCCGGCATGCTGGCCCGGGTCGATGCCGCCTGGGCGCCGGTCGACAAGCTGAGCGCGCGGATGGACGAGTACGGCAAGGAGATGGATGTGCACAGCAAGAAGATGGATGCGCTCGGCAAGGAAATGGACATTGCGGCGCGCGGCTTCAAGCCGGACGAGGACAAGCTGCGCCCCGTCGAGAAGCGCATGGAAGCGCTGGGCGAAGAGATGGAGAAGCTCGGCAAGCAGCTGGGCGCGACCGACAGCGTCAAGGAGCGCGATCGCATCCAGAAGCGCATGAGCGAAGTCGGCAGGGAGCTCGGGGCCGCCGGCAACGAGATCGGCCAGTTGCACGACGGACCGGGCATGCGCCAGGCGCAGGAATCGATGGAGGCGATCGGCCGCCGCATGAGCGAGGCCGGCAAGCCGATGGAGGCGATCGGCAAGAAGATGGGCGCGCTTGGCAAGGAAATGGAGCGCGAGAGCAAGGCGGCGGACAAGACGGTGCGCGCGCTGATCCGCGAGGCGCGCGAGAAAGGTCTGGCGAAGCCGGTGCCGCAGGCGGGCTGAGCCCGCTTGCGGGGCAGCCGGGCTGGCCGCGCAAAAGCAAAACGGCCTGCCGCGTCGCGCGGCAGGCCGTTTTTTACCAACTGGTCAAAAGCTGGCAGGGCGTGATCTTACTGTTGCGCGATCTTGCCGCGCCATGCGCCGGTTTCCGAGCCGCGCTTCTCCAGCAGTTCCTTGAAGTTCTGCAGGTTGCCGCGCAGTTCCATGCGCACGGCGCCCATGGCGTCGCCGACGGACTCGATGGCGTTTTCCGGCTCGTAGTCCATCTGGACCATGACGCGGCAGCAGTTATCCGAGATCTTGTGGAAAGTGGCGACACCACCGTTCTTCACGCCGGTGACGCTGCGCCATGCGATGCGCTTGTCCGGGATCTGCTCGGTGATTTCGACATCCCACTCCTTCTCTTCGCCGGCCACGTTGGCGCGCCAGTGCAGGTGCTTGTCGTCGAGTTGGCGGATTTCCTTGACGCTCTTCATGAACTGCGGGAAGTCCTCGAACTGGGTCCACTGGTTGTATGCAGTCTTGACCGGGACGTTGATCTCGATCGACTCCGACACCGACGAACTGGCGCCATAGCCGCTGCGGTTCTGTTTCAGTTTTTTGGACAGCATCATGCCACCGACGGCAAGTGCGGCAACGGTAACTACGCGGTTCAGCATAAGAATTCTCCTTTGAGCTGGAAGCTGCTCGCACCCATGACATGTTGGCCCGAAACGGGGTGCGAGACTCGGGGCTTCGTGAACGACATGGTCTGACGGGCCACGCGATTTGTCGCGAATCTCTATTTAAAATAAGCGAAAAGACAATTGGGCGGCGCGCGAAACGATGGGCCGCTTATACTGATGAGCCGGTTGTTGGCTGCCAGAAAGGAGACCAGATGACTTTGCAAGGAGGATGTTTCTGCGGTGCAGTTCGCTACACGGTGAGCGGCGAAGTGTTCAACAGCACGCTGTGCCACTGCAGCGACTGCCGCCGGATTTCCGGGGCGCCGGCACTGGCCTGGTTCAGCGCGCGCCGGGCCGACTTCCGCTTCACCAAAGGCGAGCCGCAGCGCTTCGCCTCGAGCGAGCACGTCCTGCGCGGCTTTTGCCCGCAATGCGGCACGACGCTCACTTTCGAAGACGCCCGCTGGCCGGAAGAACTGGACATCGCCAGCGCCAGCCTCACCGATCCTGAACAGGTGCCGCCAGGCGACCACACCTTCGTGCGCAGTCGCCTGAGCTGGATGCAACTGCGCGACGGCCTGCCCGAATACCCGAGCACGCGTTCGGCCGGGAAATAGCCTGCCGCGCTAGCGCCGCCGGATGCTGCCGTCGCTGATCTGGGCCTGCGTGTGCACCAGGTTGGCCTCGAAGGACTGCATCTGCAATCCGATCGCCGTCATGTCGATTCCCGCCCCTTCGATGCGTGGGAACAGCGCGCTTTCCTCTTCCTGGATGTGGGCCGAGACGGCGCTGATCAGTTCGCGCATCAAGTCGTCGCTGTGGGCGTCGTCGAGCGACATGCCGTCCAGGGTCGCCAGCAGGTCGTCCACGTGCAGGTGGTCCTGCTCGAAGCGGCCGACCAGGGACGGGTCGATGCTGCGCACCGCCGGATAGAAGATCGATTCCTCCAGCCGCGAGTGCATGTGCAGGGCCTGCAGGATCTGCGTCCCGGCCTGCTTCTTGACCTCCGGGCTGTCGCTGTCGAGATACCTGTCGGCCAGCGCGCGCACCATGTCGTGGTCGCGTATCAGGGCCTTGACCGGTTGGTCGACCGGAAACGCGCCTGCTTCTTTGTCGGTTGCCATACCATCCTCCTGTCGTGTTCGCTCATTGGCGACGGCGTCCTGCCGCCGCCGTGGCCTTTCAGGCTAGTACAGGCAAGAGATAAAACAAGGATGGCGTGGCTGCCGCGGCACGACTGGATGGGCATACAGTAATCACGGCGTTATAATGGCCGGATGCAGAATCTCCTCCATAACCTCAATCCTGAACAGCTCGCCGCCGTCACCCTGCCGTCGCAGAGCGCGCTGATCCTGGCCGGCGCCGGTTCCGGCAAGACGCGCGTGCTGACGACCCGCATCGCCTGGCTGATCCAGACCGGGCAGGTGTCGCCCGCCGGCATCATGGCGGTGACTTTCACCAACAAGGCGGCCAAGGAGATGCTGACCCGCCTGTCCTCCATGCTGCCGATTAATACGCGCGGCATGTGGATCGGCACCTTCCACGGCCTGTGCAACCGCCTGCTGCGCACCCACTACAAGGATGCCGCGCTGCCGCAAGCCTTCCAGATCCTCGATTCGCAAGACCAGCTCTCGCTCATCAAGCGCATGCTGAAGGCGGCCAACGTGGACGATGAAAAATACCCGGCCAAGGCGCTGATGTACTTCATCAACAATGCCAAGGAGCAGGGCCTGCGCGCCAATCGCCTGGAACCGAACGACCCGATCGAGCGCCGCATGATCGAGCTCTACGAACTGTACGAGGGCCAGTGCCAGCGCGAGGGCGTGGTCGATTTCGCCGAGCTGCTGCTGCGCTCGTACGAGCTGCTGGCCAGGAACGGCCCGCTGCGCCACCACTACCAGATGCGCTTCCGCCACATCCTGGTCGACGAGTTCCAGGATACCAACGACCTGCAGTACAACCTGCTCAAACTGCTGGCAGGACACGACGAGGAGGGCGGCGGCGCCATCTTCGCCGTAGGCGACGACGACCAGAGCATCTATGCCTTCCGCGGCGCCAACGTCGGCAACATGCAGGCCTTCGAGCGCGAATTCCGCGTCAAGAACCTGATCAAGCTGGAGCAGAACTACCGCTCCTTCGGCCACATCCTCGACAGCGCCAACTACCTGATCGCCAACAACACCAAGCGCTTAGGTAAAAACCTGCGCACCGACGCGGGGCAGGGCGAGCAGGTGCGCGTGTACGAAGCGTCCAGCGACCTCGAGGAAGCCCAGTGGATCATCGAGGAAGCCAAGAGCCTCATGAACGAGGGCATGCCGCGCAGCGAGATCGCGATCCTGTACCGCTCCAACGCGCAGAGCCGCGTGATCGAGCACGCGCTGTTCGCGGCCGGCCTGCCCTACACCGTGTACGGCGGCCTGCGCTACTTCCAGCGCGCCGAGGTCAAGCACGCCATCGCCTACCTGCAGCTGATGGACAACCCGCACAACGATTCGGCTTTCCTGCGCGTGGTGAACTTCCCCACGCGCGGCATCGGCGCGCGCTCGATCGAGCAGCTGCAGATGGCGGCCGACACCTACGGCATCTCGCTGTACGCGGCGGTGCCCTACATGACGGGCAAGGCCGGCAGCGCGCTCGGCGCTTTTGTGAAGCTGGTCGAGTCTGCGCGTTTCGAGACCCAGCAGCTGCCGCTGCCGGAACTGGTGAGCGTGGTGCTGGAGCGCAGCGGCCTGTTGCTGCACTACCAGAACGAAAAAGAGGGCGCCGACCGCATCGAGAACCTGGAGCAGATGGTCAACGCCGCCACCCAGTTCGTGCAGGAAGAAGGCTTCGGCCAGGGCGCCCCGGCCCACCTCGGCCCGCAGGCGCTGCCCCAGATCGGCGAAGCCATCGTCAACCAGGACGGCATCGAGATCCTCGATTCGGATGCCCCGCTGGCCAGCGTGATGTCGCCGCTATCGGCCTTCCTCACCCACGCCTCGCTGGAAGCGGGCGACGCCCAGGCCCAGGCCGGGCAGGACGCGCTGCAGCTCATGACCGTGCACTCGGCCAAGGGCCTGGAATTCGACGCCGTGTTCATCACCGGTCTGGAAGAAGGCCTGTTCCCGCACGAGAGCAGCGCGCGCGAACTCGATGGCGTCGACGAGGAACGGCGCCTGATGTACGTGGCGATCACGCGCGCGCGCAAGCGTTTGTACATGAGCTTCACCCAGCAGCGCATGCTGCACGGCCAGACGCGCTTCAACATGAAGTCGCGCTTCTTCGACGAACTGCCGGAAGAATCGATCAAGTGGCTGTCGCCGCGCGTCCAAACGAATTGGTTCGCCGGGCGTAAATCGACCACGGCCTGGGACGATGCGGCTTTCCGCGACGGCTCCGACAACAAGATCGCGCAGCAGATCACCCAGAAGTCCGGCAACGGCTCGGGCTGGCGCGTGGGGGAAAGCGTTTCCCACGCCAAGTTCGGCGAGGGGGTGATCGTGAACATCGAGGGCGGGGCGGGCGCGGCGCGCGCCCAGATCAACTTTGGCGCGGCGGGGATGAAGGTGCTGGACCTGTCGATTGCGAAGCTGGAGCGGGTCGGCCGCTAAACGCTCGATTGCATCATTCTCTGCGTTTGCCTATAAACCGTCATTCCCGCGAAGGCGGGAATCCAGGTTTGCCAGCGTTTTGATAACTCACACAGAAATTGGGTTCCCGCCTGCGCGGGAACGACGTGCTGGGGCTATTTGCTCAGATTGACGCCGCCGGTCGGGGCTGCACCATCCACCGGCTTGCCGAAAATCTGCCTGAATCCCACGTACATCGCGCACTGCAGCAGCAGGATGAACAGGAAGATCAGCCACATGATCACCACGCGCGTCATGTTCGAGGCGCCCAGCAGCAGGGTGATCACCATGCAGATGCCGAAGAAAATCGCGAACCAGGCCAGCAGCAGCACGATGAACACGCGCGCGCTGCGCACCACGGCGAAGAAGCTGTAGAACACCGCTTTACCGGCCGTCATCTTCTGCCAGTAGGTGAGCGGGGCGGCGAAGCACAGCGACATCAAGACCGCCACGTCCAGCCCGAAAATCATGAACATCGCCAGCACGTCCGAGCCCGCCACCTGCGGCTGGCCGCCCTCGCGTCCCTGGCGCGCCACCTGTTCCCAGAAGCCCGGATCGACAGCGAAGCGCGTGATCACGGCCATCAGGAGCGACACCGCCAGGTAGATCAGGCCGACCTTGCACAAATCCTTCACCACCGGCTGGCGGAAGCCCGTCAGCAGCACGCCGGGCGTGACCCGCTCGCCGTTCTCGATCATCAGGCAGGCCTTCATGAAGGCCATCGAGAACGAAGGGATCAGGACCACCGCGATCATGGGCCCCAGCAGGGGCACGGCGCTGATGCCGATGCTGATCAGGATGTTCGCGAACAGCAGCGTGGTCAGCGCGGCCGGTTGTTGGCGGAACAGGCCGGCGCCTTGCTTGAGCCAGTGCCAGCCGGTGATTGCAGGAAGTGAGTTCATGTGGGCAGGTCGGGCGCGCCGCGTTCGATGCGGGCACGCAGGATGCGTTCGAAGTGGGTGGGGTCGTGGGGCGTGAGCAGTTCTGCCGCACGCGGAATATGCAGGTCGTACAGGCGCGACAGCCAGAAGCGCAGGGCGCCGGCGCGCAGCATCGGCAGCCACGCAGCCTGTTCTTCGGGCGTGAACGGGCGTACGGCGTGGTAGGCGTCCAGCAGGGCGCGCACGCGTGCTTCGTCCAGCACGCCCGTGGCGAGGTCGACGCACCAGTCGTTGACGGTCACGGCGACGTCGAACAGCCAGGTGTCGACGCCGGCAAAGTAGAAGTCGAAGCAGCCGGTCAGGCGCTCGCCTTCGAACATCACGTTATTGCGGAACAGGTCGGCGTGCACCGGGCCGCGGGTCAATGCCGCGTAGGTGCCGGTCGCGGCGAAGTCGGCTTGGTATCGCACTTCATTGCGCAGCAGTTCGGCCTCAAGCGTTGACACCAGCGGCAGTACGGTGGGCGCGGTCGCCGTGATCCAGTCCAGGCCGCGCAGGTTGGGCTGGTGCAGGGCGAAGTCGCGCCCGGCCAGGTGCATGCGCGCCAGCATGGCGCCGACCTCGGCGCAATGCGCCGGCTGCGGATCGAGCTGCGAGGCGCCGCTCAGGCGGCTGACGATGATGGCCGGCTTGCCCTGCAGGGCGACCACCAGTTCGCCGTCGATGGTCGGCACCGGCGCCGGCACTGGAATGCCGCGCTCGGCAAGGTGGCGCATCAGCTGCACGTAGAAGGGCAGTTGCGCGAAGCTGAGGTTTTCGAAAATGGTCAGCACGAATTCCCCACGCTCGGTGGTGAGGAAGAAATTGCTGTTTTCGATGCCGGAGGAAATGCCCTGGAGCGCGAGGGCGTCGCCGAGGGGGAACTGCTTGATCCACTGGGAAAGGTCGTCCAGCGAGACCGCGGTAAAAACTGCCATGAGCTAGCAACAAAGGTGAGGGTCGGCTGCAGCCGTCGAAGCCGGCTGCGGCGTCAGGATTATTTTTTCTCGACGGGTTCCAGTGGCGGCGGCGGCGGCGCATCGGCGCGTGCGGGCACGCCCGCCTTGGCCGGCGCCGGCGAGGGGGCCGCGTTGGCCGGATTGGCCTCCTGCTTCTTCGGATTGCCAAAGTCGAATTCCATGACCTGCCATTGTGGGGCGCGGATCGCGCCGCTCTGGGCGTCGCCGGGTTGGGCGTTGCCGGGCGGGTTGTGCGGCTTCATGATGTAACGGCTCTTGCCGCTTTGCACTTCCACTTCGGTGACCTGCCCGCTGTTGTCCCGCTTTTCGGTAATGCGGGTACGTTCTTTCGGCGGAATGGTGGTGGCCGGCACATCGCTGCCCGGTTCGATGCGCTCGAGCTGCGGCGGCGTCTGGGCCGGGCGCTGTTGGGCGGGAGCCTGCTGCTGCGATTGCGCCGCGGCCAGGCCGGCGTGCGCGATGAGGCACAGCGTCAGGAGTTTCAGGCGGGAAGATGTGCGCAACATGATGGTCACCTTGTATCGTTTGGTTCATTGTAACAAACAGACACGCTTCCCTGTGAAAAGTGTGCAGAGACCGTTCCGCCGTGCCCGCCATCTCTTGTGCGGCGGCCCAGCCGATTCTGCGATAATGCCGGACACTTTGGCGCGGTCGCGCCGGCCTTATTTTGAGATGTCGCCCTATGGAAAATACCCTGCTGCTCGTTGACGGCTCCAGCTACCTCTACCGCGCCTACCACGCGCTGCCCGACCTGCGCAGCCCGGACGGTTTCCCGACCGGCGCCATGCACGGGATGGTCAACATGCTGCGCCGCCTGCGCGCCGACTACCCGGCGGCCTACATCGCCTGCGTGTTCGACGCCAAGGGCAAGACCTTCCGCGACGAGCTCTACCCGGAATACAAGGCCACCCGCGCCTCGATGCCGGAAGACCTGGGCAAGCAGATCGAACCGATCCACGAGGTGGTGCGCCACCTCGGCTGGCCGATCCTGACGGTCGAGGGCGTCGAGGCCGACGACGTGATCGGCACCCTGGCCGTGCAGGCCGCCGCGCGCGGCATGAAGACCATCATCTCGACCGGCGACAAGGACCTGGCCCAGCTGGTCAACGACAAGGTCATGCTCGTCAATACGATGAGCAACGAGAAGCTCGACGAGGCCGGCGTGCTGGCGAAATTCGGCGTGGCGCCGAACCGCATCATCGACTACCTGACCCTGATCGGCGACACCGTCGACAACGTGCCGGGCGTGAACAAGTGCGGTCCCAAGACGGCGCTGAAGTGGCTGACCCTGCACGGCTCGCTCGACGGCGTGATCGAGAACGCCCATGCCATCGGCGGCGCGGTCGGCGAGAACCTGCGCGCCGCCCTCGAGTGGCTGCCGAAGGGCCGTGAGCTGATCACCGTGAAGACCGACTGCGACCTGGTCAAGCACGTGGTCTCCTTCGAGGAAACCCTGGTCGGCCGTCCCGAGGACGCCGAAGCCCTGCGCGACTTCTTCCAGCGCTACGGATTCAAGACCATGCTGCGCGACCTGGGCGGGGCGCCCCGTGCCGACGGCGCGGTGGCGCCGGCGCGTGGCGCGGGCCCGGGCGGCGCCGCGCTCAATTCGCCCGAGGGGGCCACCGGCAGCTTGCCGGGCATGGCCATCATCAAGGGCGAATACGAGACCGTGCTCACCGACGAGCAGCTGGACAAATGGCTGGCGCTGATCGACGCCGCCGAGCTGACCTCGGTCGACACCGAGACCACCTCGCTCGACCCGATGAGCGCGCAGATGGTCGGCATCTCGCTCTCGGTCGAAGCGGGCAAGGGCGCCTACATCCCGGTGGCGCACCGCTATGCCGGCGCGCCCGATCAGCTGAATCGCGAGCACGTGCTCGAACGCATGCGTTCCTGGCTGGAGGATCCGGCCAAGCCCAAGCTGGGCCAGAACCTGAAGTACGACATGCACATCTTCGAGAACCACGGCATCAAGCTCAAGGGGATCGTGCACGACACCCTGCTGCAGTCCTACGTGTTCGAATCGCACAAGCCGCACGACATGGACACCATGGCGATGCGCCACCTCGGCTACACCACCATTCCTTTCGTCGATGTGTGCGGCAAGGGCGCCAACATGATCTGCTTCGACCAGGTCGAGTTGGGCCGCGCCACCGAATACGCGGGCGAGGATTCCGACATCACGCTGCGCCTGCACCAGACCATGCTGCCCCACGTCGAGAGCGACGCGGGATTGACGCGCATCTACCGCGAGATCGAGATGCCGACCATGGAGGTGCTGCAGAAGATCGAGCGCAACGGCGTGCTGATCGACGCCGAGCTGCTGGCGGTGCAGTCGGGCGAGCTGGGCGCACGCATGATGGAGCTGGAGCAGCAGGCCTATGAGCTGGCCGGCGGCCCCTTCAACCTCGGCTCGCCCAAGCAGATCGGCGAGATCTTCTTCGGCAAGCTCGGCCTGCCGGTGATCAAGAAGACCGCCACCGGCGCGCCGTCCACCGACGAAGAGGTGCTGCAGAAGCTGGCGGAGGACTACCCGCTGCCGAAGATCCTGCTGGAACACCGCGGCATGTCCAAGCTCAAGTCGACCTATACCGACAAGCTGCCCAAGATGGTCAACCCGCAGACCGGCCGCGTGCACACCAATTACGCGCAGGCGGTGGCCATCACCGGCCGCCTGTCCTCGAACGAGCCGAACCTGCAGAACATCCCGGTGCGCAACGCGGAAGGGCGCCGCATCCGCGAAGCCTTCATCGCACCACAGGGGAGCGTGATCGTCTCGGCCGACTATTCGCAGATCGAGTTGCGCATCATGGCGCACATCTCGGGCGACCCGGCCATGCTGAAGGCCTTCGCGGAAGGCGAGGACATCCACCGCGCCACCGCCGCCGAGATCTTCGGCATCGCCCCTGGCGACGTGCAGAGCGAACAACGCCGCTACGCCAAGGTGATCAACTTCGGCTTGATCTACGGCATGAGCGCCTTCGGCCTGGCCCAGAACCTGGGCATCGAGCGCGGCGCGGCCTCCAACTACATCGAGCGCTATTTCGCGCGCTTCGCCGGCGTGAAGCAGTACATGGACGAAACCCGCCTGCAGGCCAAGGCGCGCGGGTATGTGGAGACCGTGTTCGGGCGCCGCCTGTGGCTCCCCGAGATCAACTCGCCGAACGGCCCGCGCCGCGCCGGCGCCGAACGCGCGGCGATCAACGCGCCGATGCAGGGCACGGCGGCCGACCTGATCAAGCTGGCCATGATCGCGGTGCAGGGCTGGCTGGAAGCCGAGAAGCTGGGCACCCGCATGATCATGCAGGTGCACGACGAACTGGTGCTCGAGGTGCCGGAAGCCGAGCTGGAACTGGTGCGCGTGAAACTGCCCGAGCTGATGGCGGGCGTGGCCACGCTGAAGGTGCCGCTGGTGGCGGAGACCGGCGTGGGACCGAACTGGGAGCGAGCTCACTGAGCTTGCGCTAACCAAGGATCGACATATGCAAGAACGAAAACTGGGCCGTACCGGCGCAAGCGTCTCTGAAATCGGTTTCGGCGCCTGGGCCATCGGCGGCGCCTGGGGCGACGTCAGCATGGAAGACGCCAAGGCGGCATTGCATGCGGCCCTGGACCAAGGGTGCAACTTCATCGACACCGCCGACGTGTACGGCGATGGCCGCTCGGAACAGATCATCGCGGAGGTGCTGGCTGAGCGCGGCGGCGAACGCCCGTTCGTCGCGACCAAGGCCGGCCGCCGCCTGGCTCCCCATGTCGCCGAAGGCTATACCAAGGCGAACCTGAACGACTTCGTGGAGCGCTCGCTGCGCAATCTGCGGGTGGATTGCCTGGACCTGGTGCAGCTGCATTGCCCGCCGCCTGCCGTCTACTACCGGCCCGAAGTCTTCGGGGCGATGGACGAGCTGGTTGCCGAGGGCAAGATCCGGCATTACGGCGTCTCCGTCGAAAAGGTGGAAGAGGCGCTGAAGGCCATCGAATACCCGAACGTGGCGACCGTCCAGATCATCTACAACATCTTCCGCCAGCGTCCCGCCACGCTGTTCTTCGAGCAAGCGAAGAAGCGGGATATCGGCGTGATCGTGCGGGTGCCGCTGGCATCGGGACTCCTGACCGGCAAGATGAGCGCCGACACCCCATTCGCCGCCGACGACCACCGCGCCTTCAACCGCAATGGCGAGGCATTCGACAAGGGGGAGACCTTCGCCGGCGTTCCCTACCCGTTGGCGTTGGAAGCGGTGGAACACATCCGCAAGCTGGTCCCCGGCGGCGCGTCGATGGCGCAGTTCGCCCTGCGCTGGATCCTGATGGAAGAGGGCGTCAGCACCGTGATCCCGGGCGCCAGGAACGCCACGCAGGCAAGGTCGAACACCGAAGCGGCCGCGCTTGCGCCGCTCGCGCCGGAAGTCATGTCTGAACTGCGTGCACTCTACCGCGAGATGATCGCGCCGCATATCCACCATCTCTGGTAGCGCACATCGGACCGGCCGGCTGCTGGCGCTGTCCGTGGCGCTCCTGCTCGCTGCGAGTCCCCGAGCGACGTGTTGCCGCCTCCGTTGATCGAATACAAGCCCTGAGCGAAGCCGACGTCGAGCAATTCATCAGTTATTCTCAATGAAGCTTTACTCCTACTATTTTGAAGAGGTCGTTTTCAAGTTCTCCCTCGATAGGAGCCAGGAAACATATAGCACTCAATGGTTGCCGGGCGAGGACTTTCCTCCTTTGCCACCCCGTCAGGCAATTGCTCAGTCAAAGATCACGCTCGCCAGGATGTTAGCGTCTTACCCGTGGGCGGAACCTGCGTTCGACGCTTGTGCTTTGAAGAAAGCACGTGATGGCGATGGAGAGTGGTGGTATTACCTGATCAGTTGGATGGTCTGGCCGCCTGAATGTGATGGCGGCGACCGTGGCCAGATCACCGTGCCCGTCTTGCTGAGTGGAGAAAGTCCCCCGTACCAGGTCTTCAGTTGGGATGAGCGCATGGCTGCCTGGAAGTCGTGACACTTCCTTTTAGGTCAAGCGCCCCTGTCGGCGCGCCCGCCGCTCCGGTATCATGCGGGGATGAATCAGATTTCCTTCCAACCGTTCGTGATTGGCGTTGCCGGCGGCAGCGGCAGCGGCAAGTCGACGGTGACCCAACAAGTACTGGCCTCGTTCGGCGCCGAGGTGGTGTCGGTGGTGATGCAGGACGATTACTACCGCGACCAGTCCGACCTCACCCCCGAAGTGCGCCGCAAGCAGAATTACGACCACCCGGACGCCTTCGACTGGCCGCTGCTGGTCGAGCACGTCCGCGCCTTGCGCAATGGCGAAACGATCGAGATGCCGGTCTACGACTTCACGATCGACAACCGCTCCAACCAGACCATCACCGTCAAGCCGGCCCCGGTCATCGTGATCGAAGGCCTGTTCGCCCTGTACGACGCCGACCTGCGCGACATGATGTCGCTGAAGATCTTCGTCGATACCGCGGCCGACGTGCGCTTCATCCGCCGCATGCAGCGGGATATCGCCGAACGCGGCCGCACGACGGAAAGCATCGTCAACCAGTACCTGGAAACGGTGCGCCCGATGCACAAGCAGTTCATCGAGCCGACCAAACGCAACGCCGACGTCATCCTGCCCCACGGCGCCAATGGCCCGGCGGTCGACGTGATCACCACCAAGGTGGCGAGCGTCATCGGCCAGCTCAAGCGCCGTTCGACCGACCGCTGACAGGCCTCGGCCGTGGCGTGCCGGCCACCCAAGTCCTGCACATCTGTAAAGACTGTAAGCAACTGTTTCAAACCACGTAACAGTTACTTTTTGGAATGCTAGGATTCTTTCAAGCCTGCTGTCGGCAGATCAAGAAAGGTAATCCATGTTCCCCACTTCATCCCGCCTCGTCCTCGCCGGCGCCACCGCCTTGAGCGCCGCCGTCCTGTCCGCCTGTGGCGGCGGTGGCGGCAGCGATGCTCCGCCTGCCACCCCGGTCAGCACCCTCGGCACCCTGGCGGTGTCGATGACCGACGCCCCGGCCTGCGGCTTCGACGCCGTCAACGTCACCGTCAGCAAAGTGCGCGTGCACCGCAGCGAAGGCGCGTCGGAGCTGGATACTGGCTGGACCGACATCACCCTGAACCCGGCGAAGAGAATCAACCTGCTGAACCTGACCAACGGCGTGCTCGAAGCGCTTGGCCAGACCTCGCTCGAAGCGGGGCGCTACACCCAGTTGCGCCTGGTCCTGGACGGCAATGGCAACACCGTGGTGCCGAGCGCCGGCAAGACCGAGCAGCCGCTCGAGACCCCGAGCGCCATCCAGGGTGGCATCAAATTGGTCGGGAACTTCGAGGTGACGGCCGGCCAGAAGACCGACGTCGTGCTCGACTTCGACGCCTGCAAGTCGGTGCTCAGCCGCGGCAAGGGCGGCTATGCGCTCAAACCGGTGGTGAAAGTGGTGCCGGCGACCCTGAACGGCATCACCGGCTATGTCAGCACCGCGCTGCTGGGCCGCAGCGTACAGGTGTCGGCGCAGCAGAACGGCCAGATCGTCAGCGCCACCACGCCGAACCCGGCGACCGGCGAGTTCTTCCTCTCGCGCCTGGCGCCGGGCAGCTACGAGGTGGTCATCACCGCCGACGACAGCGCGGCCAGCGTGGTGGCCGGCGTGCCGGTGGCATCGAGCAGCAGCACCACGGTCCTGAGCACATCGAGCGCGCCGATCCTGCTCGCACCAAGCGTCACCGGTTCGATCGGCGGCACCGTGACCACGACGCCGGCCAGCCTTGATGCCGCCTACGTCTCGGCCAAGCAGCGCTTCGCGGCCGGTCCCGCCGTCACGATCAAGTACCAGGGGGCCGACCTGGCCAGCGGCGCCTACACGATCGCCAGGCTGCCGGTAGCGGCGCCGCAGTTCGCGGCCTATACCAGCACGCTGCCGCTGGCCTTCAGCGCCAGCAGCGCCGCGCCAGCCGGCAAGTACCGCGTGGAGGCGGCCGCCGCCGGCTACGCGACGAAGTCGGTCGACGACGTCGATATCGGCAGCGCCAACCGCTCGAACGTGAACTTCCTGCTCACCCGCTGACTGCTCATCAGTGAAACGTGCGCCCCTCCGGACTTTGCTAAGATAGCAAGCCTGTCCAACACAACCGGAGGGGCCACATGAAAGATCTCATTCGCGATGCCGAAAGCCTGCTGTCCGCCAGTTCGTTCAGCGAGGGTGTCGACCGCCGCGTCTTCCTGAAAGCCGCCGCGGGCGGCGGATTCGCCGTCGCCGCGCTGCCGGTGGTGGCGCAGACCCAGATCCAGACCGATACCTCCGGCCTGGACGCGGCCGACCACATCATCGTCATCGATGGCCAGGACGTGCCGGTCTACCGCGCCCAGCCCAAGGACCGCAGCAACCTGCCGGTGGTGCTGGTCATCTCCGAGATCTTCGGCGTCCACGAGCACATCAAGGACGTGGTGCGCCGCTTCGCCAAGGCCGGCTACCTGGCCGTGGCCCCGGACCTGTTCGTGCGCCAGGGCGACGCCACCAAGACCCCGATGCCCGACCTGATGAAGAACATCATCGGCAAGGTCCCGGACGCGCAGGTCATGAGCGACCTCGACACCATCGTCCGCTGGACCAGGCAGCGCGGCGGGAACACCGACAAGCTGGGCATCACCGGGTTCTGCTGGGGCGGGCGCATCACCTGGCTGTACGCGGCGCACAACCCGAACGTCAAGGCCGGCGTGGCCTGGTATGGCCGCCTGGTGGGCGATACCAATCCGCTGCAGCCGAAGCACCCGATCGACGTCGCCCAGAACCTGAAGGTGCCGGTGCTCGGCCTGTACGGCGCCAAGGACAACGGCATCCCGCTGGACTCGGTGGAACGCATGCGCAAGGCGCTCGACGCCGGCAACAGCCGCTCGATGATCCACGTGTACCCGAACTCGGGCCACGCCTTCCACGCCGACTACCGCCCCAGCTACAACGCCGCCGACGCCAGGGACGGCTGGGCCAAGGCGCTGGACTGGTTCTCGAAACACGGCGTGGCCTGATCTGCACGGAGCGCGGCCGGGCAGGGTAAAATGCCCGGCTTGCCGCTCCGCACCAGAACAAGAGGCTTTAAATCGACCCCGTCCTGACTTCCATCCTGCTGGCGACCGTGATCGCCGGCGTCGCCAGCATCACCGGCGCTGCCGTGTTTTCGTTCGCGCTGCTGTCGAAGGTGGTAGAGCGGATGGTCAGCCTATCGGTCGGCATCATGCTGGCCACCTCCCTGCTGCACGCGCTGCCGGAAGCCTTCGAGTCCGGCGCCGATGCGCGCAGCCTGTTCGCCACGCTGCTGGGCGGCCTGCTGGCCTTCTTCGTGCTGGAAAAGCTGGCGATCCTGCGCCACTCGCACCACCACGAAGGCGACGGCCACCACCACGCCCACGGCCATGACGCCCACCAGGCCGGCAAGTCCGGCTGGATGATCCTGCTGGGCGACGCGATGCACAACTTCACCGACGGCATCCTGATCGCCGCGGCCTTCCTCGCCAACCCGGAACTGGGCATCGTCACCGCGCTGGCCATCGTCGCCCACGAGATCCCGCAGGAGATCGGCGACTTCATCGTGCTGCTCAACGCCGGCTTCTCGCGCCTGCGCGCCTACGTCTTCAACCTGCTGTGCAGCCTGATGGCGGTGGCGGGCGGCCTGATCGGCTACTTCACGCTGGACCAGGCCAGCGGCCTGATTCCCTACGTGCTGGTGTTCGCGTCCTCGGGCTTCATCTACATCGCGGTGAGCGACCTGATGCCGCAAATGCAGCGCCGCGCCACGGTGCGCGAGTCGGTGCCGCAGGTGACGCTGATCGCGCTCGGCGTGGCGATCGTGGTGATGCTCAACCACGGTTCCTGAGCGGACTCCCTTCCGAAACGCTTCCACCCGCCGCGCGCGCCGGCCGGACAGGGTATGCGTTCGCCTATTGCGTCGCTAATGATAATGACTTATCATTACCGCAGAATTCAACGGAGGAATCCCTGTATGCCCACTTCGACCTTCCCACGCACGCCGCTCGCGCTGGCAATCCTGTTCGCCTTCGGCGCCCCGCTGGCCCAAGCCCAGACCGACAGCCGCCTGCAGGCCGACCCCGATACCGTGCCAACCGTGGTGGTCTCCGCCAGCGCCCTCGGCGTGGTGAGCGACGACATGATCACGCCGGCGACTTCGCTCGGCGGCGGTGAACTGGTGCGCGTGCGCGAGTCGACCCTGGGCGAGACCCTGGCCAACCAGCCGGGCATCAACTCGAGCCACTTCGGCGCCGGCGCCAGCCGTCCGGTCATCCGCGGCATGGACGGCCCGCGCGTGAAGATCCTGTCGGACGGCGCGGAAGTGCAGGACGCCTCCACCATCAGCCCCGACCACGCGGTCGGTTTCGAACCCGTCCTGGCCGAGCGCATCGAAGTGCTGCGCGGCCCGTCGGCGCTGGCCTACGGTGGCGGCGCGGTGGGCGGCGTGGTCAACATCCTGGACCGCAAGATCCCGACCCGGGTGCCCGAGAAGGGCGTCGAAGGCAGCCTTGAAGTGCGCGCCAACTCCATGGCGCGCGAGAAGACCGGCGCTTTCGAGGTCACCGGCGGCAGCGGCAACTTCGCCGTCCATGCCGAAGGCGTCAAGCGCGACGCCGGCGAATACCGCGTCGGCAAGGGCTGGGAAGGCGGCAAGCGCGTGCCCGGCAGCTACAAGGACACCGAGAGCGGCACCGTGGGCCTGTCCTGGGTGGGTGAGCGCGGCTACCTGGGCGCGGCCTACACCAAGGAGCGCACCGAGTACGGCATCCCCGGCCACAACCACGAATTCGAAAGCTGCCATCCGCACGGCGACCACCTGCACTGCGGCGGCCACGACGGCCACGATGATCACGATGATCACGCGGACCACGACCACGAGCATGGCCACGAGGAGGTGCCGGTCGTGAAGCTGGACAGCGACCGCTGGGACCTGCGCGGCGAATACCGCAACCCGCTGCCGGGCTTCGCCAAGGCGCGCCTGCGCGCTTCGTTCACCGACTACCGCCACGACGAGCTCGAAGAGGGCGTGGTCGCCACCAGCTTCATGAACCGCGCGCACGACGCCCGCGTCGAGCTGGAACACAAGCCGGTCGCGGGCTGGCGCGGCGTCGTCGGCCTGCAAACCACGCGCCGCGACTTCAAAACCGAAGGCGACGAGGCCTACGTGCCGCCGACCGTCACGAAGAAGCACGCCGTGTTCGTCACCGAGGAATACAAGCTGGACAACTGGCGCTTCGAGGCCGGCGCCCGCCACGAGTGGCAGGACATCCGCGTCGACAGCGCCCGGTTCGACAATGCGCGCGATACCGACGCACGGGGCACCTCGGTGGCGCTGGGCGCGGTCTGGAAGTTCCAGCCCCAGTATTCGCTGCGCGCCGGCATTGCACGCAGCCACCGCCTGCCGACCTCGGAAGAACTGTATGCGGGCGGCGTGCACCTGGCCACCGCGACCTACGAGATCGGCAACCAGAACCTGGGCAAGGAAACCTCGAACAACATCGACCTCACCCTGCGCAAGTTCGAGGGAAATACGACCTTCTCGCTGAGCGCCTTCCGCAACCGCGTCGACAACTACATCTACGCGCACACGCTGGACAACCACGAAGGCTTCCAGCTGGTCGAGTATGCCCAGCGCGACGCCATCTTCACCGGCCTGGAAGGGGAACTGCGCCACAAGTTCTCGAAGATCGTGGAGGGCACGCTGTTCGGCGACTATGTGCGTGCCCGCTTCGACGCTAGCAGCGAGGGAAGTCGCAACATCCCGCGCATCCCGGCGCACCGCATCGGCGTGCGCCTGAATGCGGACTGGCAGGCCTGGCACGGCATGGCCGAACTGGTGCGCGTCGGCAAGCAGGACAAGGTCGCGCAATTCGAAGGGACGACCGGCGGCCATACCATGCTGAACCTCGGCACCCACTACACCACGCGCATCGGCGGCGTGCCGGCCCAGCTCTACGCCCGCATCAACAACCTGACGAACGAACTGGCCTTCAGCCATACCTCTTTCATCAAGGAAGCGGCGCCGCTGCCTGGCCGTAACATCACCGCCGGACTGCGCTTTATTTTCTAAATGAGCTTCTGATGAAGACCCTGATGAGGTATGCCGACTACGCCGGCATGGCGGCGTCGGCCCTGTGCCTGGCGCATTGCCTGGCGATGCCGCTCCTGATCGCCGCGTTTCCGCTGCTGGGCCTGGGTGGGGCGCACCATGCGCTGCACGATGCCTTGCTGCTGGCGGTGACGGCGCCGGTGCTGCTGGCGTTGGTGCCGGGCTACCTCAAGCACCGCGATCCGGTCGCCTTGATGCTGGGACTGGTGGGGCTGGGCGCCTTCCTGCTGGCGGTGTTCGTGGTCGGGCCGCGCTTGGGCGAGGTGGCGGAGACGGTGGCGGCGGTGCTGAGCAGCGTGCTGCTGCTGGGGGCGCACTGGCGCAACCACCGCTATTGCAAGGATTGCCGTTCGTAGGGTGGGCAGGTTTCCTGCCCACGCGGTGATAGTTAGCAGCAAGATCGCCGAGCACGAGAGCGGAGCCGATAGCAATCACCGCGTGGGGTGATCTGGTCCAGTGGACCAGATCACGAGCCGCCCACCCTACGAACGGCAAGAACTGCAAAGGCCGTACAGCGTCAGCTCGTGCGACTCCAGCACGAAGCCCTCCGGCGTCAGTTTCTGCATGTCCCCCGGGCAGGCGTGCACCTCGTACACCTTGTCGCACGAACGGCAATGGAAGTGGTGATGGTGCCCGTGCCCGGCGATCTCGTAGCGGTCGCCCCCGCCCGGCAATGACACCGTGGTGATCTCGCCCGCTTCCAGCATCGACTTGATGTTGCGGTAGATGGTCGCCATGCCGATGCCCGGCACCACGGCCTGGGCCTGCTCGAGGATTTCCTGCGGCGCGAGCGGACGTCCGGCATCCTCCATGCACTGGTGGATGGCCTTGCGCTGGCGCGTATTGCGTTGTTCCATGGCGACGTACTCTTACTTCTTCGCGCGCAGCGATTCGAGTTCGGCGCGCAGGGCGCTGCGCTCGGCATAGGACTTGTCCAGCTGCGCGCGCAGGGTCTTCACTTCGTTCTCGAAGTTGTCGCGCGCGGTGGTGGCGCCCACCAGCTCCATCTCGGCGGCCAGGCGCGCGTCCGATTCGCTGGCCTGGGCCGCGACGTTGCGCTCGAGTTGGGCGCGCAGGTCGGCCAGCTGGCGGTCCTTGCCGTCGATCGCCAGCTGGTCCTTGGCCTTGCTCACCAGCGCCTCGGTGGCGACCTGGCGCGCATCGCGCAGCTCCGCGCTCAAGCGCTCGATCTCGGCCTGGTGTTCGCTGGAGGCCGCCAATGCCTGGTCGCGCGCGGCTTCCAGGCTGGCGCCCGTCTCGCGCAGGGCGGTCGCGTCGGCTTCTGCTGCGGCCAGCGCCTCGCGCACCGGCGCGGCGGTCTGTTCGGCGACCTGCTGCACCCAGCCGCTCAGGGCGGCGGCGACCGCTTCGGGAATCTCCAGCGCCGGAGCGCCTGCGTTCATCTTGTCTTCGTTCGACATTGCTGCGTGATCTTTCGTTGATGCTTTTATCATCAGGATGGCTCCTGGCTCCTGGCTCAAGCCTCGCCTTTGGCAACAGGGCGGCCGGTATCGTTCTTGCCGTCGCCCACCCATTCGCTCCACGACCCCGGATACAGCGCCGCCCCCGGCATGCCGGCCACTTCCAGCGCCAGCAGGTTGTGGCAGGCGGTAACGCCCGAGCCGCACTGCATGATGGCCCGCGCCGGATCCTCGACCAGCGGCGCGAATTCACCCCGCAGCGTCTCGGCGTCCTTGAAGCGGCCATCGGGCTGCAGGTTGTCCTTGAAGAAGCGGTTGCGGGCGCCGGGGATGTGACCGCCGACCGGGTCGATGGTCTCGTTCTCGCCGCGGAAGCGGTCGCTTGCTCGTGCGTCGATGACGATGCGTTCGCCTTTGTCGACGTTTTCCATGACGTCGGCCACGGTCACGGTCGGCACGAAAGGCGCGCGTACCGTGATGGAGCCGCGCGGCTTCGATACCGCCCCGGTCGTGAGCGGCTGCCCGAGCGACTGCCATGCCGCCATGCCGCCGTCCAGCACCGCCACCGCTTCGTGGCCGAGCCAGCGCAGCAGCCACCACAGGCGCGCGGCGAACATGCCGCCGTGGGCGTCGTAGGCCACGACTTGGGAGTCGTCATTGATACCCCAGCCGCGCAGGGTGTCGATCAGCGCTTCTTTTTCCGGCAGCGGATGGCGGCCGCGGAACACGCCGTCCGGGCCGCGCTTGGCGCCCGACAGCTGGGTTTCGATGTCGCCGAAGACCGCGCCCGGCAGGTGTCCGATGCCATAGCCCTCGCGGCCGGCGGACAGGTTCATCAGGTCATGGCGGCAATCGACCACCACCCAGCCGGGACTGTCGATGTGCGCGGCCAGGTCTTGCGCGGAAATCAAGGTATTGTACATGGTGCTCCTCAGCTCAGTTCTCAGCTCGGCTCTCAGGTTTCGCTGGCGATCGGATCGGTGTCCTTGACCACGGCGCCCTTGGCCGTGCTGCGTGTATTGTAGAACGTCGCGGCGATGCCGGATGCAAGGATCACGCCGATGCCCAGCCAGACATGCCAGTCGAAGGTGTCGCTCCACAGGGCCAGGCCCCACAGGCTGGAAAACACGATGCCGGTGTACTGCAGGTTGGCCACCACCAGCACCTTGCCGACGCGGTAGGCGCGCGTCATCGCGATCTGGGCCAGCAGGCCGAACAGGCCGACCGCCAGCAGCAGGGCGCCGCTGTACAGGGTGTGGCTCTGGAACACGGCGCCGGGTCCGGCCCCGCTGTCGCCCGCCAGCGTGCCCAGCAGCCCGGCCACGGTGGTGCTGAGCGAAAAGTAGAACACCACGCGGTATTCCGGTTCGCCCATCTGGCCGAGCCTGCGCACCTGCATGTAGGCCGCCGCCGAGATCAGCGACGACGCGATGCCGGCCAGGCCGCCGATCCACTGGTTGGTCTCGATCGCCGGCTGCAGCACCAGGGTCACGCCGAAGAAGCTCATGGCGATCGCCAGCACCAGCGGCCACTCGGGCAGCTTGGTGCCGTGCCACCAGCCGTGCGCGAACATCCAGGCCGCGATCCAGATCGGCGCCATGTAGTTGAGGGTGACGGCCGTGGCCAGCGGCAGGCGGGAAATGGCGAAGAACCACAGCCACAGCGAGACGACGCCGACGACGCTGCGCCAGACGTGGGCTGCTACGAAGGGAGTCTTGAAGGTGCCGCCCTGGTGGCGCACCGCCACCAGCAGCACCAGCGTGCCGATGAGGCCGCGGTACATCAGGAGTTCGGAGGTGGAGTAGAACTCGGAAGCCAGCTTCACGCCCGCGCCCATGGCGGCGAACGCGAAGCTGGCGAACAGCATCCAGAGTGAAGCCATCAGAGATCGAGCTTACTTCGGTACCATTCGTGGAAGTGCTGCATCCCGTCTTCCATCGGCGACTGGTAGGGGCCCACCTCGTTGACGCCGCGCTCCATCAGGATCTTGCGGCCGGCATCCATGCGCAGCGCGATCTCGTCGTCCTCGACCGCGGTTTCCATGTAGGCGGCGCGCTCGGCTTCCACGAACTCGCGCTCGAACAGCACGAACTCTTCCGGGTAGTAGAACTCGACCACGTTGCGGGTCTTCTGCGGGCCGATCGGCCACAGCGTCGACACCACCAGCACGTTCGGATACCACTCGACCATGATGTTCGGGTACAGGGTCAGCCAGATGGCGCCGTACTTCGGCGGCTGGCCGTTGTTGAACTTCAGGACCTGCTCCTGCCATTTCTTGTAGGCCGGCGAACCCGCCTTCTGCAGCGCGCGGTTCACGCCCACGGTCTGGACGCTGTAGTCGCGGCCGAATTCCCACTTCAGGTCGTCGCAAGACACGAAATTGCCCAGGCCCGGGTGGAAGGGCTCGACGTGGTAATCCTCCAGGTAGACCTCGATGAAAGTCTTCCAGTTGTAGTCGCACTCGTGGATCTCGACGTGGTCGAACATGTAGCCGCTGAAGTCGAGGTCCTTGGTAACCTCCATGTTCTTCAGCTTGTCCATGACGTCATAGCCGTTCTGCTCGAACAGCAGGCCGTTCCAGTTCTGCAGCGGCGTCTTCGACAGGTTCAGGCAGGGCGTCTCCGGGAAGTGCGGAGCACCGATCAGCTGACCCTTCAGGTCGTAGGTCCAGCGGTGCAGCGGGCACACGATGGTGTTCGCATTGCCGCGGCCATTGAACATCAGCGCCTGGCGGTGGCGGCAGACGTTGGACAGCACTTCGATGCCGCCCGCGTTGCGGACCAGCATGCGGCCTTCGTTTTCGGATGCAAGTGTCGCGAAATCGCCTACCTCAGGCACCATCAATTCGTGGCCGACGTAGCGTGGGCCCTTGTGAAACAGCGCTTGCAGCTCGCGCTGCATCAGCGTATTGTCAAAGTAGACATTTACCGGAAGCTGAGCGCACGAGCGCGCCAGCTTGGCGTGGGTAGCCAGATCGGACATCCCAACCCCCCTTTAATCAAGTACCACCAAAGAAGAGAAAGAATCCAAAGACCAGTATCTTGGAATGAGGATTACGGTATTTCGGACAGAACCGAAGATTATACCTCGGAAACAGACTCAGGAGTCAGGGCCCATCGCGTGGCAGAGGCGAAACCGCGCAAATAAGTTGTTGAATAATCACGGGTTTCATAGGAAGGAAGCGCCAGGGTAGTAAAATGTTACAAATAGACAAGTTGCGCTCGATGCAATGTGCGCCCCTTGAGGGGAAGGATTGGACTAAAATACGCGATTAGACTGTCCCATGGCGCACCCTTGCGCCGTCCCCCTACAGAATAGCTATGGCAAATATGACAAACGGCGCGCCGCCGGAATCCTTCGAAGGCGCGATGGCCGAGCTGGCCCAGCTCGTGTCGCAGATGGAGTCCGGCCAGCTTCCGCTGGAAGCCTCGGTGGCCGCCTATGCGCGCGGTTCCGAGCTGGTGAAGTATTGCGCGGCCCAGCTGGAAAAGGTCGAGTCCCAGGTCAAGGTGCTCGAAGGCGACATGCTCAAGCCATTCTCGGCCGAAGGCGAGGGCGAGCAATGACGCAGCCGTTCCAGGACTGGATGCAGCAGGTGCAGCAGGACGTCGAGCATGCGCTCGAAGCCTTCCTGCCCGCCGCCACCGCCATCCCGCACAAGCTGCACGAAGCGATGCGCTACACCACGCTGGGCGGCGGCAAGCGGATCCGCCCGCTGCTGGCCTACGGCAGCGGCGCCCTGTTCGGGGGCGACCCGGACGCGCTGGCGCGCGTGGCCAGTGCCGTCGAGATGATCCACGTGTACTCGCTGGTGCACGATGACATGCCATGCATGGACGACGACGACCTGCGCCGCGGCAAGCCGACGGTGCACGTCGCCTACGACGAAGCGACCGCGCTGCTGGTCGGCGACACGCTGCAGGCCCAGGCCTTCGAGACCCTGGCCGGCATCGATACCTTGCCGCCTGCGCGCCTGGTCACCATGCTGCGCCTGCTGGCCGAAGCGGCCGGCTCCGCCGGCATGTGCGGCGGCCAGGCGATCGACCTTGACAGCGTCGGCCTGGCGCTTCAGCGCGAGGAACTGGAGCGCATGCACCAGCTCAAAACCGGGGCCATGCTGCGCGTCTCGGTGATCCTGGGCGCACTGTGCGGCAAGGATTTGTCGGCCACCGAACTGGAAGCACTGAAAGCCTATTCCAAGGCGATCGGCCTGGCCTTCCAGGTGGTGGACGACGTGCTGGATGCAACGGCCGATTCGGCCACGCTGGGCAAGACCGCGGGCAAGGACGCGGCCGACAACAAGCCGACCTATGTGTCGATCCTTGGGCTGGACCAATCGAAGGAACTGGCCGAGCAACTGCGGCGTGAAGCGCACGATGCGCTGGCGCCATTCGGAGAACAAGCACTGCGGCTGCGCGAACTCGCGGACCTCATCGTGCAGCGGAAGGCATAAATGAACCTGCTAGAGACCATCAACGACCCCGCGGACCTGCGCAAGCTGCCGCGCACGCAACTGACCCCGCTTGCCACCGAACTGCGCCAGTTCCTGCTCGACTCGGTGTCCAAGACCGGCGGCCACCTGTCCTCGAACCTGGGCACGGTGGAACTGACCATCGCGCTGCACTACGTCTACAACACCCCGCACGACCGCATCGTGTGGGACGTGGGCCACCAGACCTATTCGCACAAGATCCTCACCGGGCGTCGCGGGCGCATGTCCAGCCTGCGCCAGCTGAACGGCCTGTCGGGCTTCCCGAAGCGCGACGAGAGCATCTACGACACCTTCGGCACCGCGCATTCGTCGACCTCGATCTCGGCCGCGCTTGGCATGGCCCAGGCGGCCAAGCTGAAGGGCGAAGACCGCCACGCGATCGCGGTGATCGGCGACGGCTCCATGACCGCCGGCATGGCCTTCGAGGCCCTGAACAACGCGGGCGTCGAGGAAGACTGCAACCTGCTGGTGGTCCTGAACGACAACGACATGTCGATCTCGCCGCCGGTGGGCGCGCTCAACCGCTACCTGGCGCGTTTGATGTCCGGCCAGTTCTACGCCGCCGCCAAGAACGTGGGCAAGAGCGTGCTGCCGGGCCCGGTGCTGGACCTGGCGCGCAAGCTCGAGGAACATGCCAAGGGCATGGTGGTTCCAGCCACCATGTTCGAAGAGTTCGGCTTCAACTACATCGGCCCGATCGACGGCCACGACCTGGATTCCCTGATCCCGACCCTGGAGAACATCAAGAAGCTCAAGGGCCCGCAGTTCCTGCACGTGGTGACGAAAAAAGGGCAGGGCTACAAGCTGGCCGAGGCCGAGCCGATCCTGTACCACGGCACCGGCAAGTTCAATCCGCTGGAGGGCATCAAGCCGGCCGGCGCGCCGAGCAAGATCACCTATACCGAAGTGTTCGGCAACTGGCTGTGCGACATGGCGGCGGCCGACACGCGCCTGGTCGGCATCACGCCGGCGATGCGCGAAGGCTCGGGCATGGTGCGCTTCCACCAGCAGTACCCGGAGCGCTACTTCGACGTCGGCATCGCCGAGCAGCATTCGGTGACCTTCGGCGCCGGCATGGCCACGGAAGGCTTGAAGCCGGTGGTGGCGATCTACTCGACCTTCCTGCAGCGCGGCTACGACCAGCTGATCCACGACGTGGCCCTGCAGAACCTGGACGTGACCTTCGCGCTCGACCGCGCGGGCCTGGTGGGCGCCGACGGCGCCACCCACGCCGGCAACTACGACCTGGCCTACCTGCGCTGCATCCCGAACATGGTCGTGATGGCCGCATCGGACGAGAACGAATGCCGCCAGATGCTGACCACCGCCTACCACTACCCGGGCCCGGCCGCGGTGCGCTATCCGCGCGGCGCCGGCGTCGGCGCGGCAATCCAGGAAGAACTGACTTCGATCGAGATCGGCAAGGGTATAGTGCGCCGCGAAGGCAAGGGCATCGCGATCCTGGCCTTCGGTTCGATGGTGGCGCCGAGTATCGCCGCCGGCGAAGAGCTGAACGCCACGGTGGCCAACATGCGCTTCGTCAAGCCGCTCGACGTGGAACTGCTCAAGCGCCTGGCCAAGGAGCACGACTACCTGGTGACGGTGGAAGAGGGCTGCGTGATGGGCGGCGCGGGCAGCGCGGTGATGGAAGCGCTGGCGGCGGAAGGGATCGCCAAGCCGGTGCTGAACCTGGGCTTGCCGGACAAGTTCATCGACCAGGGCGATCCTGCTGCGCTGCTGGCTTCCGTTGGGCTGGATGCCAAGGGCATTGCGGCGTCGATTCGCCAGCGTTTCGCTGCCGGCGAACCGCGCCTGGTCGTCAACAACACCTGATTCACGTAGGGTGGGCGGCTATGCCGCCCACGCGGTCAACTAGCACTTATTCTGCCGCTAGGGCTGCTTTACTGTTAACTATCACCGCGTGGGCGGGAAACCCGCCCACCCTACGAACCCCCAAACAGTGCCTCCGCCCTCTGGAACAAAATCCACGAGGTCGCAATGTACTTGTCCCCGCTCCGCGACACATGCCCCTTGTGGGTATGCGTGAATCCCGCCGGCGCGATGATCAGGCGCCCCTTGCGCGCCTCGACCTTGCGCCCCTGGTACAGGAACTCCGTCTCCCCGCCATCGGCGACCTCGTTGAGATAAAACTGCCACAGCAGCACCCGGTGCAGGGTCTCGCAGCTGGCGTTTTGCGGATAGATCTCGGAATGCCAGTGGTGGTAGCCCCCGGTTCCTTGCAGGTATTTTTGCAGGTTGATGTTCCCGACCCGGTAGATCGACTGCATCAGCGCCACCACGTTCGGCGTGCCGAGTTCGTCGAAATTCTCCAGCGACAGCGTCACCGGCTCGCCGGTCTGCGGATGCGCCACCTGCGGCGACAGCGCGCCGATCAGGAGCATGCGGTATTGAATCATGTACTGCGCCAGGTGACGCGCCATGGTCTGGGTGAGCAGGGCGCCGACGTCGTCCCATTCCGCGTGCCCGTTGATGGTGAGGTCGTAGCTGTCCTTCTTGCTGACGTCCACGCCATTGCCGGTGCGCCCGCGCGCCACCTTCCTGGAGTCGTCGAAGCGCGCGCGGATCGCGTCGCACTGCTCGGCGGTCAGGGCGTCGTCGTAGATGCCGATGAAGTCGTCCATGGGCCGGTTCCCTGCCTCAGCCGCGCTTGCGCTCGTGCTGCCACAGCACGTCGCTGCCGCCGGCGAAGCGGTTCAGCACGCGCGCCAGCACGAACATCAGGTCCGACAGGCGGTTCACGTACTGGCGTGGATGCGGGCGGATCTGCTCGGCATGCGACAGCGCCACGATGCTGCGCTCGGCGCGGCGGCACACGGTGCGGCACACGTGGGCGAGGGAAGCGGCGCGCGAGCCGGCCGGCAGGATGAATTCCTTCAGCACCGGCAGGTCGGCGTTGTACTTCTCGAGCAGGCCGTCCAGGCGCGCCACGTGCTCGTCCTTGATCATCTCGTAGCCGGGGATGCACAGCTCGCCGCCCAGGTCGAACAGGTCGTGCTGGATCGAGATGAGTTCCTCGCGCAGGTCCGGCGGCATGTCTTCGCACAGCAACAGGCCGACGAAGGAGTTCAGCTCGTCCACCTCGCCGAGCGAATGGATGCGCGCGCTGTCCTTGCCGGTGCGGCTGCCGTCGCCCAGTCCGGTGGTGCCGTCGTCCCCAGTGCGGGTGGCGATTTTCGAGAGTCGATTACCCATGATGCAGCCTTATGCAATATATTGAAAAAACGATAGGGCGAGCATACGACAAAACGCAGCAATTGTGCCTACAATTCAAGAATGACCATTCCCACTTCCGTTCCGGCCGAGCGGCGCAACAAGGTCGCGGACGCGCTGCGCGCGCGGCTGCCGGCGCATGTGGCCAATTCGGTCGTCCTGTCCGACCCCGAAGACACCCGTCCCTACGAATGCGACGGCCTGGCCGCCTACCGCCAGCTGCCCATGATCGTCACCCTGCCCACCAGCGAGGAGCAGGTGCTGGCGATCCTGAACACCTGCCGCGAATTGCAAGTGCCGATCGTGCCGCGCGGCGCCGGCACCGGTCTCTCGGGCGGGGCGCTGCCGATCGCCGACGGCGTGGTGATCTCGACCGCGCGCCTGAACCGCATCGTGCGCGTGGACGCATATGCGCGCACCGCCGTGGTCCAGCCGGGCGTGCGCAACCTCGCCATCTCGGAGGCGGCGGCCCAGTACGGCCTGTACTACGCGCCCGATCCGTCGTCGCAGATCGCCTGCACCATCGGCGGCAACGTGGCCGAGAACTCGGGCGGCGTGCATTGCCTGAAATACGGCCTGACGGTGCACAACGTGCTGCGCGTGCGCGTGGCCACCATCGAAGGCGAGATCATCGAGCTCGGCAGCGAGGCGCTGGACGCGCCGGGCCTGGACCTGCTGGCCGTGTTCATCGGCTCGGAAGGCATGCTCGGCATCGTGACGGAAGTCACCGTGAAACTGGTGCCCAAGCCCGCGGTGGCCCAGGTCGTCATGGCTTCCTTTGACGACGTCATCACCGCCGGCAATGCGGTGGCCAGCATCATCGCCGCCGGCATCATCCCGGCCGGGCTGGAGATGATGGACCGCACGTCGGTGCGCATGGTCGAGCCTTTCGTGCGCGCCGGCTACGACCTCGACGCCGCCGCCATCCTGCTGTGCGAGGCCGACGGCACCGCGCTGGAAGTGGCGGAGGAAATCGAACGCATGAAGGCCGTGTTCGAAGGCGCCGGCGCTACCGCAATCGCCGTATCGCAGAGCGAGCTTGAACGCATGCGCTTCTGGTCCGGCCGCAAGAACGCCTTCCCGGCGGCGGGCCGTATTTCTCCCGACTACTACTGCATGGACGGCACCATCCCGCGCAAGCAGCTGGCGCGCGTACTGCAGGGCATCGAGGACATGGAGAAGACCTTCGGCCTGCGCTGCTCGAACGTGTTCCACGCGGGCGACGGCAACATGCACCCCCTGATCCTGTTCGATGCCAACCAGCCGGGCGAGTTCGAGCGCGCCGAGGCTTTCGGGGCGGCGATCCTGGCGCTGTGCGTCGAGGTGGGCGGCACCATCACGGGCGAGCACGGCGTGGGCATGGAGAAGATCAATTCGATGTGCGTGCAGTTCGGCCGCAAGGAGCTCGACGCCTTTTTCGAAGTCAAGCGCGCTTTTGATGCGCCCATGCTGCTCAACCCGGACAAGGCGATTCCGACCCCGCACCGCTGCGCCGAATTCGGCAAGATGCACGTGCACGGCGGCGAGCTGCCCTTCCCCGACCTTCCGCGCTTTTAAACCATGCAGTCCATCGAACAATTCCAGGAACGGGTGCGCGCCGCCGCAGCCGACCAGACGCCCCTGCGCATCCGCGGCGGCGGCACCAAGGACTGGTACGGCCAGCGCCTCGAGGGCGAGATCCTCGACACGCGCGGCTACGCCGGCATCATCGATTACGAGCCGACCGAACTGGTGATCACGGCGCGCTGCGGCACGCCGCTCGCCGAGATCGAGGCGGTGCTCGCCGACCGCAACCAGATGCTGGCTTTCGAGCCGCCGCATTTCGGCGCCGGGGCCACCCTGGGCGGCGCCATCGCCGCCGGCCTGGCCGGCCCGCGCCGCGCCGCCAGCGGCGGCGTGCGCGACTTCGTGCTGGGCGCAAAGCTGCTGGACGGGAAGGGCGACGTGCTCGGCTTCGGCGGCCAGGTGATGAAGAACGTGGCCGGCTACGACGTCTCGCGCCTGCTGGCCGGCTCGCTCGGCACGCTCGGTCTGCTGCTGGAAGTGTCGGTCAAGGTCTTGCCGAAGCCGTTCGCCGAAACGACGCTGTGCCTGGAGCTGGGGCAAGCCGAGGCGATCCGCAGGCTGAACGAGTGGGGCGGCCAGCCGCTGCCGGTGTCGAGCAGCTGCTGGCACAACGGCAGGCTGTGGCTGCGCCTGTCGGGCGCGCAGGCCGCGGTGGATGCGGCCGTGCATCTGATCGGCGGCGAAGTCGTGGCCAGTCCCGCCTGCTTCTGGGAAGAGCTGCGCGAGCAGCGCCTGCCCTTCTTCGGCGGCGACGACGCCTTGTGGCGCCTGTCGCTGCCGTCCACGACGGGGGTGCTCCAGCTCGGCGGCGTGCAGCTGATCGAATGGGGCGGCGCACAGCGCTGGCTGCGCAGCGATGCCGATGCCGCAAGCATCCGCCGTAGCGTCGCAGCCGCCGGCGGCCACGCGACCCTGTTCCGCGGCGGCGACAAATCGGTGGGCGTGTTCCAGCCGCTTGCCCCCGGCATCGCGCGCATCCACGAACGCCTGAAGCAGTCCTTCGATCCGGCGCACATCTTCAATCCTGGACGAATGTTCTGACATGCAAACCAACCTGGCCGATTTCATCAAGGACACCGCGGACGGCAAGGAAGCGGAAAGCATCCTGCGCGCCTGCGTGCACTGCGGCTTCTGCACCGCCACCTGCCCGACCTACCAGCTGCTGGGCGACGAGCTCGATGGCCCGCGCGGCCGCATCTACCTGATCAAGCAGGTGCTGGAAGGGGCCGAGCCGACCCGCAAGACCCAACTGCACCTGGACCGCTGCCTCACCTGCCGCAACTGCGAAACCACCTGCCCGTCGGGCGTCAAGTACGGCCGCCTGGTGGACATCGGCCGCCGCGTGGTCGAGGAGCGGGTGCCGCGTCCGCTGAAGGACCGCATCAAGCGCACCACGCTCAAGGAATTCCTGCCGCGCACGGCGCTGTTCAAGCCGGCATTCGGGGCAGGGCAGATCGCCCGTCCGCTGCTGTCCAAAGCGCTGCGGGACAAGCTGCAACCCGCACGCAATGCCGGCGCCTGGCCCACGCGCAGCCATGCGCGCAAGATGCTGGTATTGGAAGGCTGCGTGCAGCCGGCGATGGCCCCCGGCATCAACGCCGCCACCGCGCGCGTGCTCGACGCCTTCGGCGTGCAACTGCTCGCGGCGCCGAAAGCCGGCTGCTGCGGCGCCGTGCGCTACCACCTGAACGACCAGGCAGCGGGTCTCGACGACATGCGCCGCAACATCGACGCCTGGTGGCCCTTGGTCGAGCGCGGAGAGATCGAGGCGATCGTCATGACCGCTTCCGGCTGCGGCGTCACCGTCAAGGAATACGGCCACCTGCTGGCGCACGACGAGGCCTATGCGGCCAAGGCCGGACGCATCGCGATGCTCACCCGCGACCTGTCCGAGATCATGCCGGAGTTCGAGGAGCAGATCGCGGCCAGGCTGAAGGGGAAGATCGCGAAGCGCGTCGCCTATCACCCGCCCTGCACGCTGCAGCACGGCCAGCAGATCCGCGGCAAGGTGGAAGGCGTGCTGCGCGCCGCCGGCGTCGACGTCACGCTGTGCGCCGAGAGTCACCTGTGCTGCGGCTCGGCCGGCACCTATTCGGTGCTGCACCCCGAGATCGCGCACGCACTGCGCGACCGCAAGCTGGCCAATCTGCAGGCCTGCGAACCGGACGAGATCGTATCCGCCAACATCGGCTGCATGACGCACCTGCAGTCGGGCACGCAGACGCCGGTCACGCACTGGATCGAATTGCTCGACCGCGCACTGGCCTGATCGCTGCCTCCCGGCGGATGCGCTAGCGTGCGCGAGGTTTCTACAGTTTCTCTACAGTGTGCATACATGGCTGACCAGTCATCGACATACCAACCAGGAGAACAGGATGGAAGCGATCCGGATGCTGCAAATTGCGACATATGTCTTTGCCCTGACCGCGCTCGGGGGCATCATCATGGGATGGATTCGGTTTTCCACCGGCCGCAATCCCCCGTCCTGGCTCGCAATGGGTCACGGTTTTCTCGCGGCTGCCGGCGTGACCCTGCTTGCGTATGCGGTGTTCGCCCTGGAGGCGCCCGCCATGGCGCTCGTGTCGCTGCTGCTGTTCCTGGGCGGCTCGCTTGGCGGCGTGATCCTGAACCTCCACTATCACCTGAACGACAAGCCCTTGCCGAAAGGAATCGTTGTCATGCATGCGGTGATTTCCGTGATCGCTTTCATCCTGCTGTATATGGCTGCATTCACGGGCGGATGAGCCGGCGCGGCAGGCAAGGAGCGCTCGGCCACAGTCGCGCGGCAGACCGATCAGAATTCTTCCCAATCGCCTGCCGTGGCGGCCACGCTCGGCTCCTTGCGTGCCGGCTTCGCCGGCGCCGCGACTTGCCTCACGACTGCCTTCGCCGGTGCTTTGGGTGAAGCCGGGCGCGGCAGGGGAGCCGCCGCGGCGGCAGGCATGGCGGCCTGCAGATCGATGTCGCGGGCATCGATGCGGAACACGCCCACCGCCGAGGCCAGCATGCCGGCCTGCTCCTGCATCGAGGCGGACGCCGCCGCGGCTTCCTCCACCAGGGCGGCGTTCTGCTGAGTCACCTGGTCCATCTGGGCCACGGCCTCGTTGATCTGCTCGATGCCGGCGGTCTGCTCGGCACTGGCGGCCGTGATCTCGCTCATGATGTTGGTCACGCGGCGCACGCTCTCGACGATCTCGTGCATCGTCGAACCGGCTTCGCCCACCAGCTTGCTGCCGGCTTCCACGGCCTGGGTCGAGTCGCCGATCAGCGACTTGATTTCCTTGGCGGCGGCGGCCGAGCGCTGGGCCAGGTTGCGCACTTCCGACGCCACCACCGCGAAGCCGCGGCCCTGTTCGCCGGCCCGTGCCGCCTCCACGGCTGCGTTCAGCGCCAGGATATTGGTCTGGAAGGCGATGCCGTCGATCACGCCGATGATGTCGACGATCTTGCCGGCGGACGCATTGATCTGCTCCATGGTGCCGACCACGTCGCCGATCACCTGGCCGCCGCGTTCGGCCACCCGCGATGCCGCCTCGGCCAGGGAATTGGCTTGGCGGGCATTGTCGGCGTTTTGCTTGACGGTCGAGGTCAGCTCTTCCATCGACGAAGCGGTTTCTTCCAGCGAACTGGCCTGCTGTTCGGTGCGCGCCGACAGGTCGAGGTTGCCGGCGGCGACTTCGGCGGCCGCGGTGCCGATGGTGTCGGTACCGCTGCGCACCGCGTTCACCGTGCGCGCCAGGTTCTCGTTCATGGTCTTCAGGGCTTGCAGCAACTGGCCGGCCTCGTCGCGGCGGTCGACTTCGATGCGGCTAGTCAAGTCGCCGGACGCCACCGTGTTGGCCAGGTCGAGGGCACGGCCCAGCGGTACCGTGATCGAGCGGGTCAGGTACCAGGCGATGGCTACCGTCAGCGCCAGCACGACGCCGGTCAGGACCATCACCAGCGTGCGCGTCGAGGCTTCGATGGCGCGCACTTCCGCGGAAGCCTGTTCCGCCAGTTCGTGCTGAATCGTCATCTGTTCGCCAATGGCGCCTTTCAGCGTGGCCAGGTAGGGCCGCAGCGTCGTATTCAGGTAGTCGCGCGCGCCGGCGTCGTCGCCGCCATTGGCGCGCTGCAGGAATTCCGTCAGACCCTTGTCATAATTCGCGTGGGCCGATTTCATGCGTTCGAGCACGGCCTGGGCGCGCGGCACGGTCAGCTGGCGTCCGAGCATGTCCAGTTCCTGTTGCAAGGACTTGCGCGAAGCGGCGATCAGTTCGTTCTGCCTGGCGCGGCCGGCCGGATCGGCGTCCAGGAGGATGTTGCGCAGTGCGACCGCGATGTCGTTGACACCGTCCAGCACGCCATTGGTGCTCTTGATGTTCGGGATACGGGCGTCGGCGAGTTCGGTGGCGCCGGCGCCGATCCGGGACAGCATCTGCATGCCCATGACCTGGCTGAGGATGAGGAAGGCGAGAATGACGCCGAAGCCGAGCGCGAGGCGCTTGGCGATCTTGATGTCGGAGATGTTCATGTGTTTCTCGTTTAATGTTGCTTGTTGCTTCAGGCAGCCGCCGGCAGCGCGTCGGCCAGGCCCATGTCGGGTGCGGCCATGACGCGTTCGATGTCGAGCAGGATCAGGGTGCGTTCGCCCACCGTGCCCAGGCCCAGTAATTGATCGGTGTCGATGGCGCTGCCCATGTCCGGAGCAGGGCGCACCTGCTCCGGGGTGAGGGTGCTGACGTCCGAGACGCCGTCGACCACCATGCCGATCACGTGGCGCCCGATGTTCAGGACGATGACGACGGTGAAGGCGTCGTACTCCGCCGGCAGGCCGAAACGGATGCGCATGTCCACGATGGGCACGATCCTGCCGCGCAGATTGATCACGCCTTTCAGGAAGGCCGGCGCGTTGGCGATCCGGGTCACCGCCTCATAACCGCGGATCTCCTGTACCGCCAGGATGCTGATGCCATATTCTTCCTTGCCAAGCCGAAACGACAGTATTTCCAGGTCGCCCGCAGCCGATGCTGATTTGTCCATGCGATTCCAGCCTTTCTTCAATACAAATTTGATTTCCGTATGGAAATTATTTTACTATGATGTTAGTGAGTTGGCGTGATTTTTGGTGAGAATTCGATGCTTTTCTCTAGAATATGCGGCAAATACGCATCAATAAATGATGGATTTGGTAATGCCCCTGAGGCTTTGCAGCGCCGCTGCGCGCTCGGCCAATCGCCCGCGGCGCTATACTGGCGTTTTCGTTCGTTCATCGGGCACTATGCGATTTCGCCGATCCCTTCCTGCCACCGTCCCGGCATCCCTGACCGCCTCGATGCGAGGCACGCCATGAGCTTCGTGTTCCAGTTGGTGCGCGAAGACGAAGGCCTGCCGCCCATGGTCGTTTTCGAGGATTCCACCACGCCCGGCCTCGTGCCCGTATGGGAGGAAGCCGGCGTCTATGACGCGCTGTACAACAGCGACGGCAGAGTGGGACGCGATGTATCGCGCGCCATTTCCTACGGCCTCGACCGCGTCACCGAAGACGCCTCGCTCGCCCAGCTGATGCCGCCGGGCGTCTCGCAAGGAGAGGCCATCCGCTTCCTCGAGAACGTCAACCGCGCGTGCATCACCCACGGCGCCGCCTGGATCCGGACACGTTGATTTGGTAGTGGAGTTACACCTTTTTGTCGTACTATCTGATGATTGGTCGTAGTAGAAGTAGTTTTCCTACGGCGCATGACACGACAAGGAGACCTGATGCACTTCCACCGCACATTTGCCACCGCCGCTGCCGTGGCAGCATCCTGCCTGCTGGCCCTGCCGGCCTGGGCCCAGAAACTGATCGCCAGCGCCGCCTCCCCGGGCAATGTCATCAGCGTGGAAGTGCAGATCGACGGCATGGGCAAGCTGGCCTACGGCGTCAAGCGCAAGGGAATAGAGCTCATCGCCCCCTCGCGCCTGGGCTTCAACCTGGCCAATGCGCACAAGCTCGACGGCGGCTTCAGCCTGCGCAAGCAAAACGTCAGCGACCATGACGGCACCTGGGAACAGCCATGGGGCGAGCGCCGCTTCGTGCGCAACCGCTATCGCGAGCTGCGCGTCGACCTGGAACAGAAGAACCGCGCCGGCCGCCAGTTGGCGGTGGTATTCCGCATCTACGACGACGGCATCGGTTTCCGCTACGAATTCCCGGCACAGCCCCAGCTGAAGGAAGCCGAGATCATCGACGAGCTGACCGAGTTCACGGTGGCCCGGCCGGCCACCGCCTGGTGGATTCCGGCCGGCGAACTGCCTGGCCTGGAAGAAGAAATCCGCAAGGCGCCGCTGAAGGAAATCGGCATCGCCAACACGCCGCTCACCGTGCGCCTTGACGATGGCACCCACATCGCCTTCCATGAGGCGGCGCTGGTCGACTACGCCACCATGTGGCTGCGCAAGGTCGACGGCCAGAAGCTGCGCGCCATGCTGGCGCCCTCGCCGAGCGGCCCGGCGGTGGTGCGCAAGGGCGCCTTCCACACGCCGTGGCGCACGATGCAGATCGCGGATGACGCGGCCGGCCTGTACATGTCGGATCTGGTGCTCAACCTGAACGAACCGAACAAGCTCGGCGACGTGAGCTGGGTGAAGCCCTCGAAGTTCGTCGGCGTCTGGTGGCAGATGCACCTGAACAGCGGCACGTGGAACGCGGGCCCGAAGCACGCGGCCACCACCGCCAACACCAGGAAATACATCGACTTCGCGGCACAGAACGGTTTCCGCGGCGTGCTGGTCGAAGGCTGGAACAAGGGCTGGGAAAGCGACTGGGGCCACGGCGGCGCCGACTTCAGCTTCACCGAATCCTATCCGGACTTCGACCTGCCGGGCCTGGCCGCCTACGCCCGATCGAAAGGCGTGCGCCTGATCGGTCACCACGAAACCGGCGCCAACATCGTCGCCTACGAAAAGCAGATGGATGCGGCGTACAAGCTGTATGCGAAGCTGGGCGTGGACAGCATCAAGTCGGGCTACGTGCACGAGGCGGGCAGCGCGCTGTTGACTAGCCGCGACGGCAAGCCGCGCTACGGCCACTACGATTCGCAGGAGGGCGTGAACCACTTCCTGAAGGCCGTCACCGAAGCGGCGAAATACAAGCTCTCGATCGACACCCACGAACCGGTCAAGGACACCGGCCTGCGCCGCACCTACCCGAACTGGCTCACCCGCGAAGGCGCGCGCGGCGTCGAATACAACGCCTGGGGCAACCCGCCGAACGGCGCGGACCACGAGGCCAAGCTGGTGTTCACCCGCATGCTGAGCGGCCCGATGGACTACACCCCGGGCGTGCTGAGCCTGGTGGGCGCGGACGGCAAGGCCTTCAACTCGACCCAGGCCAAGCAACTGGCGAACTTCGTCGTGATCTATTCCCCGATCCAGATGGCGGCCGACCTGCCGGAGAACTACGAGAAATACCCGGCCGCCTTCAAGTTCATCAGGGACGTGCCGACCGACTGGCATGACACCCGCGTGATCAATGGCGAAGTAGGGGAGTACGCGACCATCGCGCGCAAGGACCGCGCCGGCGAGGACTGGTACGTGGGCGCGGTGACCGACGGCGCAGCGCGCGTTCTTCCGCTGCCGCTCGGCTTCCTCGACAAGGGCAAGCGTTATACCGCCGAGATCTACCGCGACGGCGACGCGGCCGACTACCGCAGCGAGCGCCGCTTCGACCTGGTCACGGAGACGAAGACGGTCACCGCGGCCGACACGCTGCAGCTGCGCCTCGCGCCGGGTGGCGGCCAGGCGATCCGCTTCACGCCGCAACTCTGATGTTCGTAGGGTGGACGGCGGAGCCGTCCACCCTACGATGCCAGCAGCTTCTCGATGTCGCCGGCGATTTCCGCCGGAGCCGTCTGCGGCGCATAGCGTTTCACGACCTCGCCGTCGCGCCCGACCAGGAACTTGGTGAAGTTCCACTTGATCGCTTCGGTGCCGAGCACGCCCGGCTTCTCGCCCTTCAGGTGCCTGAACAGCGGGTGGGCCTCATCGCCGTTGACGTCGACCTTGGCGAACATCGGGAAGCTCACGCCGTAGTTTTTTTCGCAGAAGGCGCCGATCTCGGCTTCCGTGCCCGGCTCCTGCTTGCCGAACTGGTTGCAGGGAAAACCCATCACCGCCAGCCCGCGTTCGCCGTACTGGCGGTGCAGCTCTTCGAGTCCCTTGTACTGCGGCGTGAAGCCGCAGGCGCTGGCGGTGTTGACGATCAGGAGCACCTTGCCGCGCCAGGCGCCCAGCTCCACCGGCTTGCCGTCGAGCGTGGTGGCGCTGAAATCGAATACGTTCATGTTTGAGCCCTCGTCTGGAAAACCAGAAGTGTATGTGAAAGCGGCACAACACGTATGCATGCTCCAGGCGCTCGGGCCGGTTCCTGTTATCTTTTGTTACAAACCTTGAGAAGTTTGCATGAGACAATCCCGCTCGCCCAAACTGTCGAGCTGTATCCATGCCTATCACACCCCATTTCGCATCCCGCTCCCGTCATCCACGTCCATCCCTGATCGCGCACCTCGTCGCCGGCACGCTGCTCGCCCCGTTCGCAGCCAGCGCGCAGCAGGCGCCTGCCGTGCAGGAGCAGGCCAAGCAGGAAGCCGCGAAGCCCGCGCCGGCGCCGCTGCAGGCGCAGCCGGCCCAGCCGGTCGTCGCGCCGCCGGCGCAGACGCCCGTCGAGTCCACCGTGACCGTCAGCGCGACCCGCACCCAGAACCGCATCGACCGCCAGAGCTACGACGTCAAGGCCGATCCGGCGACCTCGAACGACACCGTGGCCGACACCCTGAACAAGGTGCCCGCGGTTGCCGTCGACGCCGACGGCAACGTCACGCTGCGCGGCCGCGGCAACGTGCAGATCCTGGTGGACGGCAAGCCGTCCGCGATGATGCAGGGCGAGAACCGCGCCGCGGCGATCAACGCGCTGCCGGCGGCCGACCTGGAATCGGTGGAAGTCATCAACAATCCCGGCGCGCAGTTCGGCAACGAAGGCGGCGGCGGCCCGGTCATCAACCTGGTGATGCGGCGCGAACGCAGCCCGGGCGGCTTCGCCGTGGTCAACGGCAACGTCGGCAGCGAAGGGCGCTACAACACCTCCGCCTTCGGCAGCTGGACGCAAGGCCGCTACAGCGTGCAGGGCGCCCTGTTCCGCCGCGAGACCAAGAACGATTCGAGCGGCGAGACCCGGCGCGAGCGCATCGACCCGGCCACCGGCGCGATCGCGCGCAGCAGCCAGGATTCGGACAGCGTCAACCGCGGCCGCGCCACCGGCGCCAACGCGGGCCTGACCTACAACCTCGGCGACAAGGACGTGCTCGGCCTCAGCGCCAACTACTCCCAATCCGACAACGCATCCGAGTTCGTCGAACGCTATCGCAGCACCAACGCGGCGGGCATCGTCGACAACCAGTACCTGCGCACCAGCCAGGGCGAGAACAGGAACCGCAACTACGGCCTCGGCGCGCGCCTCGACCACAAGGGCGATGCGCCCGGCGAGAACTTCAAGATGGACCTGCGCCTGTCCGGCAGCGATGGCGAGGGCGGCTCGCGCGCCACCAACGCCTACACGGTGCGCCCGCCGAGCGCCAGCGCGCCGGACACCCGCCTGGGACGCGACAACGAGACCCGCATCGCCGACTTCACCGGCGACTACGAGCTGCCGGGCGAGCACGGCGTGTTCAAGATGGGCTACAAGGTGGCGCGCAACCACAACGTGTTCGACAACGGCTTCTTCGACATCGATCCGTCCACCGGCGCCGAGCGCGTCAACACCACGCGCACCAACCGCTTCGAACTGACGGACATGACCTACGCGCTGTACGGCAGCTACCAGTGGCGCGTCAACGAGAAGTGGGGGGTGCTGGGCGGCCTGCGCGCCGAGTATGCGGACCTCGACATGAACCAGGTCACCACCGGCCAGCGCGCCAGCAACCACTATTTCGACGCGATCCCGAGCGCCTTCGTCACCTACGGCCTGTCGGACGACACCACGCTGCGCCTGAGCTACGCGCACCGCATCCGCCGTCCGGGGGCCGGCGACCTCAACCCCTTCGTGATCTACCGCGACGAGCTGAACCTCTCCTCGGGCAATCCGAACCTGCAGCCGACCGATACCGACTCGCTGGAGCTGGGCATCGAGACCAAGCTGGGCAAGGTCGACACCAACGTGCGCCTGTACATGCGCCACGAGAGCGACCTGATCAACGAGCGCCGCATCCTGCTGGCCAACGACGTCCTGCTCACCACGCGCGAAAATGGCGGCACCGCACGTTCGGGCGGCATCGAATTCAACTTCAGCGGCCGCGCCACGCAGAAGCTGATGGTCAACGTGAACGGCAACGTCGGCTACTCCGAGCAGACCGTGCTGGGCAGCGCGAACGACGACAAGCGCAGCGCCACCTCGATCAGCGGCCGCGCGCGCGTCCATTACCAGATGGACCCGAAGAACAGCTTCATGCTGATGCTGAACGCACAGGGCAAGACCCTGTTCGGCCAGGGCTACCGCGAGCCGCAGCGCACGGCCGACCTGAACTACCGCCACAACCTCACGCCGGCGCTGACCCTGACCGTCAACATCAACGACTTGTTCGATTCGCAGAAGATGGAGATGATCACCGAGACCGACCGCCTGCGCGAATACAGCATCCGCCGCTTCGGCGGCCGCATGGCCTACATCGGCCTGTCCTACCGCTTCGGCAGCTTCGGCGGTGCCGGCGGCCAGCGCCGGCCGATGATGTTCGGCGGTCCCGGCGGTCCGGGCCACGGCGGCATGATGGGCGGCCCCGGGCGTTAGAGCGCCGCTTCAAAGGGGATGCGGCGGCGCGGCGGGGAAGGTATCCTGTCCGGCCGAACCACCGCATCCCTTTGCCATGCCCCGCAACACCATCACCTATAGCGGCGACGCCCCCGACCGCGCCGCCATCGCATCCTCCCTCGCTTCCGGCAGCCTCCTCGTGTTCGAGGACTGCGACTTATCAAGCCTCGACCTGTCGCGCCTGGATCTGCAGGACTGCGTGTTCCGCTCCTGCCTGCTGGCGCAGACCTCGTTCTACGCGGCCAGGCTGGCGCGCACACGCTGGCAGCGCTGCCGCGCCGGGCACGCCGATTTCGAGTCGAGCGAGCTGGTCGACGCGCTGTTCGAATCCTCCGACCTGAACAACAGCGGTTGGCGCCGCGCGCGCCTGGCTTCCGCTTCGTTCCGCAGCTGCAAGCTGACCGGCGCGCAGTTCGAAGAGACCAGCCACCTGGCCTTGACGTTCGAAGACACGCTGCTGGTCGGCGCCGACCTGCGCCGCATGTCCTTCCGCAAGGCGCGCTTGAAAGGGCTGGATTTCGCCGAGGCTGACCTGGAGGGCTGCGACTTTCGCGAGGCGGTGTTCGAAGGCGGCAGCCTGCGCGATGCCCACGTCAAGGACACGCGCTTCGAGGGCGCCGACCTGCGCGAAGCCGATATCGGCGGCTTGAAGCTGGCGAACGCGAAGCAGTTTCTTGGTGCGACCATCTCGGTGCGCCAGGCGGCCGAGATGGTGCGGGAGATGGGCTTGAACGTGGCTTGAGCCAGGCCGGATTACGACTTGTAGTTCGGCTGGAACGGCACGGCCGGCGGCGTGCATTGGTCGACCGGCTCCGGCTTCCTTTCGTCCCTGTCACGGACGTAGCATTCGTCGAAGACCGAGCAGTAGCAGGCCGTTACCTTGATGTCGTCCATGCTGCGGTGGAGCGCGTCGAAGACGGGGTTGGGCGAGGCAGGCTCGTCGGCAGTGAACATCGGCACCATGTTGCCCGGACGGACCAGGGTGCCGACCACGTTGCCGCGCCGGTGCATCGGGAAGTCCACCTTCCGCGTCATCGCACAGCAGGCGGCCAGCAGCGCGTCGATGTCCGCCATTGGTTGGCCCTGGTAGGTGAGCTGGACCCATTCGACCCGGGCCGGACCGATGCCATTATTGGCCAGCAGGTATTCGACGCGCCTGTGCGACAGGCCGGTGGTGGGGTCCTTTTCGGCACTGCCCATGCTGCGCATCAGTTCCAGGTAGGGATAGCTGTTGGCGGCAACCAGCTTTTCCATCGAATGCGCCGAGTGCAGCGCCAGCCACAGCGAGACCAGCGAGACGATACCGGCCGCCACGGCAAGCGAGATGTCGAGCCAGCGGATGCCGGTGCCGTGGGGATGGTGATGTTGATGACTTTCGTGTTCCAAGTTCCGCTCCCAGCCGTTGCCAAAAAATGAATTCTAGCAATCTTGGCAAGGCAGCAGCACTGGCGAAACAAAAGAATGCGGCCGGCATAGCGGCCGCATTCGCCTTTGCTTAGAAGCTTTCCCACTCCGCCTCGCGCTCGGCGGCCGCGCGCGGCGCCGGACGTGGGCCTGGACGGGCCGGCGTCACGACAGGAGCGGCCAGGCGGGTCGCAGGCCGGGCCTGCGCGGCCTGCACGGCCGGCGCGGCAGGGGCGGGCGCCGCCGAGCGCGCATCCACCTTGAACACCGACACCAGTCCGGCCAGCTTGCCGGCCTGGTCCTGCAGCGACTCGGCCGCCGCCGCCGCTTCTTCCACCAGCGAGGCGTTCTGCTGGGTCACCTGGTCCATCTGGCTGATCGCCATGTTGATCTGCTCGATGCCCGAGGTCTGTTCCAGGCTGGCCGACGAGATCTCGCCCATGATGTCGGTCACGCGGCGCACGCTGGCGACGATCTCGTCCATCGTGGCGCCGGCCTGATCGACCAGCTTGGCGCCCGCGTCCACCTTGCCCACCGAATCGTCGATGAGGAGCTTGATCTCCTTGGCCGCCGCGGCCGAGCGCTGGGCCAGGGTGCGCACTTCCGAGGCAACCACCGCGAAGCCGCGGCCCTGTTCGCCGGCGCGCGCCGCTTCCACGGCGGCATTCAAGGCCAGGATGTTGGTCTGGAAGGCGATGCCGTCGATGACACCGATGATGTCGACGATCTTCTTCGAGGAGTCGTTGATCGAGGCCATCGTGTCGACCACCTGCGAGACCACCATGCCGCCGCGTTCGGCCACTTCCGAGGCCGAGGTCGCCAAGCCGTTGGCCTGGCGCGCATTGTCGGCGTTCTGCTGGACGGTCGAGGTCAGTTCTTCCATCGAAGAAGCGGTTTCTTCCAGCGAGCTGGCCTGTTCCTCGGTGCGGGCGGACAGGTCCAGGTTGCCGCTGGCGATCTGGTGCGAAGCCGAGGCCATGGCGTCGGTGCCGCTGCGCACCTCGCCGACGATCTGCGCCAGGCTGTCGCGCATGCTCTTCATGGCGAACAGCAGGCTGGTCTTGTCGCCCTGGCGCAGCGCCACGTCGACCGTCAGGTCGCCCGCGGCGATGCGGCCGGCGATCTCGCTCGCATACGCCGGTTCGCCGCCCAGCTGGCGGGTCAGGCTACGGGTGATCAGGACGCCCAGGCCGATACCGGCGAGCGCGCTGCCCAGCACCAGCAGCAGCATCATGACGCGGCTCGATTCGTACTGCATGCTTGCCTCGTCCGCGGTGGCGCGGGCGTACTCCTCCTTGAGGCGGGTGAGTTCGGTCAGCTGCTTGTCGGCGTCGTTGGCGGCCGGCGCGACGCTGGCGAACAGGTAGTCGACCGAGCTGCGCGTTTGCTGCAGGCTGTCGGCGCGGGCCAGCCGGGACGCCTCCGCGACGTGGGTTTCGTAGTTGCGGAGCCGCTCCTCGAGCTCGACGAACATGGCCTTGCCGCGCTCGGTCACGAACAGCGGACGCGCCTTGTCGAGGTTGGCCTTGAGCTGGGTGCGCGCGGTCTCGACGTTGGCCAGCGCCGCCTCGCGGTCCTTGTCGGTGGAAGCCAGCAGGACGTTGCGCAGGGCCCGGGCGATATACATCAGGTTGATGTTGGCTTCCTTGACGTACGAGATGCCGAGCAGCTCGCGTTTGTACAGGATATCGTTGGCGGCGTTGATGCGGGACATGTTGAAGATCCCGATGCCTGCCACGGTGGCACCGAGCAGGGTGAGTGCGAGAAAACCCGCGATCAGACGTGTGCCGACCTTCATGCGATTGAACATGGTTGATTCCGGTTGCAGTTGATGAAGCCAGGAGGCGTCTCGTGGCAGCTGTACAGCTGAACGATATCAGCGCATACCGTATAGTTCCAAGAGGCAATATTTATGCTTCAGGTATAAGTCATTGTTTGAATCTAATGCTTGTGCTGCACAAAACCGGGGTGCCAATAGCTTCCCGGCAATTCCGACAAATGGTGGGGTTTTTGTGCAGGACAGGTTTGGCTGGCTCAACTGCGCAGTTTGGCCAGAACTGTTTGATTTACGCAACAGCCGCTCATCAAGGTGGCGGTATCAGGGGCGGTACCAACGCACGCTGTCCGCGTTCGGATGCGCCTTGCGCCACGCTTGCAAGGCAATCTCGATGCCCTCGAGCGCTAGGAAGCGCTCGATGCCTGCCTCGGGGGCGGTGCCACGCACGCCTTCGCCGCCGATCCACAACATGGTTGCCGGGGGCAGGGATGTGCGCAAGGAGGCGGTCAGGCGGAGCATGCTTCGTCGCGGGAAATAGGCGCTGAACGACAATGCGACGATGTCGGCCCCGGTTTCCCTTGCTGCCGCCGCCACTTCCACCGAAGGCACGTCGGCGCCGAGCGGGATGCAGTTCATCCCCAGGGAAGTCATGACCGCTTCGGCCATCAGGATGCCGAGTGCATGGGGCTCTCCGCTCAATGTCGCCAGTATGGCCTTCGGGCGGCCGTCGCCCGCCGCGCGCACCGCCGCCTGCTTCGCGTGCAGGGCCGACGTGGACGCCTGGGCAAACAGATGTTCGCAGCGCACCGGCAGTTCGCCGCGGTTCCATGCCAGACCGACTTCGGTGACCAGCGGGGCGAGGTATTCGATGACGAAACGGCGCAGTCCGAGGTCCAGCAGGCGGTGCTGGAACAGCCCATGCAGCTCCGCGATCCGATAGTCGCGCAGCAAGGCGAACACATGGCGGTACTGTCCGGGAACGCTGGCGGGAAGAGGAAAGACTGCATCGACGCCGCTTACCCCCGAGGCCAGGACGCTGGTGAAAATCTTGCCGGGGCGCAGGCCCTGGTCCATGAGACGCCGTGCGGCATGCAGGCGCTCGACCTGGACAGGCGGGTAAACGCGGTCGCCATGGCGGTCGCGCAAGGGTTGCGGAAAACCATAACGTTTTTCCCACATCCGCAAGGTGGCCTGGCGGATGCCGGTCAGTCGTTCGACCTCGGTAATGGGAATCAGCTCGTCGATATCGGGCGGATCGCCACGGATACTCATACTGGCAACCTCCACATCAATGAGTGTATCTTAACGTCTTAACGGAAACGGGGCGGTAGCGGCGCACGGCCGCTCCGTCCCGTCGCCGCCGACCCTTTCAGGCGAGCGGAAGCGGGTACGGCTCAGACGATGCCGAGGTGGTCCATCCCGGTCGAGAAATCGCGGTTTTTCGCGTGCTTGCTGTTGAGCTTGATGTTCAGGCGCAGGTCGTTCACCGAATCGGCGTTGCGCAACGCGTCTTCATACGAGATCTTGTCCGCCTCATAGAGGTCGAACAGGGCCTGGTCGAAGGTCTGCATGCCCAGTTCGCGCGACTTCTTCATGATCTCCTTGATCTCGTGCACGTCGCCCTTGAAGATCAGGTCGGAGATGAGCGGGGAGTTCAGCAGGATCTCCATCGCCACCACACGGCCCTTGGTTTCCTTCTTCGGGATCAGGCGCTGCGAGATCAGGCCTTTCAGGTTGAGCGAGAGGTCCATCAAGAGCTGCTGGCGGCGCTCTTCCGGGAAGAAGTTGATGATCCGGTCCAGGGCCTGGTTGGCGCTGTTGGCGTGCAGGGTGGCCAGGCACAGGTGGCCGGTTTCGGCGAACGCGATCGCGTGTTCCATGGTTTCGCGGTCGCGGATCTCGCCGATCTGGATCACGTCCGGCGCCTGGCGCAGCGAATTCTTCAGCGCCGCCTCGAAGCTGTCGGTATCGACGCCCACTTCGCGCTGGGTGATCACGCAGTTCTTGTGCGGGTGGACGAACTCGACCGGGTCTTCGATGGTGATGATGTGGCCGTAGCTGTTCTCGTTGCGGTAGCCGACCATCGCCGCCAGCGTGGTCGACTTGCCCGAGCCGGTGGCGCCGACCATGATGACCAGGCCGCGCTTGGTCATGATCACGTCCTTCAGGGTCTCCGGCAGTTCGAGGTCTTCGAATTTCGGGATGGTGGTGGTGATCACGCGCAGCACCATGCCCACGCAGCCCATCTGCATGAAGGCCGAGACGCGGAAGCGCCCCAGGTCGCCCGGGCTGATCGCGAAGTTCGCTTCCTTGGTCAGCTCGAAGCCGGCGGCCTGCTTGTCGTTCATGATGGCGCGCGCCAGGTCGGCCGTATGGGTGCCGGACAGGGCCTGGCTGGACACCGGCGTCATCTTGCCGTCGATCTTGATCGCCGGCGGGAAGCCGGCCGTGATGAACAGGTCCGACCCGCCCTTGCTGGTCATCAGGCGCAGCAGGTCGAACATGAACTTGGATGCCTGGTCGCGTTCCATGGTGTTGTCCTTTGAAGATTAACCTGGGAAGTTTTCGGGAATCTTCGCGGCGGCGCGGGCAGCGGCGCTGGAAATCACGTTGCGGCGCACCAGGTCGGTCAGGTTCTGGTCGAGCGTCTGCATGCCGACGCTGCTGCCGGTCTGGATGCTCGAGTACATCTGCGCGATCTTGGCTTCGCGGATCAGGTTGCGGATCGCCGGGGTGCCGATCATGATCTCGTGCGCGGCCACGCGGCCCGAGCCGTCCTTGGTCTTGAGCAGGGTCTGCGAGATGACGGCCTGGAGCGACTCCGACAGCATCGCACGCACCATCTCCTTTTCTTCGGCCGGAAACACGTCGACGATACGGTCGATGGTCTTGGCGGCCGAGGAGGTGTGCAGGGTGCCGAACACCAGGTGGCCGGTCTCGGCCGCCGACAGGGCCAGGCGGATGGTCTCCAGGTCACGCAGCTCGCCCACCAGGATGCAGTCCGGGTCTTCGCGCAGCGCCGAGCGCAGCGCATTGTTGAAGGACAGGGTGTGCGGGCCGACTTCGCGCTGGTTGATCAGGCACTTCTTGGAGTCGTGCACGAATTCGATCGGGTCTTCGATGGTGAGGATGTGGCCGTACTCGTTCTCGTTGAGGTGGTTGACCATGGCAGCCAGCGTGGTCGACTTGCCCGAGCCGGTGGGACCGGTCACCAGCACCAGGCCGCGCGGCCTCAATGCCAGCTCGCTGAAGATTTTCGGCGCGTTCAGTTCTTCCAGCGACAGGATCTTGGACGGAATGGTACGCAGCACCGCGGACGCGCCGCGTTCCTGGTTGAAGGCATTCACGCGGAAGCGCGCCAGGCCGGGAATCGCGAACGAGAAGTCGCACTCCAGCACTTCCTCGTACTGCTTGCGCTGGCCGTCGTTCATGATGTCATAGATCATGCCGTGCACGTCCTTGTGCTCCAGCGGCGGCAGGTTGATGCGGCGCACGTCGCCATGCACGCGGATCATCGGCGGCAGGCCGGCCGAGAGGTGCAGGTCCGAGGCCTTGTTCTTCACCGAGAACGCGAGCAGTTCCGAAATGTCCATTTATAATCCCTGTGCCTTGAGTGGAGCCTGGACCACAGACCTCGCTCCACTTGAAAATATTTCCTATAGAAAATCATTATGTCCATAATCGCTGCGAACTTGCAAGCTGTCGAAGCGACAATCCAGACTGCCTGCCGCTCTGCCGGAAGGGACAGGAACGAGGTCCGGTTACTGGCCGTTTCCAAGACCTTCCCTGCGCAAGCCGTGGTCGAAGCGATGGCCGTGGGCCAGCGCGCCTTCGGCGAAAACTACCTGCAGGAAGCGCTCGACAAGATGCAGGAAGTGGCGCGCCTGCAACCGGATACCCCCATCGGCTGGCATTTCATCGGTCCGATCCAGAGCAACAAGACGCGCCCGATCGCCGCCCATTTCGATTGGGTGCACACGGTGGAGCGCCTGAAGATCGCCCAGCGCCTGTCCGAACAGCGTCCGGCGCAGCTGGGCGCGCTCGACATCTGCCTGCAGGTGAACATCAGCGGCGAAGCCAGCAAGAGCGGCGCCAGCGAAGCGGAACTGCCGGAGCTGGCGCGCCAGGTGGCCGCCTTGCCGAACCTGCGCCTGCGCGGGCTGATGGCGATCCCGGAAGCGAGCAATGAGCCGGCGCAGCAGCGCGCCGCCTTTGCCCGCCTGCGCGGCCTGTTCGACGATTTGCGCGCCGGCGGCCTGGCGCTCGACACCCTGTCGATGGGCATGTCGGGCGACCTGCCGGCCGCCATCGCGGAAGGCGCGACCATCGTCCGCATCGGCAGCGCCATCTTCGGCGCCCGCCATTACGAGCAATAAAAAAGGAACAGCATGAAGATTGCATTCATCGGCGGCGGCAACATGGCCACCGCCCTGATCGCGGGCCTGGCCGGACAACTCACCGGTGCCGGCAGCCTGCATGTGGTGGACCCGAACCTTGATGCGCTCGCGCGCCTGGCCAGCCAGTACGGCGTGAGCACGGCAGCCGCCATCGACGTGCAGGTGGGAGCGGCCGACGTCGTCGTGCTGGCCGTGAAGCCCCAGCAGATGCGCGAGGTCGCGGTGGCGCTCGAACCCTTGTTGGGCGCCCAGCCGCTGGTGCTGTCGATCGCGGCCGGCATCCGCATCGCCGACCTTTCGCGCTGGCTGGGCGGCTACACCCGCATCGTGCGCGCGATGCCGAACACCCCGGCGCTGATCGCCATGGGCATCACCGGCATGGTGGCCGGGCTGGACGTCGACGAGGCCCAGCGCCAGGCCGCCGACCAGGTGATGCGCGCGGTCGGCCAGACCGTGTGGCTGGAGGACGAGAGCCTGATCGATCCGGTGACGGCAGTGTCGGGCAGCGGCCCGGCCTACGTGTTCTACTTCCTGGAAGCGATGCAGCAGGCGGCGCTGGAAATGGGCCTGGACGCGCAGCAGGGCAGGCAGCTGGCGCTGGCCACCTTCACCGGAGCGGCCCAGCTGGCGGCGCAATCGGGCGACCCGGTCGAGGTGCTGCGCCAGCGCGTGACCTCGAAAGGGGGCACCACGCATGCGGCGATCAGCAGCATGGAAGCGGCGGGGGTGAAGGAAGCGATCGTCGCGGCGATGAAGGCGGCGGCGGATCGCGGGCGCGAGCTCGGGGACGAACTCGGCAAGGATTGACGTAGGGTGGACGGCACAGCCGTCCACCCTACAAAAGCCTCAGTGGACTTCGAAGCCTCGCCAGCGCAGCACAGGCAGCAGCTTCTGCGCGAACTTGTACGCCGAAACGACCGCCGTCACGCTGCCCACCGCCCACTTGGGCTTGGTGAGGAACAGGCCGGCGGCCACGCCGGCCACGATCAGCGCCGTTTTCCGGTGCCTTGCCGCATAGGCCGGGATCAGGCCCAGCGTCTGCGGCGAGGAGAGCATGGCCACTTCCTGCGCCACCAGCGCGCGCTGGTCGGCGCACCTGGCCACCAGCGCCTCGCGGCGCGCGGCCAGGTCCGTTGATTTAGAAGCCATCGGCCGCTCCTCCCTTGAGCGCCTCGGCATCCTTGCGCAGTTCCGCCAGGGTGGCCGGCAGCATCGGCGGGCGCGCGGCCAGGCCGGCGCGCAGCCTGGCCACGGCGAACAGGGTGCCCACGATGAACAGGACCGCCATGCCGCCGACCGCCGCCAGGCGATGGGTGTCCCAGAACAGGACCAGCACGAACAGGATGACCAGGCCCACCGCGAACAGCCCCAGCACCGCGGCCGCGATGGCCCAGGCGAGGTAGCCGAACAGGCGGTGCGCGCCTTCCTGCAGCTCGATGGCGGCCAGCTCGAGGCGCGTGCGCGCCAGGTCGAGCACGTTGGCCGCAATTCGTCCAACCGCCGCCGTGATACTCATCTTAGCGGCGGGCGATCAGCATGCCGATCACGACGCCGACGGCGGCGCCCAGGCCCACGGACTTCCATGGGTTCTCGTGCACGTATTCGTCGGTGACGCGCGCCGCTTCCCTGGTCTTCTCGACCACGGTGTGCTGGTATTCGCCCAGGCTTTCCTTGGCCGCCGACAGGGTCTGCTCGAACTTGGCCTTGGCGGCCTTCAGCTCGTCACCGGTCAGCTGGCCGCCGTTGCGCAGCCAGACTTCCGCGTCCTGGATCACGGTCTTCAGGTCGGACATCAGTTGCTCGCGGGTGCCGGTTTGGGTCGGGATTTTTTCCATCATGGTAGGCCTCGTCAAAGGTGGAATAAATGGGAGTGAATGCATTTTGTGCAATATTACCTGAATGCATAGTCTAGCGCGACACCAATGAACAGTGCGGCGCCAAGCCAATTGTTGTGGCGAAAAGCCTTGAAGCAGGCCATGCGTTCGCGATCGCGGATCAGGGTGTAGTGGTAGAGCGCCATGCAGGCCGCGACCACGACGCCGCCCACGAACCACCAGCGCAGGCCCAGATACCAGCCGCACACCAGGTCGATGGCCAGCGCCGCCCCGTAGCACAGCATGACCGCGGCCACGTCGAAGCGCCCGAAGGTGATGGCCGAGGTGCGCATGCCGATCTTGAGGTCGTCGTCGCGGTCGACCATGGCGTATTCGGTGTCGTAGGCGACGGCCCAGAACACGTTCGCCAGCAGCAGCCACCAGGCCACCGCCGGCACCGTGTCCTGCACGGCGGCCCAGGCCATCGGGATGCCGAAGCCGAACGCGATCCCGAGGTAGGCCTGCGGGATCGCGAAGAAGCGCTTGAAATAAGGGTAGGTCCCAGCCACGATCACGGCCGCCACCGACAGCTGCTTGGTCAACGTGTTCAGCGGCAGGATCAGCAGGAAGGAAAGCAGCGCCAGCACCGCCGCCACCATCAGCGCTTCCCAGGCGCGGATCTTGCCGCTGGTGAGCGGGCGGTCGACGGTGCGCTTGACATGCTTGTCGAAGTCGCGGTCGGCGTAGTCGTTGATGGCGCACCCGCTTGACCGCATCAGGGCGGTGCCGAGCACGAAGATCGCCAGCACGGTCATGTCCGGTACCCCGCCGGATGCCATCCACAAGGCCCACAGGGTGGGCCATAGCAGCAGGAGAATCCCGATCGGCTTGTCGGCACGGATCAGGCGGAAGTAGAGCGCCAGCTTGTTCATGATGTTGCGTCTTGTCGAGTAAGAACTGTTGAGCAGAAGACAGGGATTCTAAAGCCTTTTGGCGAAAGCAGCGGCTGAGCGCGTCCAATCCGGGAAGTTGCCATTTTGTTGTCATTGAGCCGACATTTTTGTTTGTTCTAATGCATCAGCCGCACCTTTCGACCCATCACACATCGGAGAAGCACAGCATGACTGACAAGGACATTTCGCCAGAAGTGAGTTCGCCAACCCGGCGCAATCTGCTCAAGGGACTGGCCGGCTCCACCGCGCTGCCCTTCATCGGCGCCTTTGCCGCACTGCAGGCGCAGCAGGCCATGGCCGCCAATGGCGCCACCACCCTGGTCGACAGCCCCTATGGCCCGATCGCCCCGGTCAGGGACCTGACGACCGGCCTGCCGCTGCTGCAGCTGCCGGCCGGCTTCACCTACAAGAGCTTTGGCTGGCGCGGCGACCTGATGACCGACGGCAAGGCCTGTCCGGGCGGCCATGACGGCATGGGCGTGGTCCTGTCGCGCAAGCTGGGCCGCAGCACGGAATTGGTACTGGTGCGTAACCACGAAATCGGCAGTGCCTCCCCGGGCAACTTCCTGGATGCGCCCGGCGTCTACGACAGCGGCACCGTGAGCAGCGGCACGAGCAACCGCTTCGGTGGCGGCACCACCAACCTGTTGTTCCGCGACGGGAACTGGGTCGGCATGACCCCCAGCCTGGGCGGCACCCAGACCAACTGCGCGGGCGGCATCACTCCCTGGGGCACCTGGCTCAGCTGTGAGGAAGTCGGTTCGGACAATGTCAGCGCCTCCGGCAAGAAACACGGCTATGTGTTCGAAGTCCATGCGGACCCGGCGCTCACCACCGGCCAGCCGATCAAGGGCATGGGCCGCTTCGCGCACGAAGCCGCCGCCGTCGACCCGGTCACCGGCATGGTCTACCAGACCGAGGATTCCTCGGGCAAGTCGGGCTTCTACCGCTACGTCCCGGACATCCGGACCGGCGCCTACGGCTCGCTGGCCCTGGGTGGCGTACTGCAGATGGCCAAGGTCAAGGGCGTCAATAACGTCAACCTCGCCACCATGCCGGTCGACGCCACCGTGGAACTGGAGTGGGTGAACATCGCCGACCCGGACGCCAACCGCGGCGACGCCATCGGGCCGAGCGGCGTGCGCATCCTGAACGCCGCCGGTCCTTTCGTGCAGGGCTGGGTGCAGGGCGCCGCGCGCATGAATCGCGGCGAGGGCATCTGGTACGCGGCCGGCAAGGTGTACGTGATGGACACTGCCGGCGGCGCCGTGTCGCGCGGCACCATCTGGGAACTCGACCTGGCCACGCAGGTGCTCAAGTGCATCTACTCGAGCCCGAGCGCCCTGGTGGGCAACATGGGCGACAACCTGACCGTCAGCCCGCGCAACGCCATCCTGATCTGCGAGGATGCCTCGACCGCCGCTACCGACGCCTTCGGTTTTGGCCAGCGCCTGATGGGCCTGACCGGCGCGGGCGACGCCTATATCTTCGCCAAGAACAACATCAACCTGAGCGAAGCCCAGCTGACAGGCGCCGGCAAGCTGGCCTCGCTCGCGGGCGACCGGCGCGGCAACGAATTCGCCGGCGCCTGCTTCGACCCGACCGGCCGCTACCTGTTCGTCAACATCCAGACCCCGGGCGTCACGTTCGCGATTACCGGTCCGTGGGCCCTGGGTCCTTTGTGAGCGCATTCCAGACCAATCGGAGAACCCCATGAAATTGACTCAACTGTGTGCATTCGCCGGCGCCCTGCTGCTGTCCGGCGCCGCCAACGCCGCCCTCCTGACCGGCAGCGCCGGCGCCAATCCTGTCGAGGATTTCAGCGGGGCGGGCAGCGTGGCCTTCAACCTCGACCTGCGGGACTTCAGCAGCACTACGCTGAACTTCGTGCTGGAAGCCGATGACCTGCAGGGCCCGCTCAGCTTCGATGCGCTGGTGCGCAACCTGGCCGGCGCCGACCTTGGCCGCTTCACTTTCAGCCTGCAGGGCATCCGCTTCGCCGGCGCCGGCAGCGTCACGCCAGCCTTCGGCAGCATCAAGGCGATCGAAGCGGGCGCCACCGCCGCAGTGATCGACTTCGCCACGCCGGAGTACGCCGAGTTCCAGTTCGGCGACGTGTTCGGCGCTACCGGCCAGGCCGACTGGCTGCTCGACACCGCCGGCCTGCAGGCAGGCGACCGCTTCAGCATCACCGCCACCGTGCCGGAACCATCGACCGCCGCGCTGGTGCTGCCGATGCTATGCATGGGTCTGATGGCCGCCGCGCGCCGCCGCAAGAAGGACTGAGTACGCGCCAGGAGTGCAGGGAAGGGCTTGCCGGTACAATCGGTCTCCTGCCGACAAGCTCTTTTTCATCATGCATATCTGGGTCGATGCCGACGCCTGCCCTGGCGTCATCAAGGACATTCTTTTCCGCGTGGCCGAGCGCCTGCAACTGGACGTCACGCTGGTGGCCAACCAGCTGATCCGGGTACCCGGCTCGCGCTTCATCCGCGCCCTGCAGGTGCCGAGCGGCCCGGACGTGGCCGACGCCGAGATCGTCGCGCGCGTGCACCCGGGGGACATCGTCGTCACCGGCGACATCCCGCTGGCGGCGCAGGTGCTGGAAAAGGGCGGCCTGCCGCTCAATCCGCGCGGCGAGTGGTACACCAAGGACACCATCGCCCAGCAACTGACGATGCGGGCCTTCATGGAAGAGCTGCGCGGCAGCGGCGTCGACACCGGCGGGCCGGCGGCCTTCAGCCAGGCCGACAGCCGCAATTTCGCGAATGCGCTGGACCGGCAACTGGCCCGCTCACACACCCGTAGGGCGGGCGGCTCCACTCCTACGACTTGACCATCCGCGCCACTGCTGCCGCCCACGCGTTCAGCTCCCTCTTGAGCAGACGCGCCGGCTGTTCGTATTGTGCTTGAACGCGTGGGCGGCTCCACCATGCTGGCTGATCCAGCCATCAGGTATAGCCGCCCACCCTACAAAAGCGATAGCGCTCCGGTCAGGCGGCCGCTTCGAGCGCCACCATGTCCACGCCGGGCAGCTTGCACTCGCCCACCGCCGCCGCCACCGCGTCGATCGCCGCGCGGCGCGTGAAGCTCTTGCGCCAGAGGATGACGACCCGGCGCGAGGGTGCCGGATGGGAGAAGGGCACGTAGGTCAGCAGGCCGTTGGGGTCGTGCATGTCGGCCACCGAGGCGCGCGGCAGCACGGTCAGGCCGATGCCGCTCGCCACCATGTGGCGGATGGTCTCCAGCGACGAGCCTTCGAAGGTGCGCTGCATGCCGTTGCCGGGAGACGAATAGCGCGCCATCTCCGGGCACACTTCCAGTACCTGGTCGCGGAAGCAGTGGCCCGCGCCCAGCAGCAGCATGGTTTCCAGCTTCAGGTCGTCGGCCGGGATTTCCTTGCGCTTGGCCCAGGGGTGCGAGCGCGGCATCGCCACCACGAAGGGCTCGTCGTACAGGGTCTGCATCGACATGCCGTGGTCGGGCAGGGGCAGGGCCACGATGGCGGCATCGAGCTCGCCCTGGCGCAGCAGTTCGAGCAGCTTGTGGGTGTAGTTCTCCTGAAGCACCAGCGGCATCTGCGGCACGGTGTCGATCAGCTTCTTGACCAGCGGCGGCAGCAGGTAGGGGCCGATGGTGTAGATCACCCCCAGGCGCAGCGGCCCGGCCAGCGGGTCCTTGTTCTGTTTCGCCAGTTCCTTGATGGCGGCGGTCTGCTCCAGCACGCGTTCGGCCTGGGCCACGATCTGCGCGCCCAGCGGCGTGACGGAGACTTCGGAGCCGCCGCGCTCGAACAGCGTCACCCCCAGTTCGTCCTCGAGCTTCTTGATGGCGACGGAGAGGGTGGGCTGGGCGACGAAGCAGGCTTCGGCGGCATGGCCGAAGTGCTTGGCGCGCGCCACGGCAACGATGTATTTCAGCTCGGTCAGTGTCATAGGTTTTTTCCACGATGTCACGGCTGGTATGCCGTTTATCCTGACACAATGTTGGCATTTAGTCAGCCAGGATTTCATCACCCCCTCATCATAGTCGATATAATTGCCGGGCAGGATTTCCGCCTGCGTTTACGCGAGGTACCCATGTCGTCGACCTTCGGCCCGGCGGAAGCCCAGGCCTACATCCACAAGCTGCTGACGGTGATGCACCACCAGGGCGGCTCCGACCTGTTCATCTCCAGCGATTTCCCGCCCAGCATGAAGCACCAGGGCGCCATGAAGCCCCTGAGCCAGCAGCGCCTGTCCGGCGAGGTCACGCGTGCGCTCGCCCTGTCCTTGATGAACGAGCGCCAGCGCGCGGAATTCGAGGCCGAGATGGAGTGCAACTTCGCGATCTCGCTCCCTGGCGTGTGCCGCTTCCGCGTCAACGTCTTCGTGCAGCAGCAGAGCGTGGGCATGGTGGTGCGCACCATCGCCTCCGAGATTCCGAACTTCGAGAAGCTCGACCTGCCCGAGGTGTTGAAGGACGTCGTGATGACCAAGCGCGGCCTGGTGCTGGTGGTCGGCGGCACCGGTTCCGGCAAGTCCACCACGCTGGCGGCGATGATCGACTACCGCAACAGCCACTCGCACGGCCACATCATCACCGTGGAAGACCCGGTCGAGTACGTCCACAAGAACAAGCATTGCCTGGTCACGCACCGCGAGGTGGGGGTGGATACGCATTCCTGGCACAACGCCCTGAAGAACACGCTGCGCCAGGCGCCGGACGTGATCCTGATCGGCGAGATCCGCGACACCGAGACCATGGAGCACGCGATCGCCTTCGCCGAGACCGGCCACCTGTGCCTGGGCACCCTGCACGCGAACAACGCCAACCAGACCCTGGACCGCATCATCAACTTCTTCCCGGAAGAGCGCCGCAACCAGCTCCTGATGGACCTGTCGTCCAATTTGCGCGCGGTGGTCTCGCAGCGCCTGATCCGCACGGAAGACGGCAAGGGCCGCAAGGCGGCCATCGAGATCCTGCTGAACACCCCGACCATCGGCGAGATGATCCTGAAGGGGAACTTCCAGAACATCAAGGAGATCATGCACAAGTCGCGCGAGCTCGGCATGTGCACCTTCGACCAGGCCTTGTACGAGTTGTACAACAAGGGCTACATCGGCTACGACGAAGCGATCCGCAATGCCGACTCGGCCAACGGCCTGCGCCTGCAGATCAAGCTCTCGGGCGAGCGCAAGGGGCCGGACGGCGGCGGGGGCAAGGCCACCGAGCTGTCGATGGCGATCGAGGAAGAACCGGAAGACGACGCACCTGCCACAACCTGAATTTTGTAGAAACCATGCCAGCATTCGAAAACAAGATCTGCACGCGCGCCGAACTGGCGCAGCGACTCTCCCAGTTGCCCAAGCCGGTGGTGCTGACCAACGGCGTGTTCGACATCCTGCACCGCGGCCACGTGACCTACCTGGCGCAGGCGCGCGAACTGGGCGCGTCGCTGGTGGTCGCGGCCAACACCGACGCATCCGTGAAACGCCTGGGCAAGGGCGACGACCGCCCGCACAATACGCTGGCCGACCGCATGGCGGTGCTGGCGGCGCTGGAATCGGTGAGCCTGGTGGTGGACTTCGACGAGGACACCGCGCTCGAGGTGGTGCTGGAAAGCCGCCCGGACATCTATGCCAAGGGCGGCGACTACGACATGACCCAGATCCCGGAAGGGCAGGCGGTGCTTGGCTACGGCGGGCGCGCGGTGGCGATCGATTTCGAGCACGACCGCTCGACCACCAAGCTGGTGGCCAAGATCCGGGGCTGAATACCCCATTGCCGCATCCGGATGTGGAGGAAGAGATGAAGGAAGCGCCATGCTGATCGCCCAAGTCACCGACCTGCACCTGCACGCGGATCCCGGACATCCGAACCTGGCGCGCTTCACGCGCGTGCTCGACCACCTGCTCTCGCTCCAGCCGCGGCCCGATCTGCTGGTGCTGAGCGGCGACCTGGCCGACGACGGCGCGCTGGAGAGCTACCGGCATCTGGAGGGCGCGCTGGCGCGCTGGCCGCATCCCGTGCGGTTCGCGCTGGGCAACCACGACAGCCGGGCGCACTTTCGCGCCGTGTTCGGCGAAGGGCAGGTCGCCGGCGGTTTCGTGCAGGGACGCGACCGGTTCGATTCCTTGCAGGTGCTGGTCCTGGACACCCTGGAAGAAGGCCGCCACGGCGGCGCCTTCTGCGAGGCGCGCGCCGACTGGCTGCGCCAGGCCGTGCGCGACAGCCGGGACGCGCCGCTGCTGGTCTTCCTGCACCATCCTCCCGTCGACGTCGGCATCGCCTGGATCGACCCCGGGCCGCGGCAGGACTGGATCGCCCGCCTCGACGACGCGCTGCAAGGGGCGCAGGTCGCGGCCATCTGCACCGGCCACGTGCACCTCGGCGGCGTGTTTTGCTGGCGCGGGCGGCAGGTCGTGACCTGCCCGTCCTCGTCCTCGGACCTGAGCCTGGGTTTCGCGCCGATGCCGGCCGGGCAGCCGGATGGCCGGCCGCTGGTGGAGCAGGGCGAGCCGGCTTTTGCCCTGCACCGCTGGCAGGACGGCGCGCTGGCGACGATCTTCGGCCGCTGCCCGCAGCGCCTGCTGGCGCGCTGGGATGCGGCCACGCAGCCCATGGTGGCGGCCATGCAGGCCGAAAAAAACCTTCCCTAGGCGCCAATGGCGTTCAGTTAGCGTATGAACGTCATTCCGGCGAAGGCCGGAATCCAAGTTGTGCGTACGCTATCGAAGCGCTTGCCTTGGGCTCCGGCCTTCGCCGGAGCGACATTTTTTCTGTTAACTGACCGGCATTACCCCTAGGTGCGCCTGTCGCTCTCGATGCGGCCGTCCACCAGGGTGATGGTGCGGTCGCATTGCTCCGACAGGCGCGGATCGTGCGTCACCAAGAGCACCGCGCAGCCGAACTCCCGGTTGAAGCGACGGAACAGCTGGAACACTTCGGCGGCGGATTTGCTGTCGAGGTTGCCGGTCGGTTCGTCCGCCAGCAGCAGGGCCGGGCGGGTGACCAGGGCGCGCGCCACGGCCACGCGCTGCTGCTGGCCGCCCGAGAGCTGGTCGGGCTTGCGCGCTTCCATGCCCGCCAGCCCCACCTCGGCCAGCAGGGCGCGCGCGTGATCGGCTTGCGCGCGGGTTGGCTTGCCGCTCACGGCCATCAGGGGCATCAGGACGTTCTCCAGCGCGGTGAAGGCCTGGATCAGGTGGTGGAACTGGAACACGAAGCCGATCGTGCCGCCGCGCAGGGCGGTGCGGCGGGCGTCGTCCATGGCGCTGGTCGGCTCGCCGAGCAGGAGCAGCTCGCCCGCCGTGGGCCGGTCCAGCAGGCCGATCAGGTTGAGCAGCGTGCTCTTGCCGGACCCCGAGGCGCCCACCAGGGCGGCGAAGTCGCGCCGCTCCAGGCGCAGGTCGATACCGTGCAGCACCTCGACCTCGGTCGGCTTGCCGACGTTGTAGCTCTTGCGCAGGCCGTCCAGGCGCAGCACTTCCTGGCCGGCGTCGTGCCGGGAATCGGGTTCAGACATGGCGAATCGCCTCCACCGGATCGAGGGCCGCCGCGCGCCGCGCCGGCACCGCCGCCGACACGATCCCGGTCACCGTCGCCAGCGCCGCCGCGCCCGCCAGCAGCGCGGGATCGAGCGGGATGGTGAACAGCTTCGGCCCGAAGGTGTTGAACGCGCCCACCAGGGCGTAGCCGGCGGCGCCGCCCAGCAGCGAACCGGCCAGTCCGAGCAGCGCGCCCTGCACCAGGAACACGCGCAGCATCTGCCCGCGCGTGATGCCCATCGCGCGCAGGATCCCGATCTCGCGGGTGCGCTGCACCACGCTGACCGACAACACGCTGGCGATGCCGAGGGCCACGCTCAGGGCCACGAAGGTGCTGATCATCCGCGTCGACAGGCTCTGCGAGCGCAGCGCGTTCATCAGTTGCGCATTGGTCTCCATCCAGCTCTCCACCTTCAGGCCGGTCAGGCGGGCGGTGCGCGCGGCGATCTCGCGCGCCGCGAAGATGTCGTCCACCGTCAGGTCGATCACGGTGGCGGCGCCCGGCAGGTCGAGCAGCGACTGGGCCTGCTTCATGTCCAGGTAGACGTAGCGCGCATCCAGCTCGCGCACGCCCAGTTCGAAGATGCCGGCCACGTTCACCACGCTCTCGCGCCCCTGGCCGCCGTCCAGCCGCAGCTTGTCGCCGACCCGCATGCCGAGGTCCTTGGCCAGCTGGCTGCCGATCACGGCGTCGCCCGCGCCGATGCGAAAGGCGCCTGCCACGATGTCGTCCTGGATCGGGATGATGCGCTGGTAGCGCGGTGGGTCGATGCCCACCAGCGCCACCGACTGCAAGGCATCGCCGCGCCGCGCGAAGGCCGGTCCCGAGATCAGGGGCGAGACCGCCGTGATGCGCGGCAGGGTATCGAGCACGTCGCGCACCTCCTGCCAGTTGTTGATCGAGCGCAGGCGCTGGGCGCGCTTGCTCTCCAGTACCAGCTGGGTGGTGCCGGCGGCCGGCGCCAGCACCTGGTTGTGCTCTTCGGTGGGCTGGACCTTGATGTGGGCCTGGGTCCCCAGGGTACGGTCGATGATGTTGGCCTGCAGCCCGTTGATCAGGGCGGTCAGGAACACGATCACGGCGACGCCGACGCCGATCCCCACCAGGATCAGGATGCTCTGCGCCCTGCCTTCGCGCAGGAAGCGGGTGGCGATGGTCCACTCGAGCCACATGGATCAGTCCAGTTTGGCCGGCAGTTCCCTGCGGGTGGACGCGTCGGCCGGCATCGCGGCCTGCGCCAGCCGTACCCGGTCGCCGGCCTGCAGGGTGGCGGGCGGATCGGCCAGCACCCAGTCGCCGGCGCGCAGGCCGGCCGTGACCTCGGTCTGGACCAGACCGCGCAGGCCGAGCTGGACGCGGCGCCGCTCGGCCCGGCCATCCGCCACCACCCAGGCCTCGGCTTGCCGGCCCTGCACGGCAAGCAGGGCGTCGTTCGGGACCACGATGGCGCGCGCGCGCCGGCCGGTTTCCACGTTCACCGAGACGGTCATGTCCTGGCGCAGGAAGGCCGGCGCCGGATGCACCGCAAGGCGCAGGTCCACGGTGCCGCGCTGGGGATCGACGGCGGGGGCGATGAAATCGACCCGCGCCCCGAAGGGCTGCAGGGGATAGGCGTCGGCGACGCAGGCGGCCTCCTGGCCGACGGCCAGCACTTCGAGGTTCTTCTCGTCCACCGGCACCAGGATCTCGGTGTCGCCCACGCGCGCGATCTCGAACAGGATGCGGCCCGGCTGCACCAGGTCGCCCGGCTCGGCGTTGCGGGTCAGGACGGTGCCGGCGACTTCGGCGCGGATGGTGGTCTTGGCCAGCTGGGCCCTGGCATTGGCGAGCCGCGCGCGCGCCGCCAGTTCGCCGGGATTGCCCGGCACCAGCGCGCGCGCCGCCAGGCGCGCCTGCTCGGCCGCGATGCGGGCCACGGTTTCGGCCTGCGCCGCCTGTTCCATGGCTTCGCGCGTGATCATCTGGCGCTGGAACAGGTCGCGCCGGCGCGCCGCTTCGCGGCTGGCCTGGGCCAGCCGCGCCTCGGCTTCGCGCAGGCTGGCCTGGGCCTGCGGCCGGGTCGACTGCTGCAGCTGGGCCAGCTCCGCCTCGGCTTCGCGTACCGCCGCCTCGAGGTCGTCGGCGCGCAGGATCGCCAGCACGTCGCCCGGACGCACCGCGTCGCCTTCGCGCACGCGCCGTTCGAGTACCACCGCGGTCACCGAACTGCCGACCTGGGCGCGCGAGACCGCCGCCACCCGGCCGGTAGCGACCACGGTCTGCACCATCGGCCGCTCGCGCAACTGGTAGGCGGCCAGCGCCGGGCCGCGCGTGACGTGGAACAGCCACCAGGCCAGCGCAGCCAGGACCAGGGCGAAAGCAATGACGAGCAGTCGGCGTCGTTTCACGGCATTCTTTTTATTGGAATTGATGAACTTCATTCTAAACGAAGGAGCGCGGGGCAGGAGCCTGCAGCTCGTCGGCAAGCCCGGTATAGACAAGCGATGTCCCTTCGCTGACCCGGTTTCGTATGAAGTTTTAAGCGTGCGTCGCGTGTATGAACCTATATTTAATGTCAGAGCACCGTAATGAACCGCTTACATATACAAATCGCCATGATGTATCACTTCACCGGAGAGTCGACATGACACTGCAAGGTTTCCTCAAATACGGGCTGGTGGTCGTTGCCTTCGCGGGCATCCTGGCCGGATGCGGCAGCAGCGACGACGACGACATGGCGCCGGTGGCGATGCAGAAGAACATCTCCGAGGTCGCGCGCGAGCAGGGCTTTACCGCGTTGCTAGCGGCGTCCAGCAAGGCCGGCATCGCCACCACGCTGGCCGACCCGAACGCCCAACTGACCGTGTTTGCGCCGACCGACCGTGCATTCGGCGACCTGGCCACCCGGCTCGGCTTCGCCAGCGCGACGGCGATGGTCGAGGCGCTGCCCGCCAGCGCCTTGCAGAACATCCTGAACTACCACGTGCTTACCAGCCGCAAGGCTTCCGGCGACCTGGCCGCGGGCGGCGCCACCCAGCAGACCGCCTATACCTATGCGGGCGCGCCGAGCCGCCTGAACTTCGACTTCGGCAGCGGCGTGAAGATCACCGACGCCGCCCTGACCAGCGCCACCGTCACCACCCCGAACGTCGGCGCCAGCAACGGCGTGATCCACGTGGTCGACAAGGTGCTGGTGCCGCCCGGCGTGCTGAACATCGTGCAGATGGCCCAGGCCAATCCGGTATTCAGCTCGCTCGTCAATGCCGTGGTCGCGAGCAACCTGCAGGGCACGCTCGCCGGCGCCGGCCCCTTCACGGTGTTCGCGCCGACGGATGCCGCCTTCGCCGCCGCGCCGCAAGGCTTGACTGCGGCCCAGCTGCGCACCGTCCTGACTTATCACGTGGTGGCCGGCCAGGTGCTCTCCACGCAGCTTCCCTTCGGCGCGCCGGTGGCGACAGTGGCCGGACAGAACATCGTGATCTCGGCCGGCACCCCGCCGACCATCCGCGACAGCACCGCGGTCCCGGCCCGCATCACGGCGGTCGACGTCAGGGCCAGCAATGGCGTGATCCACGTGGTCGACAAGGTCTTGATCCCTTCCTTGTGAGCGCCGCATCCGGCGCGGCGCCGTGCGCCCGGCGTCCCGCCATCCGTGGCAAGATGCCGCATACCGACACGGATAAAAGGCATCGATGCGCATCCTGCTGGCCGAAGACGACAGCTCGCTCGGCGACACCATCCAGGCCTGGCTGCGGCTCGACGGGCACGCGGTCGACTGGGTGCGCCGCGGCGACTCGGCGCGCACCGCGCTGGCGACCCACCACTACGACTGCGTGCTGCTCGACCGCGGGCTGCCCGGCATCCCGGGCGACGCGCTGCTGGCGGGCCTGCGCGCGGCCGGCGACACCGTACCGGTCATCCTGATCACCGCCTTCAATGCGTTGTCCGACCGGGTCGAGGGCCTGGACCTCGGCGCCGACGACTACCTGGTCAAGCCCTTCGAACTGGAGGAGATGTCGGCGCGCATCCGGGCGGCGGTACGGCGCGGCGCCAGCCAGGCCAGCAACCGGCTGGCGCACGCCGGCATCGCGCTCGACCTGGAAACCCGCCAGGCCAGCCTGCACGGCCACCCCGTGGCGCTGACGGCGCGCGAATACCACGTGCTGCTCGCGCTCCTGCAGCGCAGGAACGGCATCGTCACCCGCGCCCAGATCGAGGAAAGCCTGTACGGCTGGGGCGAGGAAGTCGAGAGCAATGCCATCGAGGTCTACATCCACAACCTGCGCAAGAAATTCGGCAGCGACAGCATCGTCACCGTGCGCGGGCTCGGCTACCGGCTGAAGGAAGAAGGGCAGAGCGGCCATGCCTGAGGCGGCGCGCGCCTGGTCGCTGCGGCGGCGCCTCTTGGCCGCCATCCTTGCCGCCAGCACGGTGCTGTGGCTGGCCGGCCTCGGGACCCTAACAGCCATCGCCTGGCAGGAGACCGGCGAGGTGTTCGACGATGCGCTCGAAGAATCGGCCTATATGCTGATGGCCGCCACCACCGACCTCGATGCGCGCGGCCTGCTGGCGCCCTTGCCGCCGATGGAGGGGGGCGGGGTGCGCCGGGTCGACATGCAATACCAGGTGGTGGCCGGCGGCCATGTGCTCCAGCGCAGCGCCGGCGCCCCGGCGCGTCCTTTCGTGGACGGCTTCGACGCCGAACACGGTTTTGCCGACCTGCGGGTGGAGGGCGAATCCTGGCGCGTCTTCGTGGTGCGCGACGAGGCGCGCCGCTTCGAGGTGCAGGTCGGCCAGCGCGCCGGCAAGCGCTTCGAGATCCTGGAAGACCTGGCCGAAGCTCTGTGGCTGCCGGCGCTCGGCATCCTGTTGCTGCTGGCGCTGGTGTGCTGGTGGCTGACCGGGCGCGTGCTGGCGCCGCTGCGCCGTACCGCCGCCAGCATCGCCGCCAAGACCCCGGGCGACCTGACCCCCGTCGCGCTCGACGGCCAGCCGCGCGAACTGCTGCCGATCGTGGGCGCCCTGAACGAGGTGCTGGGGCGCCTGGACCAGGCCCTGCAGGCCGAGCGGCGCTTCACGGCCGACGCGGCCCACGAACTGCGCACGCCGCTGGCGGGCCTGCACATGCACGTGCAACTGCTGCAGCGCCAGCATCCCGGCCTGGCGGACTCTTTCCACAAGCTGCGCCAGGACGTCAAGCGCCTGACCGCGCTGGTCGACAGCCTGCTGGCCCTGGCGCGCCTCGATCCGCTGGCGCGCGCCCAGCTGGCGAGCCAGCCGGTGGCGCTGCAGCCGCTGTTCGACAGCCTGCAGGCCGAGTTCGCGGCCGCGGCGGCGCGGCGTGGCATCACGCTGCATTTCCAAGGCAGCATCGCAGCGGTCGGCGCCGACCCGCAGATGCTGGAGATCGTGCTGCGCAACCTGGTCGGCAACGCGCTGCGCTATTGCCCCGCCGGGAGCCGCATCGAGGTCGAGGCGCTGCGCGATGCGGGACGCGACCGGATTGCCGTGCGCGACGACGGCCCCGGTGTCGATGCGGCCAGCTTGCGGCGCCTGGGCGAGCGCTTCTTCCGGGTGCTCGGCCAGGAAGAGGGCGGCAACGGGCTTGGCCTGTCGATCGTGCGGCGCATCGCCGAGCTGCACGGTATCAATCTCGCCTTCGGGCCGGGCATCGGTGGACGCGGGCTCGGGGTGACGCTCGACTGGCCGGCGGCGCCTCCCTGGCATCCTTAAGATCGGTTTAATGTCCGGCCGGTGTAATGCCCCTGTGTCCCATTTTTATTATCCAGACCAGGAGCCAACATGAAACGCATTGTCCAGATTTCCGCCGTCACAACCCTCTTGGCCGCATCGGCCTTTGCCATCGGCCAGCCGGCCGGCTATACGGGACCGTCCGTCAAGCAGGCCGCGCCGTCCGGCTATACCGGCCCGTCGAGCGTTCCGCTGATGACCGCCAAGGCCCTGCTCGACAAGGGCAAGGACGACCAGCATGCGCGCCTGCAGGGCAAGCTGCTCAGCCACAAGGGCGGGGACGATTACGAATTCGCCGACGCCAGCGGCAAGATCACCGTCGAGATCGAGCCCGAGCTGTTCCCGGCGGGCGTGAGCATCGACCAGAACACCGTGGTCGAGCTCACCGGCGAATTCGACAAGGAGACCTTCGGCGAGTCGAGCTTCGAGGTCAAGCAGATGAAGGTCGCTGGGAAGTAAGCCTTTCCGGGCCCGTGCCGATGTCGGCGCCCCCGCGGTCCGGCGTCGCCGGCGCTTCCGGCGCCGCCTCGGCCCGGGCCAGCCGGATTTCCGGATTGCCCAGGTGGACGGTCTGTGTCGGATAGGCGAAGCCGATGCCCTCCTGCTCGAAGCGCTCGAACAGGGCGATATTGATGGCCTGCTGCACATCCATGTAGACGCCGTAGTCCGCGGTCTGCACGATGTATACCACCTCGAAGTCGAGCGAGGAGGCGCCGTAGGCCTTGAAGTGCGCGCGGTCGAACTTCGCCTGCGCCTGCGCCTGCACTGCCTCGCGCAAGATGCCCGGGATCGCCAGCAGCTGCTGCTTGCTGATCTCGTAGACGACGCCGATGCTGAACACGATGCGGCGTGTCTGCATCCGCTTGTAGTTGCGGATCCGGCTGCTCAGCATGTCGCTGTTGGAGAACACGATCTGCTCGCCGCCGAGGCCGCGGATGCGGGTGGTCTTCAGGCCGACGTATTCGACGGTACCGGACAGGTCGTCCACGCTGATGAAGTCGCCGACGACGAAAGGCTTGTCGAGCACGATCGACAGCGACGAGAACAGGTCTCCCAGGATGTTCTGCATGGCCAGGGCGACGGCGACGCCGCCGATGCCGAGGCTGGCCACCAGGGTCGTGATGTTGACGCCGAAGTTGTCGAGGATCATCAGGATGATCACGGCCCAGATGAAGGTGCGCGCCACGAAGCCGAGCGCGGCGGTCGAGGTGGTGGCGGCGGCATCCTGCTCGTTGCGACGGGTGCGGTAGAGTTGCAGCCAGCCGTGCACGCCGACGTCGCCCCAGCGCGCCATCTGCAGCAGCAGGGCGGTCACTACCAGGTGCGACAGCAGGGTGACCGTCTTGTCGGGCAGCGTGAGCCAGTGCGAGCCGACATACAAGCCGACCGCGAGCATGAATAGCGGATGGGTGGCAGCCAGGACGCGCCCCGCAAGGTCGTCGACCCAGGTGCTGGTATGGGCGGCAAAGGCCTCGATGCGGCGTACCAGTGTCACGCGGGCCGCGTGCAGCACGAGATATACGGCAGTGGCGATGCCGAAGGCAACTGCCCAGGTGAGCAAGTCATTGTTCCAAAACAGGTAATCCATTGCCTTCCTTGTTCGGTCTTCACCGCATCAGGCTGCCACGGGCGCTGGCAATGTGACGCACGGCTCGGCTTGCCGGATTCTTCAGTGCAACAGTGTGAACTCATTGGCACAAATATAGCTTCCTTCATGTAAATGAAGGATGATTTCCACAAATGCATTTTTTCGGTAGAAACACGCTGGTATGATCCCGGCTTGCCGGGCGCCGGGCGCGCCCACCAGGAACACACCATGAGCGAAACCGAAAAATTCTTTGCACCTCAAAGCGAGGGGCCCATTACCAACCGTTTCAGCCTGCTGCTCGACAAGGCCGACGACGACGTCATCGATTCGAGCCTGCGTTCCGGCATCGAGTTGCGCGGAGCGACGCCCTGGATCCTGATGTTCGCGATTTTGGTCGCCTCGATCGGCTTGAACATCAATTCGCCGGCCGTGATCATCGGCGCCATGCTGATCTCGCCGCTGATGGGGCCGATCGTGGGGATCGGCTACGGCATCGGCATCTACGATTTCGCGCTGATCCGCCGTTCGCTTGCCAATCTCGGCATCGCCGCCGCCATCAGTCTGGCGACCTCGACCCTGTACTTCCTCCTCACCCCGCTCGAAGAGGCGCAGTCGGAACTGCTGGCGCGCACCACGCCGACCCTATGGGACGTCCTGATCGCGCTGGCCGGCGGCCTGGCCGGCATCATCGGCATGACCCGGCGCGAGAAGTCGAACGTGATTCCGGGCGTGGCGATCGCCACCGCCCTGATGCCGCCGCTGTGCACGGCCGGCTACGGCCTCGCCAACGGCAACTGGGCGGTGTTCGGGGGAGCGTTCTACCTGTTCTCGATCAACTGCGTGTTCATCGCCGTCTCGACCGTGATCGTCATCGAATACCTGCGCCTGCCGCATCGCAAGTTCGTGGACCAGACAGTCGAACGGCGCGTCAAGCGCACCCTGCTCACGGTGGTGCTGTTGACCGCGCTGCCCAGCATCTACCTGGCGATCCAGCTGGTCGACAACGAAGTGTTCGGCCACCGCGCGCGCGCCTTCGTGCGCGAGGAATTCAGCGGTGGCGCCTCGCACGTGGTCGACACGCAGCTCAGTCCGGTGCAGCGGCGCATCGAGCTGACCCTGATCGGCGCCCGCATGCCGCAAGCGGCGATCGCCGCCATCGAGAAGAAGCTGCCGCAGGCCGGCCTGGAAGGCACTACCCTCATAGTGAACCAGGCCGAGGACAGCCGCGTCGACGTCGGCGTGCTCAAGGCCGACATCCTGGCCGAGATCTACCGCGACACCCAGCAGGGCCTGCGCGAGCGCGACGCCACCATCGCCCAGCTGCGCGAAGAGCTGGCCAGGCGCACTACCGAGCGCAATGCCTGGCGCGAGACTGCGGCCGACATCGGCGCCGAGTTTGTCGCCCAGTATCCGGCCTGTAAGGACCTCTTGATGGGCGTCGCCCTGGTTCCCGGGCAGGAGGGCAAGCCTGCGAGCGAGGTGCCGACCCTGACCGCCCGCTGCACGCGCGCACTGGCGCCCGCCGATGTCCAGCGCGCCCAGGCCTGGCTGGTGGCGCGCACCAAGGCGGCGGGCGCGCAGCTGGTGCTGGTACCGCCGGCGCGCCGGCGCTGATCAGCGTTTCCTCTTCCCGCCGCTGGCGAACAGCTCGATGTTCTTGGTCGGGCCCGACACGATCAGGAGGTCGGCCGGCAGGATGCGGGTCTCCGGCTGGGCGTGCTGGAAATCCTCGTTGGCGCGCTTGACGCCGACCACCGTGACGCCATGGCGGGTGCGCACCTGCGACTCGGCCAGGACCTGGTGGTGGGTGTCGGGCGGGGCGTGGATCTTGGCGATGGCGAAGCCGTCCTCGAATTCGATGAAGTCCATCATGCGTCCGGTGATCAGGTGGGCCACGCGCGCGCCCATGTCCGCTTCCGGGAAGATCACGTGATGGGCGCCGATGCGCTGGGCGATCTGGCCGTGGTCCGGCGTCTGCGCCTTGACCCAGATGTCCTTGATGCCGAGCTCGGTCAGCACCATCAGCGTCATCAGGCTGGCCGCGAGGTCCGAGCCGATCGCCACGATGGCGTGCGAAAAGTCGGCCACGCCCAGCTGCAACATGGTGCTCTCGTTGGTGGAGTCGGCCTGCACCGCATGGGTCAGGCGGTCGCCCCAGAACTGCACCAGGTCCTCGCGCTGGTCGATGCCCATGACGTCGTGCCCCAGGCGCATCAGGGACTGGGCCACGGCGCCGCCGAAGCGCCCGAGGCCGATGACGACGACGCTGTCGCTCGCCGAGAAGGCGAACTGCTCTGTAAAAATCCTACCCAACAATTGGATGTTCCTCCGGATAACGATAAGGCATGCGCCGTTCGCCCAGCACGAGCGAGGTGGCGAGCGTGATGGTGCCGACCCGGCCGATGAACATCAGCACGGCGAGCAGGAGCTGGCCGGCCGGCGGCAGCTCGTGGGTGATGCCGGTCGACAGTCCCGCGCTGCCGAAGGCGGCGATCACCTCGAAGATGATCTGGTCGGTGGGGAAGTGCGTGATGCGCAGCAGGATCACCGTGCCCAACGCGACGATGATGCTGCCCAGCACCAGCACCGTGATCGCCTGGCGCTGGGCCGAGGCGCCGACCCGGCGCCCGAAGGCTTCGGTATCGGTGTGTCCTTTCGCTTCGGCGATCACCAGCAGGGCCAGGATGGCGATGGTGCCGACCTTGACGCCGCCCGCGGTGCCGCCGCTGCCGCCGCCGATGAACATCAGGAAGTAGTGCACGGCCCAGGTTTCGGGCGTGAGGGCGCCGATGTCCACCGTATTGAAACCGGCGGTGCGGGCCGCGACCGACATGAACATGCTGTTCAATAGTTTATCGAAGAGAGACAATGGGCCGATGGTGCGCACATTGTTCCACTCCAGGATAACAATCGACAGGAAGCCGCCCAGCAGCAGGATGAGCGAGCCGGTCAGCGTCAATTTGGTGTGCAGCGACCAGTGGCGCGGGTCGCGCCAGCGGTGGCGCAGGTCGTGCAGCACGGGAAAGCCGATGCCGCCGATGACGATGGCGATCATGATCGGCCCCAGCACCAGGGCATCGCCGGCGTAGCGCATCAGGCTGTCCGCATGGGTCGAGAAGCCGGCATTGTTGAACGCCGATGCGGCGTGGAACAGCCCGCCCCAGGCGGCATCGGCCCAAGCGAGGCCGTGCCCGAAGTGCAGCCTGAGCATGAGGACCGCGAACAGCAGCAACTGGCAGATGAGGGCGACCTTGAACACGATCCTGGCCACGCTGGTGATGTCCCCGAGGCCGAGCAGGCGCGTTTCGGTCTGCGTCATCATGCGGGTGCGTAAGCGCGGCGAACGGTTGACCATCAGCCCGAGCAGGGTGGCGGCGGTCATCAGGCCGAATCCGCCGAGCTGGAACAGGAACATGATGATGGCCTGCCCGAAGCCGGACCAGTAGGTGCCTGTGTCGACGATGGCCATGCCGGTCACGCATACCGCCGAGACCGAAGTGAACAGGGCGACCAGGGGCGGCGTCGCCAGGCCGTCGGCGCGCGCCGCCGGCAGCATGAGCAGCAGCGTGCCGGCCACGATGGCCAGCAGGAAGCCCAGGGCGACCGCCCGTGCGGGATGGATCAGTGTCTTCATGCGCGCATCCGTTCGGGCGCGCGGGGGAGGGCGGTGTCGTGTCGAAATTCCATGGGTGTCGGGGGCTTGACCGCTTGTCGCCGGTACTCATTGCCTTTAATCACCCGAACCCTAACACATCGAGCGGGGGTGGTGCCGCGAAAACCGCCGGCTAGCGCCGGCGCCGCGCGCGCCAGCCCAGGCCGAGCAGGCCGGCGGCCAGCATCGCCCAGGTCGATGGTTCCGGCGCCTGGGACATCATGGTCAGGCGGGTGTCGCTGGTCCAGTACAGGTGGCGCTCCTGGGTCATGCCCGGGTTGAATTCGTAGGCATAGTGCTGGTCGCCGGTGGTGATCAGGCGCCCGCCGCCGACCCAGCCTTCCGGATCCTGGCCGTAGCTGCCGACGCTGAAATGCAGGCCGGCATCCCGGGAGAAGGAAAAACTGGTCGCGCCGCACTGGTAATACGGGTTGCTGGCGGCGGCGCAGGCAATGTAGTCGAGTTCGCCGACGACCAAGGCCAGCAGTTCGTCTTTCTCCAGTAGGCCATTGCTGTCCAGATCATGGCCCTTGAACGAGCCGGAGATGACTTCCTCGGGCAGGAAGCTGTTCGACACGCTGTCGTAGAAACCGCTGAAGGAAAAGCCCCAGGAAATGGTGTCGCCGGGAGCGGCGTGGGCGACGTCCGCGTACGCGGCGGTGCAGCACAACAGCAGGGCGCCGGTGGAAACTAACTTCTTCATGTAAAACCTCGAGCAAAAACAGGGGGCGCCGATCAACAACGCCACGTACTCAGCCTACTCCTGTTCGCCGGATACTGTCGCGCTACATTGTAGATATTTCCACATTGTGTCGTAGCTTCGCGACAGTCGGTAACATTGCTGCAAGGAATGCTCGAGGCAGGCCCTCATGCGCCGCCGGCGTAGCCGTTCTGGCGCCAGGCCTCGTAGACGACTACCGCCACCGTGTTGGACAGGTTGAGGCTGCGGTTGTCCGGCATCATCGGCAGGCGGATGCGCTGGGCCGGCGGGAAGCTTTCGCGCAGGGCCGGGTCGAGGCCGCGCGACTCGGCGCCGAACACGAACACGTCGCCCGGCAGGAAGCCGGCCTCGGCGAAGGGCGAGGAGCCGTGGGTGGTCAGCGCGAACATGCGCGCCGGGTCCGGCCGCGCATTGGCCAGGAACGCGTCCCAGTTCTTGTGCACCTTCATGCTCGCGTAGTCGTGGTAGTCCAGGCCGGCGCGGCGCATCTTGGCATCGTCGAGCGGGAAGCCGAGCGGCTCGATCAGGTGCAGCTGGACGCCGGTGTTGGCGCACAGGCGGATGACGTTGCCGGTATTCGGCGGAATTTCTGGTTCGACCAGGACGACGTGAAACAAAACAAGTTCTCCTTCAATCAGTGGGGTGGCGTGCGCGCGAACACCAGGTTGGTGACGCGTGCCGCACCGGCGCGCTTGAGCACGCCGGCCAGTTCATCGAGTGTGTGGCCGCTGGTCATGACGTCGTCGACCACGCCGACATGCATGCCTTCCAGGCTCGGCCGGCCATCGGCCAGGGCGAAGGCGCCGCGCACGTTGCGGCGCCGCTCGCCCGGCGCCACCCCCGACTGCGCGGCCGTTTCCAGCTGCCGCTCCAGCAGGCGCGGCGCCAGCGCAATGCCGAGGCTGGCGGACAGCGGCCGCGCCAGCTCGAGCGCCTGGTTGTAGCCGCGCTCGGCCAGGCGGCGCGGCCCCAGCGGCACCGGGCACAGCAGCTCCGGCAGGGCGTGCAAGTCCGGTCCGCGCGCCAGCACGGCGCCGCGCAGCCGCCCCGCCATCCAGGACGCCAGCGCCAGTCGGCCGGCGAACTTCAGCTGCAGCACCAGGCGGTCGACCGGCGCGGCATAGTCGCAGGCCGCCACGGTGGCGTCGAACGCCGGCGGATCGGCAAGGCAGGCGCCGCAGCGGCGCGCGCCGTCCCCGCTTGCGACCGGGTTGGCGCAGCAGGGGCAGCGCGTGTGGACGTCGCGCGCATGGGCCGCGGTACAGGCCGGGCAGACCGCTTCCCGTCCCAGGCCGCCGCACAGCACGCAGCTGGACGGCAACAAGGCCTGGAGCAAGCCCGGCAGCAGGGAGCGGAAAAGCAGGGGCATCTACTCGAATCCCCGGGAGCATGTACACTCCGCCATTATCTCACCAAGTTATCGCAGCGAGCGCTTCACCACCATGGCTTCACCTCAACCTTCCCGCATGAGCGCGCCGATCGACCTGGCGCGCGTCCGTTCCCTGTTCGCCCAGCCCGGCCGCGTCCAGGCATCGAGCTTCCTGCGCCGCGAGATCGCCGCGCGCATGCACGAGCGCCTGCAGCTCGTGAAGATCGCGCCCAGGCAGGTGCTCGACGCCGGCTGCGGCGAAGGCAGCGACCTGGCCCTGCTGCAGAAGACCTATCCGGCCGCCCAGATACTCGGCATCGACGCCGCGCCCGCCATGACCACGGCCGCCAGGGCGCCCGCGCCGGCCACCCGCTCGCTGAACCAGATGCTTAGCCGTTTGCTGCCGGCCAAGGCCGGCGTGGACATCGTCTGCGGCGACTTCGGCAATCTGCCTTTCGGGACGAACTCGCTCGATCTGCTGTGGTCGAACCTGGCGCTGCACTGGCATCCGCAGCCGGACCGCGTGTTCGCGGAATGGCGGCGCGTGTTGCGGGTGGACGGGCTCCTGATGTTCTCGAATTTTGGTCCGGACACCTTCGTCGAACTGCGCAGCGCCTTTGCCGCCATGGACGAAACGCCGCACACGCTGCCTTTCGTCGACATGCACGACTTCGGCGACCAACTCGTGGAGGCGGGGTTTTCCACCCCGGTCATGGACATGGAGCGCATCACGGTCACCTACGACGACGTCCCGGCCTTGCTGGCCGACGTGCGCGCCTTCGGCGGCAATCCGCTCGACACGCGCCGGCGCGGCCTGATCGGGCGGGCCGCATGGGGGCGCATGCGCGATGCCTTCGAGGCCCAGCGTCGCCCGGGCGGCAAGCTCGGCCTCACTTTCGAAGTCATCTATGGACACGCTTTCCTTCCGGCCCCGCGCACCACTGCGGCAGGGGAGGCGATCGTGCGTTTCCAGCCACGCAAGCCTTAATAACCTACAGCAAGAATAGCGCCCGATTTTCCTTGAATAAAAATTACTGATTTGATTATAATCAGTAGCTATTTTTGTCGTCCGGACGAGGAAAACGCTGAAAAAAGCAGCAGTCCCGGCGCAAAAATAGAAATACAACGAGAAATGAATTGCAGCATTAGCAGAGCCGTTGATGGCCGGTAGCACGAAGCGACCAGTCCCCAGCGTGTAGGTTCCCACCGATTCCGCAGCGCAATTTCGCGGTACTGGTATGAACCGTTCTGCGAAATACGTTTCGGAGCGGCGCCAGTTCGTTCATGGAGCTGTCGACCGTTAAAAAATATTTTTATTTTGGGTGGTTGGGGACAACATGACATACGCATCGCGACTTGGGGCCTGGATGTTCGGCCTCGCAGCAACGGCCGGCATCCCAGCATGGGCGGCACCGGAAATCACGGGCCGGCCGGTGGAACACCAGTTGAACATGCAGCCCCCCGTGACCGGCGTCGGCGCCGACATCTACGACCTGCACAACTGGATGATGATCGTCTGCCTGGTGATTTTCGTCGGCGTGTTCGGTGTCATGTTCTATTCGGTGTTCAAGCACCGCAAGTCGCTCGGCCACAAGCCCGCCACCTTCCACGAATCGACCGCCGTCGAGATCGCCTGGACCATCGTTCCCTTCCTGATCGTCATCGGCATGGCCCTGCCGGCCACCAAGACCGTGGTCGCGCTGAAGGACACCTCGAACGCCGACATCACCATCAAGGCCACCGGCATGCAGTGGAAGTGGGGCTATGACTACCTGAACGGCGAAGGCGCCGGCATTTCCTTCCTGTCCAACCTGGCCACCCCGCGCGCCCAGATCGGCCTGCCGGGCCAGCCGGCAACCGAGAAGAAAGGCGAGAACTACCTGCTGGAAGTGGACAACGAGATGGTGGTCCCGGTCGGCAAGAAGATCCGCATGGTGTTCACCGCCAACGACGTGATCCACGCCTGGACCATCCCGGCCTTCGCCATCAAGCAGGACGCGATTCCCGGCTTCGTGCGCGACGGCTGGTTCAAGGCCGACAAGATCGGCGTCTACCGCGGCAACTGCGTCGAGCTGTGCGGCAAGGACCACGCCTTCATGCCGATCGTGGTGCGCGTGGTGTCCGCCGAGGACTACACCGCCTGGGTCGCCGGCGAGAAGAAGCGCATGGCCGCCCTGGCCGACGACCCGAACAAGGTCTGGACCATCGACGAGCTGAAGACCCGCGGCGAGCAGGTCTACAACGCCAACTGCGTGGCCTGCCACCAGGCCAATGGCAAGGGCGTGCCGAACGCGTTTGCCCCGCTCGACGGCTCGCCGAACGTGCTCGGCGCCAAGGTGCACCAGATCGACATCCTGCTCAACGGCCAGGACACCCCGGCCTACCCGTCGGCGATGCCGGCCTGGAAGCAGCTGTCCGACACCGAGATCGCCGCCGTGATCACCTATACCCGCAATACCTGGTCGAACAAGGCTGCGGAAAACATCGTGCAACCGGCCGAAGTGCTGGCTGCACGCGGCAAGTGATTTAGCTATCTAAGCTTCAGGGAATCGACATGACTACCAGCACCATCGATCACGCACACGACCACGGCCACGACCACGCGCACGACCATCCGCACGGCTACCGCCGCTGGCTGTTCGCCACCAACCACAAGGACATCGGCACCCTGTACCTGTGGTTCTCCTTCATCATGCTGCTCTCGGGCGGCGTGCTGGCGCTGATGATCCGCACCGAACTGTTCGAGCCGGGCCTGCAGTTCTTCCGTCCCGAGTTCTTCAACCAGCTGACCACCATGCACGGCCTGGTGATGGTGTTCGGCGCGATCATGCCGGCCTTCGTGGGCTTCGCCAACTGGATGCTGCCGCTGCAGGTCGGGGCCTCGGACATGGCCTTCGCCCGCATGAACAACTTCTCGTTCTGGCTGCTGCCGCCGGCGGCGATCCTGCTGGCCGCTTCCTTCCTGGTGCCGGGCGGCGCCACCGCGGCCGGCTGGACCCTGTACGCACCGCTGTCGACCCAGATGGGCCCGGGCATGGACATGGCGATCTTCGCCATGCACATCATGGGCGCCTCCTCGATCATGGGCTCGATCAACATCATCGTCACCATCCTGAACATGCGCGCGCCGGGCATGACCCTGATGAAGATGCCGATGTTCGCCTGGACCTGGCTGATCACCGCCTACCTGCTGATCGCCGTGATGCCGGTGCTGGCAGGGGCGATCACCATGACCCTGACCGACCGCCACTTCGGCACCTCGTTCTTCAACGCGGCCGGCGGCGGCGACCCGGTGATGTACCAGCACATCTTCTGGTTCTTCGGCCACCCCGAGGTCTACATCATGATCCTGCCGGCCTTCGGCATCGTCTCGCAGATCATCCCGGCCTTTGCCCGCAAGCCCCTGTTCGGCTACGCCTCGATGGTGTACGCGACCGCCTCGATCGCGATCCTGTCCTTCATCGTGTGGGCGCACCACATGTTCACCACCGGCATGCCGGTGACCTCGCAGCTGTTCTTCATGTACGCCACCATGCTGATCGCGGTGCCGACCGGCGTGAAGGTGTTCAACTGGGTCGCCACCATGTGGAAGGGCTCGATGACCTTCGAAACGCCGATGCTGTTCGCGGTGGGCTTCATCTTCGTGTTCACCATGGGCGGCTTCACCGGCCTGATCCTGGCCGTGACCCCGATCGACATCCAGGTGCACGACACCTATTACGTGGTGGCGCACTTCCACTACGTGCTGGTGGCGGGCTCGCTGTTCGCGCTGTTCGCGGGCTTCTACTACTGGGCGCCGAAGTGGACCGGCCACATGTATCCGGAATTCCGCGGCAAGATGCACTTCTGGCTGTCGCTCATCACCTTCAACATCACCTTCTTCCCGATGCACTTCCTGGGTCTGGCCGGCATGCCGCGCCGCTATGCGGACTACGCCACCCAGTTCACCGACTTCAACATGATCGTGTCGATCGGCGCTTTCGGCTTCGGCCTGTCGCAGGTCTACTTCCTGTTCGCGGTCGTGCTGCCGACCATCCGCGGCGGCGCCAAGGCGCCCGCCAAGCCGTGGGAAGGCGCGGAAGGCCTGGAGTGGACCGTGCCGAGCCCGGCGCCGTTCCACACCTTCGAAACCCCGCCGCTGGTGAAGTGATCATGGTCCAGGAACCACGCAAGCCCCGCAACCTGCGTACCGCCCTGATCCTGGGCGGGCTCGCACTGTTCTTCTTCGCCAGCGTGTTCGTCAAGTTCACCTGGCTGAGCTGATCGGGAGCCGAGATGAGCGCGAGCAAGCGGCTGTTGCAACTGAACCGCACCACCCTGATGAAACTGGTGGTGGTGGCGGTGCTGATGTTCGGCTTCGGTTACGCGCTGGTGCCGGTGTACCGCCAGATCTGCGAGGTACTCGGCATCAACGTGCTGACCCAGGGCGAGTTCGTGGAAGCGCCCAAGAATACCCAGATCGACAAGAGCCGCAAGGTCGTCGTCGAGCTGGATGGCAACTCGCAGGGACCGTGGCGTTTCCGCCCGGTCCAGCGCAGCATCGAAGTGCATCCCGGCGAGCTGGCCACCGTCACCTACGAGGTGGTCAACACGCAGCCGCGGGCGGTCAAGGCGCAGGCGATCCCGAGCTATGCGCCCTATAGCGTCACGCCGCACTTCAAGAAAGTCGAATGTTTCTGCTTCCAGGAGCAGACCCTGCAGGCCAATGAAGCACGCCAGATGCCGGTGGTCTTCTTCATCGACCCGGCGCTGCCGCGCGAGGTGAAGAACATCACGCTGTCGTACACCTTCTTCGAGATCGGCGGCGCGGTGCAGACGGCGTCGGCGAAAGCGGCGACAGTCAAGTAAGCGCAGTACGACAAGACCCAGCGACACAATAGAATCACCCGAACAACAAAGAGTCAGATGAGGAGATGAAAATGAGTTCGCCACAAACCGCGCCTTATTATTTCGTGCCAGGCCCGTCGCGCTGGCCGATGCTCGCCGGCATTTCGCTGCTGGTGACCATGACCGGCGCTTCCGGCTGGGTCAACAGCGCCCCCTGGGGTCCGGCAGTGTGCCTGGCCGGCATCGCCGCGACCCTGCTGGTGCTGTACTTCTGGTTCGGCGACGCCATCAAGGAATCCGAATCGGGCATGTACGGCAGGCGCATCGACCTGTCCTACCGCTGGTCGATGAGCTGGTTCATCTTCTCGGAAGTGATGTTCTTCGGCGCCTTCTTCGGCGCGCTGTTCTACGCGCGGGCAGTCAGCATGCCCTGGCTGTCCGACCTCGACCACAAGATCATCTGGCCGGATTTCACCCCGACCTGGGGCAACACCGGCCCGGCCGGCGTGGTGGACCAGTTCCAGACCATGGGCCCGTTCCCGATCCCGACCATCAACACCGCGCTGCTGCTGCTGTCGGGCGTCACGCTGACCATCTCGCACCACGCGCTGCGCGCCGGCCACCGCTCGAAAACGGCGTTCTGGCTGTTCGCCACCATCCTGCTGGGCGCGATCTTCATGGGCTTCCAGGTCTATGAATACATGCACGCCTACGCCGACCTGAACCTGAAGCTGACCTCGGGCATCTACGGCTCGACCTTCTTCATGCTCACGGGCTTTCACGGCTTCCACGTGACCATGGGCGCGATCATGCTGTCCGTGATCCTGTACCGTGTGCTCAAGGGCCACTTCACGGCGGACAACCACTTCGGCTTCGAAGGCGCGGCCTGGTACTGGCACTTCGTCGACGTGGTGTGGCTCGGCCTGTACGTGGTGGTGTACTGGCTGTAAGATGAAATGCGCGGCGCTGCCGCTTTCGTAGGGTGGGCGGCTCGTAATTCGGGCCACTGGCCCGAATTACCCCGCGCGGTCAAATAACGTTGTCGAGCCGGCGTTGCGGTCATTTCCCGTCCGCTGACCGCGTGGGCGGGGAACCCGCCCACGCTACGTTATAGTGATGCCTCAGCGAATACCCGTCGGCGCGATCCACCCCATCTTGTAGGCGGCGAGCAGGCACAGGAACAGGGTAATCGACAGCCCGACCCGCAGCGCCAGCGCATGCACCGTCCGGTTGCTTTGGCCTTTGTCGCGCATCAGGAAGAAAAGGGCCGACGCAAGGCTGGCTAGGATTAGGATGAAGGCAATCGCAACAAGCAGTTTCATGGTCGGCCCAGTCAAGGTTGAGGCATCATTGTAATGCGCTTCCCCTTCCATTTTCGCCCCATTCCCTTCATCGCCGCAGTCCTTGTTGCCTTGGTGGGTATTGCGCTGGGTAACTGGCAGCAGGGCAGGGCAGAATACAAGCTGGCCGTGCAGGAAAAGCTTGCCACCCTCGCCACCGAAGCGCCCGTGGCGCTCGGCTCCGCCCTCACGCCGGCCGCCAGTCTCGAATACCGCCACGTGAGCGTCACCGGCGAGTTCGTCGCCGACTGGCCGCTGTTCCTGGCCAACCGCCCGATGGCCGGCCGTCCTGGCTACTACCTGGTCATGCCGTTTAAAATCGCGGGTTCGAACACACATGTGCTCGTGATGCGCGGCTGGTTGCCGCGCGCGGCGGAATACGGCAAGCTGCCGGCGTTTGCCACGCCCTCGGGCACGGTCACCGTCGAGGGCATCGTCGTGTCCTCGGCCGGGCATGTGATGGAGTTGGGCGAGGGCGCGCCGCTGGCGCCGAAGGCGATCGTCCAGAACATCGAGCCGAAGCTGGTGGCGAAGGCCACCGGGCTGGCGCTGCAGCCTTTCTTCGTGCAGCAGACCGGTCCGGATCTGCCGGGCGAGCTCGACGACATGCTGCTGCGCGTCTGGCCCTCGCCCTCGAGCGGCATCGACAAGCACCGCGGCTATGCCTTCCAGTGGTATGCGCTGGCGGCCATGGCCATCCTATTCTTTGTGATGACAGGGTTCCGAAGTGGAGCAAAAAGTGGAGCAAAATCAGCTGATGCAGGAAAACCTGAAGCAGAAACAAGTGATGCAGGCAACTGACCCCGCCAAGGACCCGGTCAAGGCCCGGCGCTCGGGCCGCTGGAAACTGTTCGCCGTGCTGCTGGTCTGCGCGGCGCCGATGATCCTGTCCTATCTTACCTATTACGTCATCAAGCCGACCGGCCGCACCAACTACGGTACCCTGATCGACCCGCGCAGCAGGCCGATCCCGGCCATGGCCAGCACCACGCTCGACGGCCGCCCCGAAACGCTGCAGGCGTACGCGGGCAAATGGATCATGCTGAAGGTCGGCGGCGGCGAATGCCTGGAAGCCTGCCAGAAGCAGCTGTTCGCGATGCGCCAGTGGCGCCTGATGCAGGGCAAGAACATGGACCGCGTGGAACGCGTCTGGCTCGTCACGGATGCCCAGCCGCTCGACACCATGACGATCCGCCAATACGACGGCATGCACCTGCTGCGCGCTCCCAAGGAGGCCGTCGACCAGTGGCTGCCGGCCGACAAGGACACGCAGCCGTCCGACCACATCTACCTGATCGACCCGCTCGGCAACCTGATGATGCGCTTCCCCGTCGATCCGGACCCGAGCAAGGTACACAAGGACATCGCCAAGCTGCTCAAGGCTTCCGCAATCGGCTGAGGCCGGCGACTCCCCGGACATCACGATCACGTACAGGGCCACGCGCATGGCCCGCAACACCCTGATAGACAATGCAAGCTTCTTCCCTGATTCAACTGGCCCTGATGGGCGTGCTCGTGGCCATCCTGCCACTGTCGATGGTCTGGATGTCCTCGGACCCCAACAAGTTCCGCAAGCTGGTCTGGGTCGCCGTCTTCCTGACCTTCGACCTGATCGTGTTCGGCGGCTTCACGCGCCTGACCGACTCGGGCCTGGGCTGCCCGGACTGGCCGGGCTGCTACGGCATGGCCAACCCCTTCCTGGCGCACGAGCAGATCGCCGCGGCCGAAGCGGCGATGCCGACCGGGCCGGTGACCGTGGTCAAGGCCTGGATCGAGATGACCCACCGCTACCTGGCGATGGGCATCGGCGTGATCATCATGGCCCTCTTGATCACCGCCATCGTCCAGTGGCGCAAGACGAAGATGCAGGCCTTCAAGCCGGGCATCCCGCTGGCCCTGTTCATCTTCGTGTGCATCCAGGGCGCGTTCGGCGCCTGGACGGTCACCCTCAAGCTGCAGCCGGTGATCGTGACGATTCACCTGCTGCTGGGCATGGGCCTGCTGGCCCTGATGACCTGGCTCGGCGGACGCGAAGACTACCTGATGCACAAACCGCCTCCGTCCGGCGACGATGCCGCGCTGCGCGGCGTGCGCACCCTGGCGCTGCTGGCGGCTGTCGTCATCACCGTGCAGATCGCGCTGGGCGGGTGGGTGAGCACTAACTATGCGACCCTGGCCTGCGACGAGTTCCCGCTGTGCGACGGCCGGGTGGTGCCGGAGATGGACTTCGAGCACGGCTTCCACCTGTGGCGCGAGCTGGGCAAGACGGCCGCCGGCCACTACCTGCCGTTCTCGGCCCTCGTGGCGATCCATTGGGTGCACCGCAACTTCGCCATTCTGGTCGTGGCCGTCGTCGGCCTGCTGGTGTGGCGCGCATGGCGCCATGCCTACCTGGCGAAACATGCGAAGTGGATGGCCGCGGTGTTGTTCGTCCAGCTGCTGACCGGGGTGGCCACGGTCTACTTCGACTTCCCGCTCGCCATTGCCGTAATGCATAACGCGGGGGCGGCCCTGCTGGTCCTGCTCGTGACCATGTTAAACTATCGGGTGAACCAGCAACTTGAAGTGAACCGCGCCGGATGAGCAGGGACATGGGCCTCGACGAGGGCCGCGACCTGGCCGGTGCGACCGCGACCCCGGCCTTGCCGCGGTTCGAGCCCTCACGCCCCCATCGATGACGACCCAGACAGCCCTCCATAAACCCCCGAGCCGCATCGCCCAGTACTGGGCCCTGACCAAACCACGGGTCACGCAGCTGGCCGTGTTCTGCGCGGTGATCGGGATGTTCCTTGCCACCGACGGTTTCCCGGGCTGGCAGGTGCTGCTCGCCGGCACCGCCGGCATCTGGCTGCTGGCGGGCGCCGCCTTTGCCGTGAACTGCCTGGTGGAGGCCGAGATCGACGCGCGCATGGCGCGCACGGCGCGCCGCGCCACCGCCATGGGCGAGCTCACCAGCACCCAGACGATCATCTTCTCGACGATCATCGGCGGCCTGGGCATGGCCATCCTGTATACACTCGTCAATCCGCTCACCATGTGGCTGACCTTCGTGACCTTCGTCGGTTACGCGTTCATCTACACCATGCTGCTCAAGCCGGCCACGCCGCAGAACATCGTCATCGGCGGCCTGTCGGGCGCCATGCCGCCGGCCCTGGGCTGGGCCGCCGTCGCCAATGACGTGCCGATGGAAGCCTGGCTGCTGGTGCTCATCATCTTCGTCTGGACGCCGCCGCACTTCTGGGTGCTGGCCATGTACCGCCGCGAGGACTACGCCCGCTCCGGCCTGCCGATGCTGCCGATCACCCACGGCATGCAGTACACCGGCCTGCAGGTGTGGCTGTACACCATCGCGCTGGCGGCGACCACCTTGCTGCCGTTTGCCGTCGGCATGAGCGGCCTGATCTACCTGGCCGCCGCCGTCGTGCTCAACGCGGTCTTCCTGCGCCACTCGTGGCGCGTGCACAAGCATTACAGCGACATGGCTGCGCGTAATGCCTTCACCTGGTCCATCGTCTATCTGTCGCTGCTGTTCGCCGCGCTGCTGGTCGACCATTACTTCAAGTTCTGACCATGAAAAAACTGCTGACTGCCCTGATGCTGTCCGCGGCGGTGCTGGCCGCCGGCTGCGACAAGCTGTCCACCAAGACCCCGGCCTTCGTCAATACCGACATCACCGGCCTCGATTACGCCAAGGGTTTCTCGCTGACCGACCACACCGGCCAAGCGCGCACGCTGCAGGACTTCCGCGGCAAGCTGGTCGTGGTGTTCTTCGGTTTTACCCAATGCCCGGACGTGTGCCCCACCACGATGGCGAAAATGGCCACCGTGATGAAGGAACTCGGCCCGGCCAGCAAGGACGTGCAGGTGCTGTTCATCACGCTCGACCCGGAGCGCGACACCCAGGAACTGCTGAACGCCTACGTGCCGGCATTCCACCCGAGCTTTATCGGCCTGCGCGGCGACGCCGAAGCCACCGCACGCACCGCCAAGGAGTTCAAGGTGTTCTACGCCAAGACGCCGTCCGGCGACGACCCGAAGAACTACACGGTGGATCACATGACCGGCAGCTATGTGTTCGACCGCGAGGGCAGGGTGCGCCTGCTGGTGCGCCACGAGGCCGAGCCGGGCGCGATCGCGTCCGACCTGCGCCAACTGCTGTAAGCGCATGGGCTTCCCAGTCATCCTTGAATCCTCTCCTGTTATGATGGTGTAAACACCACTCGACAGGGACGGCATGGAACAAGGCCAAGGCAGGAACTACACCCGTATCGCCATTGTCGTCCTGCTGACGCTGGGCTGCCTCTACGTCCTCAAGCCTTTCCTGGCCGCGATCCTGTTCGCGGCCTGCGTCGTGATTTCGTCCTGGCCGCTGTACCTGCGCCTGCAGGTCGCCATGCGCGGGCACCGCACCCTGGCGGCGCTGACCATGACGCTGTCGCTCACCTTGCTCGTGATCATTCCGCTGTCGATGGTCGCCTACAACCTGGCCGACGACGTCGCCCGGGGCTTCAGCGAACTGCGCACCGCGGTCGAGCACCGTGAACTGACCCCGCCGACCTGGATCCGCGAACTGCCGCTGGTCGGTGCAACGATCGACAACTACCTGCGCGAGCTGGTCGCCAGCCGCGAGCAGATGATCGCGCTGGCCCAGCGCATGCTGGAGCCGGCGCGGCGCTACCTGATCGCCGGCGGCCTGATGCTGGGCACCGGCGTCGTCCAGCTCAGCCTGGCAGCCTTCGTCAGCTTTTTCTTCTACCGCGACGGCAAGGCCCTGCTCGAAGTGATCGCCGTGACAATGCGGCGCGTGATGGGCGAGGGCGCCGAGTCGGTCGCCAACACGGTGAGCCAGACGGTGCGCGGCGTCATGTACGGCCTGCTCGGCACCGCCTTGGCGCAGGCGGTGGTGGCGGCGGTCGGTTTTACCATCGCGGGCGTGCCGGCGGTGCCGCTGCTGTCGGTGATGGTCTTCATTTCGTCCCTGATCCCGGTTGGCCCGCCCCTGATCTGGGGCGGCGCGGCCTTCTGGCTGTTCCTGCAGCACGAGACCGGCTGGGCGATCTTCATGCTGATCTGGGGCACCTTCCTGATCAGCGGCGTCGACAACGTCGTGCGCCCCATGCTGATCAGCCGCGGCAGCTGCCTGCCTTTCCTGCTTACCCTGCTGGGCGTGCTGGGCGGAGTGATCGCCTTCGGTTTCGTCGGCATGTTCATCGGGCCGACCCTGCTGGCGGTGGGCTATTCCCTGATGACCGACTGGACCGGCACGCCCGACCGGGTGATCCGGCAGGATACCAACAACGAGGGTCAGGTCTGACATTCGGACACGGCCGCGTCCGCACCCATGTCGAGTCCGTGTCTCGATGTCAGACCTGACCCCGACTCTTAAATCCGGGGCAGCGCGGCCTTGCGCTTGGCGCGCGCCCGGATATTCAGCGCTTCCACCGCCAGCGAGAAGGCCATCGCGGCGTAGATATAGCCTTTCGGGATATCCGCTTCGAAGGCTTCCGCCGTCAGCGCCATGCCGACCATTACCAGGAAGGCCAGCGCCAGCACTTTCACGGAAGGGTGGCGGTCGACGAAGTCGCCGATCGGCTTGGCCGCGACCAGCATCACGATGACCGAGAAGATCACGGCCGCCACCATGACGCTGATCTGGTCCACCATGCCAACCGCGGTGATGACCGAGTCGAGCGAGAACACGATGTCGATGACGGCGATCTGGCCGATGATGTTCCAGAACAGCTTGTTGGTCGCCGCGGCCGCGGCGGCGGCGCCGGCGACGTCCTGCGGCCCGGCCTGGTCCTTGGCTTCCACCTCGATGAAAATCTCGTGCGTGGCCTTGTAGAGCAGAAACAGGCCGCCGAACAGCAGCACCAGGTCGCGCCCGCTGATGCCCTGGCCGAACATGTTGAACAGGTCTGCCGTCAGTCCCATCACCCAGCTCAGCGAGAACAGCAGCAGCAGGCGCGACACCATGGCGAAACCCAGGCCCAGGCGCCTCGCCTTGTCGCGCATCTCGGGCGGCAGGCGGCCGACCAGGATCGAAATGAAGATGATGTTGTCGACCCCGAGCACGATCTCGAGGGCGCTCAGCATGAGGAAGGCGATCCAGACATTCGGGTCCGTTAGCAGTTCCATGGCCGCTCCGTTATGAAAAACGCCATAGTAGCAGCCCGCGGCTTCATGCGGAGCACGTTCGCCGGCGCCGGTCCGGCGCCGCGTCTAGGCGGGCAGGGCCGCGACGATGCGCGCGGCGATCTCGCGCAGCTGCTCGGTGTCGGCCGGCACCGCGGCGTGCGGCCTGAGCGCCGCCGCCTGCTCGCGCGGCACGATATGGAAGTGCACGTGCGGGACGGTCTGGCCGGCCGCGCTGCCATTGAACTGGGCCACCATGATGCCCGGCGCGCCCAGCGCGGCCTTGACCGCGGCCGCTACTTTCTTGGTGCTGCGGATGCAGGCCGCGGCGGATTCGTCGGACAGGCCGAACAGCTCGACGGCCGGCTCCTTGGGCAGCACCAGCACATGGCCCGGGGCCTGCGGCATGATGTCCATGATGGCGAGCGTGTGCTCGTCCTCGAACACCTTGATGCAGGGCAATTCGCCGCGCAGGATGCGGGCAAACGGGTTCTGGGGATCATATTCCATGGATAGCTCGTCGACGCATGGGGTTCAATGAATGCGTCATTCTCTCATGACAGGCGGGGTGAGCCCAGCACGCCGCGCAGCCGCTCGAAATCGATCGGCTTGGTCAGGTGATGGTCGAAGCCGGCGTCGAAGGCGCGCTGGCGGTCCTTTTCCTGGCCCCAGCCGGTGGCGGCGATCAGGCGCATGTGCCGGCCGGCCTCGGTCGCGCGCAGGCGCCGCGCCAGCTCGTAGCCGTTCAGGTCCGGCAGCCCGATGTCGAGCAGGGCGACTTCGGGCGCGAATTCCTGCGCCATGGCCAGCGCCGCACTGGCGCTGTGGGCCGCGCGCACCTCGCAGCCGAAGGTTTCCAGCGCCATCAGGAGCATCTCGGCGGCGTCGGCATTGTCGTCCACCACCAGGATGCGCGCCGGCGCCAGCGCCGGCGCGGGCGCCGCTACCGGTTCCCGCCGCGCCGCGGCCTGGGCCAGCGGCAGGCGCACCGTGAAGCAACTGCCGCGGCCTTCGCCCTCGCTCTCGACGCCGATCGTTCCGCCATGCAGGTCCACGATGCCGCGCACCAGCGACAGCCCGATCCCCAGGCCGCCGCGCGAACGCTGCAGCGCCGGCTCCAGTTGCGAGAACATGTCGAACACGGTCGCCAGCGCCTCCCTGGGCAGGCCGATGCCGTTGTCGCGCACCGCCAGCACCGCCATGCCGTCGCCGGTCGAGAGCGACAGCGCGATGCGCCCGCCGTCGGGCGTGTACTTGGCGGCGTTGGTGAGCAGGTTGACGACGACCTGGTTGATGCGCGTGGGGTCGGCATCGACCGTGACCGGATGCGGCGGCAGCTCGACCGCCAGGCGGTGCCCCGCCTGCTCCATCAGGCCGGCGGTGTCGCACACGGCGGCGCGCGCGAGCTGGGCCAGGTCGACGCTCTCGCGCCGCAGTTCCATCTTGTCCTGGGTGATGCGCGAGACCTCCATCAGGTCGTCCACCAGGTGGGTCAGGTGGTGCAGCTGGCGGTCGAACACCGACAGCAGGCGCGCGCCGGCGCTGCCGTCCAGCGGGGTATGGCGCATCACCTCGAGCGCGCTGCGCAGCGGCGCCAGCGGGTTGCGCAGCTCGTGCGAGAGCGTGGCCAGGAATTCGTCCTTGCGCCGGTCGGCCTCGGACAGCGTGGCGTTCAGGGCCTGCAGCTGCAGTTCGGCGCCGCGGCGCGCTTCCAGCGCTTCCTCGGCGGCGCGGCGCGCGTTGCGCAGCTCGCGCTCGTAGGACTGGCGCTCGGTGGCCATGAACAGGGCCCATTGGTCGAGGGTCCTGCCGCCTTCGCGGCGGTGCGCGATGTTGACCAGCATCGGCAGGCGGGTGCCGTCGCGGTGGCGCAGGTCGATCTGCAGTTCCGCCACCGATCCGCGCGCCTGCAATAGCGGCTCGCAGTGGGTGTGGTGGAACAGGCGCGCGCCGACGGTCATCAGGTCCTGGATGCGCACGATCCCGGCCAGTTCCGGCAAGCTGAAGCCGAGCCAGGCGCAGGCGGTCGCATTGGCATGCAGCAGCAGGCCGTCGGCGTCGGCCAGCAGCAGGCCGCAGGGGGCGTCGTCGTACAGCGCGTCGGGGGAGGGGGTGGCGCGCATGGCGTCAGCCGCGGGAAAACAGCATGGCGGCCCCATCCTGGCCGGGAACATGGACCTTGTTGCGCACTTGCAGGGACATCATGGCTCCTCGTGGTCGCTACCGCCGGGAATCCCGTCATCCACGAGTATGCGCTACGAATATTGCAAGCGCAACAACTTTGTGGTTTCGTGGTCCGGAAGCGTGTCAGTCGCGCTCGTCGTACCCGCCGTCGCGCTCTCCCTTCGGAAAGACCTTCACCAGGAGGATGCGCGGACCGTTCATCTTCTTGACCACCACGTCGAACTGCGGGAAGCCGATGCGCTGCCCCTGCTTGGGGATGTCGCCCAGCTTGGCCATCAGGAGGCCCCCCACCGATTCGACGTCGTCCAGGCCCATTTCCTCGTTGTCGATGTCGATCCCCAGCAGGCGCTCGAGCGAGAAGATCGGCAGGCTGGCCTTGCCGATCCAGGTGCCGTCGGGCTGGGACATCCAGTCGTTCTCGTTCATGCGGAACTCGTCGCGGATCTCGCCCACCATGGCGCCGAGCAGATTGTCGAGCGTGATGAAGCCGACCGGGCGCTTGCCTTTTTCGCCGATCAGGGCGAAGTGCGGGGCGCCGCTCTTGAAGCGGCGGAAGATGTCCTGCGCCTTGGTGCGCGCCGACATGGTCTCGACCGGGCGCAGGTGCTGGGTCAGGTCGGTGATGGTGCGGCCGGCCTGCTGGGCGAAGAACAGGTCCTTCAGGTGGATCACGCCCAGCACTTCCTCGCCTTCCTCGTCGAAGTAAGGGTAGCGCGAAAAGCGGTTGCGCCGCACGGTCTCCATGTTTTCCTCGAGCGAGCGGTTGGCGTACAGCGCGCTGACCTCGTTGATCGGCCGCATCAGGTCGGACACGGCCAGTTGGCTGAAGTCGAGCGACTGCGCCAGGATGTTGCGCTCGTCGTTCGTGAATTTCGCTCCCGGCGCGCTGGTGTTGGAGCGCAGGATCATCTTCAGTTCGTCGGTGGAGTAGTGGGTGTCGTGGCTGCCGCTGCCGGCCAGGCCGGCGACGCGCAGCACCATGTTGGCGCTGGCGTTGAGCAGGGCGATCGCCGGGTACATCGCCCAGTAGAAGGCGTACAGCGGGATGGCGCACCACAGCGCCACCGATTCCGGCAGGCGGATCGCGAGCGACTTGGGCGCCAGTTCGCCGATCACGATGTGCAGGAAGGAGATGACCGAGAAGGCCACCACGAAGGAGACGCCGTGGATCACTTCGGGCGAGGTGACGCCGAGCATGGCGAACACCGGTTCGAGCAGGCTGGCAAAGGCCGGCTCGCCGACCCAGCCCAGGCCGAGCGAGGCCAGGGTGATGCCGAGCTGGCAGGCCGAGAGGTAGGCGTCGAGCTGGCCGTGGACCTTGCCGAGGATGCGTCCGCGCAGGCCGGTGGTCCTGGCGATGGCGTGGACGCGGGTCTTGCGCAACGTGACGATGCTGAATTCAGCCGCCACGTAGAAGCCGTTCAGCGCCACCAGGAACAGGGCGAGAACGACAAACAGGAAGTTTTCCATTGAAGAGATTTCGTTAAAAAATGGCAATAGCCGACATCATTGTACCGTTCATGCCTTCCTCATGTGCCGGCCAGCACCCCCTGGTAGACCGCGGAGAGGATGGCTTCGACGGCCGGGTGCTTGATCTTGCGCTCGTTCGAGATCGCGTAGAAGTGCTCGCGCACCTGCGGCACCCGCCCGACCAGCAGCGCATTGAATTGGTCCTCGAGGTCGTGGGCCAGGGCGGCTGGAGCGAAGAACAGGCCCAGGCCGCGCCGGCCGAAGGTATTGAGCAGGGCATTGTCCATGAACTCGCCGACCACGTCCGGACGCACGCCCTGCAGCTCGAACCATTCGTCGATCTTGCCGCGCAGGGCATTATTGCGGGTCGGTAGCAGGAAGGGCGCGCCGTTCAACGAGCGCGGGAAGTCCGCGCCCCAGTCCTTCACCAAGGCGGGCGCGCCGACCACGATGGTCTCGCTGTCGCTCAGCAGGTGGCTGAACACGCGCAGGGTCGTGCCCGAGCGCACCGCGCGGTCGGTCAGCACCACGTCGAGCTTGTGCAGGGCCAGGTCGGCCAGCAGTTCGTCGAATTCGCCTTCGTAGCAGACCAGGCGCACCGGGCGCGGCAGCTGGGTGGCGATCTCCAGCAGCCGGTAGGCGGTCAGCTTGGGCAGCGAATCGGAAATGCCGACCGTCAGGCGGGTGCGCGCGCTGTCGGACTCGGCCAGCGCTTCCTGCATCTGCTCTCCCAGAAGGAAGATCTGGTCGGCGTAGGACAAGGCCAGGCGCCCGGCCTCGGTTAAAGTCAGTCTCCGGCCCTGCTGGGTGAACAAGGACTTGCCCAGGGACATCTCGAGCTGTGCCAGCTGGGTGCTGACGGTCTGGATCGCCAGGCTCAGGCGTTCGGCGGCGCGCGTGATGCTGCCTTCCTTGGCGACGACCCAGAAGTAATATAGGTGGCGGAAATTCGGGGGCGTATGGTTCATTTCTTCTGTTTTTTCGAAGCAATTCTTCGATTATCTTCGCTTTTTCAATATTCGCACAGCCCTCATACTTGCGTGAGTCTTCTGGACGAAAAAATGATACTGACACAACAACTCATCGCATAAACTAAAAATCTAACTTAACAACAAGGGGAAACGACAACATGAAGCACTTTACGTGGTCATTCATCGTGACCGCCGTCTGCATGGCATTGGCAGGCTGGTGGGGTTACGACCATGGCGGCATTGCCGGCATGGTCACGGCGCTCGGTGTCTGCGCAATTCTGTCGGTCATGGAAGTCTCACTGTCTTTCGACAACGCGGTGGTCAACGCCTCGGTGCTGAAAGGCTGGGACGAATTCTGGCTCAAGCTGTTCCTGGGACTCGGCATGATCATCGCCGTGTTCGGCATGCGCCTGGTGTTCCCGCTGGTGATCGTCGCCGTGGCGGCCGACCTGGGCATGACCGAAGTCTGGAACCTGGCGCTGACCAATCCGAAGGAGTTCTCCGGCCACCTGACCGAGCACCATGCGGAAGTGGCGGCCTTCGGCGGCATGTTCCTGCTGCTGGTGTTCCTGAACTTCATGCTCGATGACGAGAAGGAAGTGCACTGGCTCGGCAACATCGAGCGCAAGATCGGCTCGCTCGGCAAGGTGTCCTCGATCTCGGTGCTGGTGGCGCTGGCTGCGCTGATGTACTCGACCAGCTGGATCGCCGAAGGGCAGAAGATGATCGTGCTGGTCGCCGGCCTGTGGGGCATCCTGGTCTACATCGGCGTGGACATGCTTTCCAGCCTGCTCGAGAAGAGCGAGTCGGACGCCGGCAGCGACGTGGGCGAGATGGTCAAGCGCGGCGGTATCGGCGGCTTCCTGTACCTCGAAGTGCTCGATGCTTCGTTCAGCTTCGACGGCGTGATCGGCGCCTTCGCGATCACCAGCGACGTCGTGATCATCATGCTGGGCCTGGCAATCGGCGCGATGTTCGTGCGTTCGATGACGGTTTACCTGGTGCGCCAGGGCACGCTGGACGAGTTCGTCTACCTGGAGCACGGCGCGCACTACGCGATCGGTATCCTGGCCGTGATCATGCTGGTCAGCATGCACATGCACGTGCCCGAGCTGATCACCGGCGGCGTGGGCCTGGCCTTCATCCTGGCCTCGCTGTGGAGCTCGATCCAGTACAAGAAGAAGCACGCGGCAATCGAAGCATAAAACCGGCGGGCCTGGCCCGCCTGCAAGAACCGCACGGCGAGTGGCAGAACACCAGCTCGCTGTGCTCATACCCCCGGTGTTCACAAGCAGTAACTTTTAGGAGAGTCACAATCATGGCAATCAGTCTGCAAAAAGGCGGCAACGTCAACCTGTCGAAAGAAGCTCCCGGCCTGACCAATCTGAAGGTCGGCCTCGGCTGGGACACCCGCGCCACCGACGGCGCCGGTTTCGACCTCGACGGCGCGGTGTTCCTGCTCAATTCGCAGGGCAAGGTGCGTTCGGATAGCGACTTCATCTTCTACAACAACCTGAAGTCCTCGGACGGCTCGGTGGTCCACTCGGGCGACAACCTCACCGGCGAAGGCGAGGGCGACGACGAATCCGTGTCGATCGACCTGTCCAAGGTGCCGGCCGACGTCGACAAGGTGGTGCTGGCCGTGACCATCCACGACGCGGAAGCGCGCCGCCAGAACTTCGGCATGGTCGGCAAGGCCTTCATCCGCTGCGTCAACGCGGCCAACAACAGCGAGATCGCGCGCTACGACCTGTCGGAAGACAGCTCCACCGAAGCAGCGATGATCTTCGGCGAGGTGTATCGTAACGGCGCCGACTGGAAGTTCCGCGCCATCGGCCAGGGCTTCAACGGCGGCCTCGGTCCGCTGGCCCGCAACTACGGCGTCAACGTTTAAACAATAAAACAGGTAAGCGGCCCGCACGCGCGGGCCGCTCCGGAAAGGAAGTCCACATGCCAGTATTTACCGTGACCGGGGATGTCGATCCCTTCCTGCATGTCTCGATGCGACGCGGCGAAACCATCTATTGCGAATCGGATGCGATGGTGATGATGGAATCGACGCTCGACCTGAAGGGCAAGATGAAGGGCGGCCTGGGCAGCGCGCTGATGCGCACTTTCGCCAACGGCGAGTCCTTCTTCCAGCAGCACATCGAGGCGGCGAGAGGCGACGGCGACTGCCTGCTGTCGCCGACCCTGCCGGGCGCGATGCAGGTCATCGATTGCGGTCCGAACCAGTACATCATCAGCGACGGCGCCTTCGTTGCCGCCACCTCGGGCGTGGACCTGAAGGTCCGCACCCAGAGCCTGGGCAACGCCCTGTTCGCGCAGAGCGGCGGCTTCTTCGTCACCGAAACGACCGGCAGCGGCCAGGTGGTGGTGTCGGGCTTCGGTTCGATGTCGATGCTGGAGGTCGAGCCGGGCAAGGACGCGATCATCGACAACTCGCACGTGGTGTGCTGGGACAGCGGGCTGCGCTACGAGATTTCGGTCACGACCGGCGGCAACAGCGGCTTCCTGGGCAACCTGATCAACAGCCAGACCAGCGGCGAGGGCATGGTGTTGCGCTTCTCGGGCAAAGGAAAGGTGTATGTATGTTCGCGCAACCGGATGGCATTCAAGGCCTGGATGCAGACGCCGGCGCGCTGAAGTTAACAAATTAGGGAGAATGATATGTCAGTAAACCTGAGCAAGGGCCAGAAGATTTCGCTGGACAAGGAAGCAGGCGGCGCACTGAGCCGCGTGACGATGGGCCTGGGCTGGGACGTGGCCAAGTCGAAGGGTTTCTTCGGCTTCGGCGGCGGCGCCGGCCAGCCGGTCGACCTGGACGCCTCGGTCGTGATGTTCGACGAATCGAACCGCCCGATCGACGTGGTCTGGTTCCGCCAGCTCAAGAGCAAGGACGGCAGCATCACCCACACCGGTGACAACCGCACCGGTGCCGGCGACGGCGACGACGAGCAGATCCAGGTCGACCTGTCGCGCGTGCCCGCCAGCGTGAAGTCGCTGGTGTTCACCGTGAACAGCTTCACCGGCCAGAACTTCTCGACCGTGGAAAACGCCTACTGCCGCCTGCTCAACGCCGGCAACAACCAGGAAGTGGCGCGCTTCAACCTGTCGGTGCAGGGCTCGCACACGGCCCAGATCATGGCCAAGCTGTACCGCCACAACGGCGAGTGGAAGATGCATGCGATCGGCGAAAACGGCTCGGGCCGTACTTTCGACGACCTGATGCCGCTGATCACGCCGCACCTGTGATCCATCCCTGATGGAAGCGCAGAGCCGGGCTGGTCCCGGCTCTTTTTTTGCCGGGGTCAGGTCTGACATTTAGACACGGACTGAGCAGTAAAGCACGCTCATGCTCGAGCTCGTGTCCGAATGTCAGACCTGACCCCTATGAGTGCTATGAGTGCATTGACGTATTGAAGAGCCGGGGCTTGCCCCGGCTTTTTTGTATTCACGCCAGCGGCAGCCAGACGGTAAAGGTGCTTCCCTTGCCCGGTCCGTCGCTGTGCGCCTGCACCTCGCCGCCGTGCAGCGCCACCATGGTCCGCACCAGCGCCAGGCCGATGCCCAGGCCGCCCTGCGAACGGTCCGGCGTACGCTCGGCCTGGGTGAACAGGTCGAACACCTGCGGCAGCAGCCCGCTATCGATGCCGATGCCATTGTCGGTCACGCACAGCCGCACGCGGGCACCGACACGCGCCGCGTCGAGGACGATCGTGCCGCCGCTGGGGGTGTACTTGGCGGCGTTGTTGAGCAGGTTGGCGATCACCTGCACCAGACGCGTGGCGTCGCCATGCACCCGGGCCGCGGCCAGTTCCGGCGCCACCTCGACCGTCAGGGTATGGCCGCGCGCGGCGACCAGCGGCCGTGACTGTTCCACCGCATTGGCGAGCACCGGCCCGATCCCGACCAGGGCCTGGTCGAGCTTGATCAGGCCGCGGGTGACGCGGGATACGTCCAGCAGGTCGTCCACCAGCGAGGTCATGTGCCGCACCTGGCGCGCGATCACCTCGCTCGATGCGCGGATGCGCTCCGGACTCGTGGAAATCTTCAGCAGCTCCGCCGCGGAGGCGATCGGTGCGAGCGGATTACGCAACTCATGGGCGAGCATGGCCAGGAATTCGTCCTTGCGCCGGTCCTGCTCGCGCAGCGAACCGTACAGACGGGCGTTCTCGAAGCCGTTGGCCGCGATCGAGGCCAGTTGGACCAGAATGGCTTCGTCCTGTTCGGTGAAGTCCCCCTGAACCTTGTCCGACACCTGGATCAGACCGATGTTGTGTCCCTTGCGGTTGATGAGCGGCACCGCCAGCCAGCCACGCATGGCCGGATGGCGGGCAGCATGCCGGCCAAAACCCTTCCAGGCGGGGTGCGCCTCCAGTTCCGCCTGGGTGAGGCGCATCGGCGTGTTGGTGCGGCACACCTCGGCGTAGATGCCGCTGCCGTCGGTGCGAGCGTCGAAGGCGCGATACGCCGCATATTTTTCCGACAGGGACACCGCATTGATGGCCTGTGTCCAGTTGTCGCCTTCCGTCAGGGAGACGACCGCCTGGTGGACGTCGAGGAGCGCACGGACCTCCTGCACCAGCACCTCGGCGATGTCGGGTACCGACAGTACCGTGTGCAGCGTGCGCGACGCGCTTGCCACCTTGGCCAGCAGGGCCGACTGGCGCTGCTCGCGGTCGAGCCGCTCGGCCAGGGCCTCCTGTGCCATGACGGTATCGTGGATGTCGCGGTTGGCGCCGACCCATTCGCGCACGCCACCCCGTCCATCGAGGATGGGGATGCCCTTGACCGCGGTCCAGCGGTACACCCCATCGGCGCGGCGCAGGCGGTATTCGGTCTCGTAGACCGAGCGGCTGGCGACGCAGTCGATCCATACCCGGTAGGCGCGCTCGCGGTCATCCGGATGGACTGCGTCGAGCCAGCCGAATTCCTTCCATTCCTCGTAGGTCTGTCCGGTGTAGGCGCGCCAGGAGGGCGAATCGTTCAGCACGCGCCCGTCGGAGGTATTGGTCCAGACGATCTGCGAGCTTGCCATCGCGAGCGTGCGAAAACGCTCCTCGCGCTCGCGCAATGCCGTCTCGGCCTGGACGTGTTCGGTGATGTCCTCATGCATCAGCATGACTTCGACGACGCGTCCTTCGCCATCCTTGATCGGGTGAGCGCGCGCGGTGACCCAGCGCGAGCGTCCCGGCACACCGATCGCAGTCGTATCGTAGTGGATCGCCGGGATGGCGACGGATTCGCCGTCCAGGGCGCGCCGGAGATAAGGCGTGATGCCCGCCTCGACGACCTGAGGATCGCGCAGCACGTTGTACTCCCTGCTCAGCACGTGGCGTTTCACCTCGCTGCCTTCGTGGATGTGCCACAGCGCTTCCCAGGCCTTGTTCACCCGGATGGTGTAGCCCTCCGGGTCGAGCAGCTGGATGCTGCCCGGCCCCTGCTCGAACAGTTCGCGGAAGCGGACCTCGGGATAGGTGGGGGAGGCGGCACTCAGGCCCGTTTCTGGGGTGGAAGACATGGTTCGTTGGTGTTGTCAGGTAGGTGCGCAAGCCGCGGTGCGTGCGGCGTCGGCGTGCGCATGATGTCACAGTTTTGTTTGCAATGGGACATATACCTATCGCATATCTTTGCGTCGGAGTATTGACAGAAAGAACGCCTCGGGATAGTGTATTACTCAATTAATACACATATACGGCCTAGACACCATGGCAGTCCATACATCCCAGCTGTTTTCGATCACGCCCGGCTCGACCGAGCCGATCTACCGCCAGCTCGTCGAGCAGGTGCGACGCCTGGTGGCCGGCGGCCAGATGGCGCCCGGCGACGAGCTGCCGTCGGTGCGCGACGTGGCATCCAGCCTCGCCGTCAATCCCATGACCGTCTCGAAGGCCTACGGCCTGCTCGAGACCGAGGGCCTGCTGGCGCGCCGGCGCGGCCTGGGGATGCTGGTGGCCGAGCGCCCGCGCAGCAGCCGCAGCCAGTCCGAGCGCGCGGCGCTGCTGCGCCCGACCCTGGAGCGCGCCGCCCGCGAGGCGCGCGAGCTCGAACTCGACCCGGACACCGTCCTGAATCTTTTCACCCACCTCTTGAAGGAAGCATCGTGACCGCACCCATCATCCAATTGCGCGACGTAGCCAAGCACTACGGCAGCAGCATCGTGTTAAGTGGCCTTCACTGGGACATCGGGCAGGGCCAGGTCATCGGTCTGCTGGGCCGCAACGGCGCCGGCAAGTCGACCCTGATGGAGTGCCTGCTCGGCCTGCGCGAAACCGACGCCGGCAGCGTGCGCCTGTTCGGCGAGGACGTGGCCGCGCTGTCCGAGGCGACCCGCGCCCGCATCGGCTACGTGCCGCAGAAGCACGGCCTGTTCGAGTGGATGACGCCGCTGCAGATGCTGGACTACTTCAAGGCCATGTACCCGCGCTGGAACGCGGTGAAGGTCGAGGCCTTGCTGGAGCGCTGGGGTTTCGGCCCGCTGGAACTGGGCAAGCCGATCGGCCGCCTGTCGGGCGGCCAGCAGCAGCGCCTGTCGATCATCCGCGCGCTGGCGCACGATCCGGAACTGCTGGTGCTGGACGAACCGGTTTCGGCGCTGGACCCGGCTGGCCGCCGCGCTTTCCTGTCCGAGCTGGTCGACGGCGTGATCGAGCGCGGCACCACGGTGCTGTTCTCGACCCACATCCTGACCGACCTGGAGCGGGTGGCGCTGGACGTCGCCTTCCTCAAGGACGGCCGCATCGCGCTGCAGGGGCCGCTCGACGATCTGCTGGAAGGGGCGCGCAGCACGACCGAAGGGCGCCGCGCCGAGCCGCTCAGCCTGGAAGACCTGTTCATCGAGGTGACCCAATGAACGCGACGATGAGCGCGCGCCTGCGCGACTACCGGATGCTGTGGCGCGCCGCGGTGACGCATGCGAACCCGCGCATGTCGGGCGTGATCCGCTGGGGTGCGATCGTCATCGCGATCGTTTTCGCCGCCGCGCAAGCGGTGAACGAGGGGCCGCGCGAAGGCCTGGCCACGCTGTGGACCGCGGCCTCCGTGCTCCTCCTGCTGAACTGGGCATGGCGCTTCATGCCGGGCGCCATGAAGCTCAATACGCCGGTGAATGCCTGGCTGGTTCCGCAGATGCGCCGGCGCCTGGTCGAGCTGTCCTGCCTGGTGTGCCTGGCCGGTATCGCCGGCTTCGCCAGCGCGCCCCATGCCGATACGGGCGAGCTCGGGTTCTGGTTGTTGTGGCTGGTGATCTTCGTCGCGGGCATCGGACTGGGCGCGGCAGGACACCGGGCAGCCGAACCGATCATCACGTCACTGTGCTTCACCTGGTTCCTGGTGGAGTGGCTGCCGGAAGACCTGGTCGCGCTCCTGTCCCATCCTGTGGCCATCGTCCTGGCGCTGCCCATCTATGCAGGCGTCATCGTGGCGGCGGTAAGCGCCATGTTCCCGCAAGGAGGCGAGCGCCACTGGGAGATGGTGGCCAAGCGCCTGCGCTGGGTCGCCTCGTCCGGCCAGCCGGATCCGCTGATCGCGCAGGTGGCCAGCAAGCAGACCAGGGGCTGGTATGGCAGGACGCTGCGCCGCGACAGTGCAAGGCGCGACGGCCGGCGCCTGGCGCTGCATGCGCTCGGGCCCACCCGCCACCTGGCCGAAACCGTGGCGGTGCTGGCCGTCCTGGCCGTGGTCGTGATCTGTACCGGCATCCTCGCCACCTGGCGCGCCGATCGCGAGGTCACGGCGGGCATCGGCTGGCTGTTCGCCTGCACGCTGTTCGTCGTTCCTCTCCTGCACAGCGTGCGCCTGGCCCAGCTGCCGGCGGAACTCGCTGCCGAACAGGCTCTGGTGCGGCTGGCGCCCGCCATGCCGGGCGGAGCGGCAGCGTTCAACGTCCAGCTCGGCCGCAGCCTGCTGCTGCAGGCGCTCGCAGGCTGGGCGCTGGCCACCGGCGCCGCACTACTGCTGGCGGCCCTCGGGCAGGCGGGACCGGAGGCGCTGCTGCGCGTGCTCTGCGTGGCCTGCATCATCCTGCCGGCGGTGGCGGCCCCGCTGCGCAATCACGCCAGCCGGACCGGCAGCGCCGCCGGCGCGGCGGCAATGCTGCTGCTGGTGTCGATGCTCAACGCATTGAGCGGCATCCCGGCGCTGCCGGTAGCCGCCCTGGCCAGCATCGGCCTCACGGTGGTCGCCGTGGTGCGCGGACTGCGCACGATGCGGCGCGCGCCCTGCGCCTTCCCGGCCGGACGCCTGGATTGAACAAGTCTCAGCTGGACGCCGGCGCCGCGGCCCCGGCCGCTGCTTTCCTGCCCAGGATCAGGAAGCCGAAGGCGGTGGCGAACACGTACATGCTGACCGAGTAGATCGCCGCCGGCAGCATCAGCTGGAAGTCGCCCAGCACCGACACCGCGACAAAGATCGCCAGGGTCGAATTGTGGATGCCGATCTCGTAGCCGATCGCGATGGCGTTCGGTTTGTCCAGGCCCAGCATGCGCGGCACGTAGTAGCCCAGGCCCAGGCTCAGGATGTTGAACAGGATGACGGCCAGGCCGATCGAGGCGAACGAGGTCGAGATGGCGGTCCACTCCTTGGCGATGGCGATGATGGCGAGCAGGGCCAGCACGGCCATCGAGAAGCGCTTCATCGGCTTGTCCATGCGCGCGGCAAAACCCGGGGAGCGGCTCTTGACGAACATGCCGATCGCCACCGGGATCAGCACGATGACGATCACCTCGATCACCTTGGCGGTCTGCATCGGCACCACTTGCCCGCTCTTGGCGAAGCTGGCGATGGCGAAGTTGGCGATCAGGGGCAGGCTGACGATCGACAGCACGGTGTTGATGGCGGTGAGCGAGATGTTCATCGCCACGTTGCCGCCGAACAGGTGGCTGAACAGGTTGGCGGAGACCCCGCCCGGCGAGGCCGCCAGCAGCATGAGGCCGACCGCGTAGACGGGCGCCACGCCCAGGCCGAGGATCAGGCCGTAGCAGATCGCCGGCAGCACCATGGCCTGCAGGACCAGGGCCAGCACCACGGCCTTCGGGTGGCCGAGCAGGCGGCGGAAGTCGGCGAGGGTGAGGGACAGGCCCAGCCCGAACATGATCAGCGCCAGCGCGCCGATCAGGAGGGTGGGCAACAGGGTAATGAAGTTGCTCATGCGTTGTCTCCGTTATTGTCGTTGTCGCGGTCGCGCATGGGATGCGGCCGTCGTCACAGTGTAGAGCTTTGCTGGGCCGTATGGACAAAAAGATGGCCGGCGTCGCCCTGCTCGAAGGGCGCAGGGACCGGCTCGGCGCGCGCGAACGACAGCATGCCGCGTCCGCCATGCTTGGACGCGTAGAGCGCCTCGTCGGCGGCCTGCATCACCGCCTCCAGGTCGGCGCCGTTCAGCGGGAAGCCCGCGGCGCCGATGCTGGCGCCGACCGCGTTGTCCGCCAGCTTCGGATGCAGGGACGGGTAGAGGCAGTCGATCAGGCGCCGTCCGACGCTGGTGACTTCGTTGCGCGAGAACTCGCCATCCATCAGCACCACGAATTCGTCGCCGCCCACCCGCGCCAGGAATTCGCCGCTGCGCAGCACCGACTGGAAGCGGCGCGCCACTTCCTTGAGCACCTCGTCGCCGGCCGGGTGGCCGTGGCTGTCGTTGACGTTCTTGAAGCGGTCCAGGTCGATGGACAGCACGGTGAAGGGCTTGCCGCTGCGCTGGCTCCTGGCCACCAGGCGGCGCGCCCAGCGGTCGAAGAAGCGCCGGTTCGGCAGGCCGGTGAGGACGTCGTGCGAGGCTTCCATGGCCAGGCGCTTGGCCAGTTCCTTGTTGCGGCGCGCGGCCGCCGACAGCGAGCGCCAGGCGTGTACGGTCATGGCGACCACGGTCGAGAGCATCAGCGCCAGGATCACGGAGGCGCGCAGCAGGCGCTCGTTGAAGCCGTCCACGACCGCCTCGCGGGCCAGGTGCAGCCGCACCACCTCTTCCTGCACCAGGCGCCGGGCTTCGCGCATCTTGGCCTGGCCGAAGCCCTCGCGCACCATGGCCAGGGCGGCGGCGTCGTCGCCGCGCTTCTTGAGCTGCACTGTGCGCTCGAGTTCGTCCAACTTGCTTTCCGTGACCAGGGCCAGCTGGCGCACGCCGGCAAGGAATTGCGCCTCGTGGTAGCCGGACTGCTCGGCCTGGGCCAGGTTGTCCCGGACGCTGCTGCGTCCGAGCTGGTAGGCCTCGAGGTAGGCCGGATCGCCGGTGAGCAGGAAACCGCGCTGCCCGGTTTCGGCGTTGAGCAGGTTCATCAGGACGTTGCGGACCTGGATGCGCGCGGCGTCGTTCTGCCTGAGCTGGATCATCGTCTGGCGCAGGTCGATGACCTCGCGGACGAAAAAGATGCTCATCGCCGCGATGATCAGGAGCGCGAGGCCCAAGGGCAGGGAGCTTCCCCGGACCGGCAGGCCGGGCACGATATGGGAGGTAGGCATAACCATATGAACAGTGCTAATGCTCGCATGTTATCCCAATGTAAGATCATTCCTACATGGAATTGTCATTTTTTCTATGAAAGATTTTGAACGTGTAACAAACGCCCAACGCTGCTTCTTTAGTGGGCGCGGCGCTGCACCAGGGCGGCGCCGACGCCGTGGCGCTTGCCTTCGCTGACGGCCGTGACGGTGCCGTCCGGGTTGAACACCAGCGCATTCGCCGCACCGATTTCCTCGGGGTCCGCTTCCCAGCGGTGGCCCAGACGCTCGAGTGCGCGCGCCGCTTCGGTGCCGGGAAAACCCGGCTCGACCGAGGTGGCGTCGCCGTTGCGCTCCGAGATGCGCGGCGCGTCCACGGCCTGGTCCATCGGCATGCCGAGGTCGAGGTGGTTGAAGATGGTCTGCAGCACCGTCGTGATGATGGTCGAGCCGCCCGGGCTGCCGATGGTGAAGGCCGGCTTGCCGTCCTTGAGGACGATGGTCGGCGCCATGCTCGAGCGCGGGCGCTTGCCGGCTTCCGGCACGTTCGGGTGCGGGCCGCCGAAGTCGAAGTCGGTCAGCTCGTTGTTCAGCAGGAAACCGTAGCCCGGCACCACGATGCCGCTGCCGCCCCAGGATTCGATGGTGAAGGTATACGACACCACGTTGCCGTCCTTGTCCGAGACCGTCAGGTGGGTGGTGTGGGCGTTTTCCATCTGGAGCTTCGCTGATCGTGGGCGCAGCGGCACGCTCAGGTCGCGCTGGTAGCCGTAGGGGTCGCCGGCTGCCACATTGCGCGCCGCCTGCGCCCCGATCAGCTTGCGGCGCTGGGCCGCGTAGTCCTTGGACAGGATGCCGGCCACGGGCGCGTCGACGTATTCCGGGTCGGCCAGGTAGGCGTTGCGGTCGGCGAAGGCCAGGCGGCTGGCCTCGATGTACAGGTGCTCGGCCTGGGCGCGCGGCAGTTCTTTCAGGTCGTAGCCTTCGAGGATGTTGAGCGCTTCGGCCACCGTCGCGCCGCCGCTGCTGGGCAGTGGCATGCCGACGATCTCGTAGCCGCGGTAGGTGCTGCGCAGTGGCGGGCGGATGCGCGCCTCGTAGTTGGCCAGGTCGGCCATGCTCATGCGCCCCGGGCGGGCGCGCTTGCCGGGGGCCAGGGGCGGCTTGTTGACGGCATCGACGATGGCGCGCGCCAGCGGCCCTTCGTAGAACGCCCTGACGCCGCCCGCGGCGATCTCGCGGTAGGCCCTGGCCATGCCGGGATTGCGGATCAGGGTGCCGGGCTGGACGGCCTTGCCATTGCGCAGGTAGAGCGCACTGGTCGGGGCGTACAGCTGAAATTTTCTTTCATTTTGCGCCGTTAAATGACTGAATATTTCAGTCGCGCGGAAGCCCTTGTCGGCCACTTCGATGGCCGGCGCCAGCACCTGCTTGAAGCGCATCGTGCCGTAGCGCTCGAGCGCCTCGTGCCAGCCGCGCACGGTGCCGGGCACGCCCACCGCGGCGCCGCTCGCCACCGCCGTTTCGAAATCGATCGGCTTGCCGTTCTCGAGGAAAGCCTGGGGCGTGAAGCTGGCCGGCGCGGTCTCGCGGTGGTCGATGGTGATGGCGCGCTTGTCCCTGGCCAGGTAGATCACCATGAAGCCGCCGCCGCCGATGCCGCAGCTGAACGGATCGGTGACGCCCAGCGTGGCCGCGGCCGCGACCGCCGCGTCGACGGCATTGCCGCCCGCGTTCAGGATCGCCATGGCCGATTGCGAGGCCTGCTCGCTGATGGTGGCGACCGCGCCCCCGGTCCCGGTGGCCACCGGTGTCTTTGCCGCTGCCGGGGCCGGGTGCAGGACGATGGACAAAGCCAGCCCGCAAGCGAGCAGGGTCGCCTTCATGTGGTCTTCCCCGTGCGGGCGCTTATTGCGCGTACATGTTGAAGGTCACCGGATACGACACCGGGGCCGCCCCGGCCACGGCGCGTGGCGGCGGCGGCGTCAGGTGGTCGAGTTCGATGCGCGAGCCGCGCAGCGCCGGCGACATGTAGCCCGGCCGGCCCGGCACAAGGTAGAAGCCCTGCGCCACGCTGCCGATGCGCATCGTGAAGCGGTAGGCCAGCTGGCCCGGCCAGAGGCAGCGCGCATCGTCGGGGCAGCGGCTGTCATGCGCGCCTTCGTAGGTGATGCTGAGGCGGTCGCCCAGCGGCAGCACCTGGCGCTCGGTCATGGTGTAGCGCGCTTGGGGCAGGCGGTCGGGGGCGGCGCAGCCGGCCAGCGCAGCGGCGGCGCAGCTGAGGGAGAGAACACGGAGCAGGGTGTGCATGCGATGTCCACCAGGTTGTTTTTTTGGAATCCTCATCATAGCAAACCTGCCCGGCGCGGTCGCGCACATGCGGTCATGAAGCCGTCACATGGCGGTCATGGTGCTGTCATATCGGCGGACTAGACTTTGCCGCGTGGTCCAAACACATCTCCATCAACCAGGAATAGGAATAAGAAGCCCATGTTCAAGAAGATCCTCGCCGCCGCCGCCACTACTGCCGCCGTGCTCGCGATGTCGAGCGCCCACGCCGCCGACATCACCGGCGCCGGCGCGACCTTCCCGTACCCGATCTACGCCAAGTGGGCCGAGTCGTACAAGGCTGCCACCGGCAATGGCCTGAACTACCAGTCGGTCGGTTCCGGCGCAGGCATCAAGCAGATCAAGGCCCGGACCGTCGACTTCGGCGCGTCCGACATGCCGCTCAAGGCCGAAGACCTGGACGAAGCCGGCCTGATGCAATTCCCGGCCATCATGGGCGGCGTGGTCGCCGTGGTCAACGTCGAAGGCGTCCAGCCGGGCCAGCTCAAGCTCACCGGCCCGCTGCTGGCCGACATCTACATGGGTAAGATCACCAAGTGGAACGCGCAGCCGATCGCCGCGCTGAACCCGGGCGTCAAGCTGCCCGACGCCGACATCACCGTCGTGCACCGCGCCGACTCCTCGGGCACCTCCTTCCTGTTCACCGACTACCTCGCCAAGACCAGCCCGGACTGGAAAAACAGCATCGGCGCCGGCACCACCGTCAAGTGGGCCGTGGGCGTGGGCGGCAAGGGCAACGAAGGCGTGGCCGCCAACGTGCAGCGCATCAAGGGCGCGATCGGCTACGTCGAGTGGGCCTATGCCAAGAAGAACAAGCTGTCGCACACCCAGCTGAAGAACAAGGACGGTGTCTTCCTGCAGCCGGACGACGAAGCCTTCAAGGCCGCAGCAAGCGGCGCCGAATGGACCAAGGCTCCCGGCTTCGGCGTGGTGCTGACCGATGCTGCCGGCAAGCAGAGCTGGCCGATCACCGGCGTGTCCTACATCCTGATGCACAAGACCCAGGCCAACGCCGCCAAGGGCCAGGAAGTCGTGAAGTTCTTCGACTGGGCCTTCAAGAACGGCGCCCCGGCGGCGGCCGAGCTGGACTACGTGCCGATGCCGGCATCGGTGGTCAAGCTGGTGCAGGCCAACTGGAAGGCCAACCTGAAGGATGCATCGGGCAAGGCGATCTACTGATCCCTTGAGTTGACGCGGCGCTGACGTAGGGTGGGCGGCTATGCCGTCCACGCGTTCAACTCACGTAAGCAGGCCGCACATCCATTCAAATTCTGTTTGAACGCGCGTGGGCAGGAAGACCTGCCCACCCTACATTTCAACTATGAACACGGCTAACACGATCGTCCTGGTCGTCGACGACAAGCCGGCCATCGCCGAGCTGCTCAAGTATTCGCTGCACGAAGACGAGTGGATCTGGCACAGCGTGCCGAGCCTGGCGCAGGCCTGGGAGTTCATCGGGCGCGAACGCCCCGGCGTGCTGCTGCAGGAGTCGATGCTGCGCCAGGAAGGCGGCATGCGCCTGCTGGCGCGCCTGCGCGGCACGCGTGGGCTGCGCGAGAAACCGGTGATCCTGCTCGCCGCCGAACGCACGGACGGCGAACGCGAGGCGCCGCCGCCGCCCGCCGAATTCATTCCCCACCCGCCGCCGGACGACGCGCCGGACGAGCGCCCGCTGTGCCTGGGGCGCCTGGTGCTCGACCCGCTCAGCTGCAGCGTGCGCGTCGGCAACCACAAGGTCGAGGTGCGCCACACCGAATACCGGCTGCTGCGTTTCCTGCTGTGCCACCCGGGCCAGGTGTTCTCGCGCGCCGAGCTGCTCGCACAGCTGTGGGAGTCGCACGACAGGCTCGACCAGCGCACCGTGGACGTCCACGTGCTGCGCCTGCGCAAGGCGCTGGGACGCGCCAAGTCCCTGCTCAAGACCGTGCGCGGCGCCGGTTACATGCTGTCCGCGGCCTGAGCCTGCCCAGCCAACCCGCTTCTTCGCCAGCCCGACCCAGCCCGACCCGCTTGCGCCGGAAGTTGTTTCCTTCTAGAATGCCCACACCCCGTGGGGAGTAGCCTCCTCCTGCGCAATGCGGGAGGGCCCGTGTCAACATACTCGCTTCAAGACGAAAGCGTGGCGCGGGCGGCCTAGCGCTTGGCGAGACCATCGGCCCATCCGCGCCATTTGTCGGGCGTGCGGATGCGCCGTTGCGTTTGCCCCGACCGGAACTCCCAGCATGACCTTCACCGCCCTCGTCTTCCTCGCCCTTGCCATGTCGACCGACGCCTTCGCCGCCGCGATCGCCAAGGGTGCCGCCCTGCGCAATCCCGGCTTGCCGCAGGCGCTCCGGATCGGCCTGCTGTTCGGCTGCATCGAGACCATCACTCCCGTGATCGGCTGGGCTCTCGGCTCGCTGGCGGCCGACGCCATCCGCCAGTGGGACCACTGGATCGCCTTCTTCCTGCTGCTGGGGCTGGGCGGGCGCATGCTCTGGCTGTCCTTCGGCGACGAGGAAGAGGAAGAAGAGCGCGCCGGCTCGCAGAACTTCCTGGTGCTGGTGCTGACCGCGGTGGCGACCAGCATCGATGCGATGGCGGTCGGGGTGGGGCTCGCTTTCGTCGACGTCTCGATCGTGCATGCGGCGGTGGCGATCGGCATCGCCACCACGGTCATGGTCACCATCGGCGTGCTGCTCGGGCGGCGCCTGGGCGCGGCCGTGGGGCGCAACGCGGAGCGCATCGGCGGCGTGGTGCTGGTGCTGGTGGGCACGACCATCCTGATCGAGCACCTGTCGCACTGACTCCGGCGCCGCCCCGGGCGGCGTCCGGACCCGTGCTATACTGGAATCCTCATGTGTGCCCCCATCGTATGAGACGAATCCTCGTCATCTTCCTGATCCTGCTGTTCCCGCTGAACGCCCTGGCGCTGTCGATGTCCGTGTCGACCGCGCAGCCCGATAGCGCGTGCGCGCATGCCTGCGCGGCCGGCGCCGACGCATTCAAGGGTAACGCCGCCCCCGACATCGACCCCGACGAGCCGCCTTCGGTGGCCGACCTGCACGACCTCGTGCACCAGGACGGCCACCTGAACCTGGCCGGCCTCGGCGCCGCCGCGCCGCCGGCGCACGCCGCGCCGCCTTACTGCTTCACCCTCCCGCCTCCCGACAAGCCGCCCCGCCGCGCCTGACGCCGGAGCCTGGCTCCCCCTGTCGTTCGTCCGGTTCGTGCCGGCCGGTGCCGCGCGCGCCTGCCTGCCGCCGGACTTCTTCCCCCGGCCGTCGCCGGTGGACCCCCGCTTCTTCACATTTGATAAGGCAAGCAAGATGGAATGGCTAATGGACCCCTCGATCTGGGTGGGTTTGCTGACCCTGGTGTTCCTGGAAATCGTCCTGGGCATCGACAACCTGATTTTTATCGCGATCCTGGCGGACAAGCTGCCGCCGCACCAGCGCGACAAGGCGCGCCTGATCGGCCTGTCGCTGGCCATGGCCATGCGCCTGGGCCTGCTGACGATCGTTTCCTGGCTGGTCACGCTGACCACGCCGCTGTTCTCGCTCGCTTCCTTCAGTTTTTCCGGACGTGACCTGATCCTCCTCATCGGCGGCCTGTTCCTGCTGTTCAAGGCCACGGTCGAGCTGCACGAGCGCATCGAGGGCGTCACCCACGTCCAGTCCGGCAACAAGGTGTATGCGGGCTTCGCCGCGGTGGTGGCGCAGATCGTGGTGCTCGACGCCGTGTTCTCGCTCGACGCGGTGATCACGGCGGTGGGCATGGTGGAGGAACTGTGGGTCATGATGGCGGCCGTCGTCATCTCGATCGGCGTCATGATCCTGGCCTCGAAGCCGCTGACCCGCTTCGTCAACGCGCACCCGACCGTGGTGGTGCTGTGCCTGAGCTTCCTGTTGATGATCGGCCTGAGCCTGATCGCCGAGGGACTGGGCTTCCACATCCCGAAGGGCTACCTGTACGCGGCGATCGGCTTCTCGGTGCTGATCGAGACCCTGAACCAGTTCGCGCGCCGTAACTTCCTGAAGAACGAGGCGCGCCTGCCGTTCCGCGAGCGCACCGCCGACACGGTGCTGCGCATGCTCGGCAACCGCAGGCAGACCGCGCACGGCCCGGTGCCGGACGAGGCGCCGGACCAGGAGCAAGGGGAGCAGGACGCGTTCGCGGTCGAGGAGCGCAACATGGTCAGCGGGGTGCTCACCCTGGCCGACCGCTCGATCCGCTCGATCATGACGCCGCGCGCCGAGATGTCCTGGGTGAACCTGGAGCAGGACGCCGCCACCGTCCTGGAGCAGCTGCGGGAAACGCCGCACAACCAACTGCCGGTCTGCCGCGGCGACGTCGACCGGGTGCTGGGCGTGGCCCGCACCAAGGACCTGATCGGGGCGCTGCTGCTGCACGAGCGCATCGACGAGGCCGATGCCACGCTGCTGCGCAAGCCGATCTACCTGGCCGATACGGCCGGCGTGCTGCGCGCCATGGACACCCTCAAGCGCGCCCGCGGCCAGCTGGTGCTGGTGGCCGACGAGTACGGCGTGGTCCAGGGACTCTTGACCCCGATCGACCTGCTGGAGGCGATCGCCGGCGAGTTCCCGGACGAGGACGAGCAGCCGGCGATCCGCGTGCAGGGACCGGGCCGCTGGGAGGCCGACGGCAGTGCCGACCTGCACCTGCTCGAGCAGATGCTCGACACCGGCAGCCTGGTGGACCCGGACGCCGAGTACAGCTCGCTCGCCGGCTTCCTGCTGGCGCGTTTCGAGACCATGCCGGCCGCCGGCCAGGCCATCGAGACCGACGGCCTGCGCTTCGAGGTGCTGGAAGTGGAAGACCGGCGCATCCTGCGCGTGGCGATCCTGCGCCTGGACCCGCAGGCCGGCGAGGCCGCGCCTTGAGCTTCGACCGACTTGTAATGGAAGGAAAACCATGAAACGCATTCTCCTGTTCCTCGCCACCAACCTGGCCGTCGTGCTGGTCCTGAGCGTCAGCGCCAGCCTGCTCGGCGTGAACCGCTTCCTCACCGCCAACGGCCTGGATCTGCCCATGCTGCTGGCCTTCGCCGCGCTGATGGGCTTCGGCGGCGCCTTCATCTCGCTGTGGCTGTCCAAGCCGATCGCCAAATGGTCCACCAAGGCGCGCGTGATCGCCCAGCCGGCCAATGCCACCGAGGCCTGGCTGCTCCACACCGTGGAAGCGCAGGCGCGCAAGGCCGGCATCAGGATGCCGGAAGTGGCGGTCTACGAGGGCGAACCGAACGCCTTCGCCACCGGCGCCACCCGCAACGGCTCGCTGGTGGCGGTGTCCACGGGCCTCTTGGCCTCGATGTCGCAGGAGGAAGTGGAGGCCGTGCTGGCGCACGAGGTGGCCCACATCGCCAACGGCGACATGGTGACGCTGACCCTGGTGCAGGGCGTGGTCAACACCTTCGTCGTGTTCCTGGCGCGGGTGGTCGGCTATGCGGTCGACCAGATGCTGCGCAAGAACGACAGCGAACAGTCGGGGCCGGGCATCGGCTACATGGTGACGGTGGTGGTGTGCGAGATCCTGTTCGGCATCCTGGCCAGCATCATCGTGATGTACTTCTCGCGCCAGCGCGAATTCCGCGCCGACCGCGGGGCGGCGCAGATCCTGGGCCGTCCGCAGCCGATGATCGCGGCGCTGCGCCGCCTGGGCGGCCTGGCCGAAGGCGAACTGCCGAAGAACATGGCGGCCTTCGGCATTTCCGGCAAGGGCGCGCTGGCGCTGTTTTCCAGCCATCCGCCGATCGAGGCGCGCATCGCCGCCTTGCAGGCGCAATGAGGGACCCGGCGGCCGTGCGCCGGCCGCCGGCTAGGCCAGGATCCGCTTCAGGTCGTCCGGCTTGAAGGGCTTGGGCATCGTGATCGCCCCGATCTGCGCCGCCTCGGCCACCTGGCCGTAGCCGGTGGCGATCACGACCTTCAGCTGCGGCTGCGCGGCCATCGCTTTCCTGGCCAGTTCGATGCCGTTCATGCCGGGCAAATCGTAATCGGTGATCAGGACCTCGTACTGGTTGCGCTCCAGCAGGGCGAGGGCATCCTGCGGGTTGGCCGCGCCGTCGACGCGCTGGTTCAGCAGCTCGAGCAGCGAGCAGGTCATGCTCAGCACGTCCGCGTCGTCGTCGACGAACAGCACGTGCCGGGTCAGCGCCAGCTTCTCGAGCTCGGGCGCCGAAGGCGGCGCGGCCTGGGCCGCGTGCTGCTTCGTCAGCATCTGCCTGAGCTTGCGCGCCAGCTGCTCGCGCGCGTAGGGCTTGGACAGCAGCTGGACGCCGGCATCGAGCTTGCCGTCGTGGACGATGGCGTTCTGCGTATAGCCCGAGGTGAACAGCACCTCGATGCCGGGATGGAGCGCGCGCGCCTGGCGCGCCAGTTCCGGGCTGCGCATCGCGCCGGGCATGACCACATCGGTGAACAGCAGGTCGATCGGGATGCCGCTGTTGAGGATCACCATCGCCGCCGCCGCGTTGTCGGCCTTCATGACCGTGTAGCCCAGGCTCCTGACCATCTCGACCACCGTCGCCTGCACGGCGGGGTCGTCCTCGACCACCAAGATGGTCTCGTCGCCGCCCGTGACCGGACCGCTCTTGAGCACCCGTTCGGCGGCTTCCGCCTGGTAGGAGCGCGGGAAGTACATCTTGATGGTGGTGCCGTGCCCCACTTCACTGTAGATCTTGAAGTGGCCGCCCGTCTGCTTCACGAAGCCATAGGCCATCGACAGGCCCAGGCCGGTGCCTTGCCCCTCGGGCTTGGTGGTGAAGAAGGGCTCGCAGGCGCGCTCCAGGGTTTCCTTGCTCATGCCGCAGCCGTTGTCGGACACCGCGATCATCACGTACTGCCCTGGCGTGAGGTCGTGGTGCAGGGCCGCGTAGTCGTCGTCGAGCAGGGCGTTGCCCAGCTCGATGGTCAGGCGGCCGCCGTCGCGCATGGCGTCGCGCGCGTTGATGGCCAGGTTGAGGATCACGTTCTCGAGCTGGTAGGGGTCGACGCAGGTGTTCCACAAGCCGCCGCTGCGGATGGTTTCGACCGCGATCGTCTCGCCGACGGCGCAGCGCAGCAGCTCGTCCATCTGCTGGACGATGCCGGCCGGGTCGACCACGCGCGGCTGCAGCGGCTGGCGCCGTGCGAATGCGAGCAGCTGCGCCGCCAGCTTGGCGCCGCGCTCCACGGCGCCGCTGGCGGTGTCGAGCTGCTTGAGGGCGCGGGCGTCGCCCGCCATGCCGTCGCGCAGCAGCTGCAGGTTGCCGCCGATGACCTGCAGGATGTTGTTGAAATCGTGGGCCACGCCGCCGGTCAGCTTGCCGATCGCTTCCAGCTTCTGCGCGTGCTGCAGCGCGGCCTGGGCCGATTGCAGTTCCTCGGTGCGGGCCTGCACCAGTTGCTCGAGCTCGCGCTGGTATTTCTGCACTTCGTCCTGCGCCAGCTTCTGCTTGGTGACGTCGTTGCCCTGCACGAAAATTCCGACCGACTGGTTCTGCGCGTTCAGGATGGGCTGGTAGACGAAGTCGATGAACCGGGTGACGGTCTTCGACGGCGTTTCCTTCAGGTCGAGCTGGACGCTCTGGCCGACCACCGGCTTGCCGGTCTGGTAGACCTGGTCCAGCAGTTCGAAGAAGCCCTGGCCCGCGGCGTCGGGCAGGACGTCCCTGACCGCCTTGCCGGCCAGTTCGCGCTGGCCGACCAGCCTGCGGTAGGCGTCGTTGGCGAGGTCGAACACGTGGTCCGGCCCCTTGAGCACGCAGATGAAGCCGGGCGCCTGCTCGAACAGGCTCTGGAAGAAGGCATTGCTAATTTGCAGTTCGTTGGCCAGCGCCAGCGCCTGGCGCGCGTCGTCCAGCGCGCGGGTGCGTTCCTCGATGGTCCGTTCCAGCTCGAGCTGCTTCTCGCCCAGCGAGCGGGCGCCCAGCACCTGCTCGGTGACGTCGCTGCCCTGCGAGACGATGCCCAGCACCTCGCCGTTCTCGTCGAAGATCGGCTGGTAGACCAGGTCGATGAAGCTGTCCACCTTGCCGCCGCCGGCCGATTCCACGGTGATCGGGACGGCGCGGCCGACGTAGGGCTTGCCCGAGGTGTAGACGGTGTCGAGCAGTTCGAAGAAGCCCTGGCCCTCGAGCTCGGGCAAGGCTTCGCGCACCGGCTTGCCGATGATGTCGCGCAGGCCGGCGAGGCGGTGGTGGGCCTCGTTCTGCAGTTCGTAGACATGGGTGGGGCCGCGGAAGAAGCAGACGAAGCCCGGCGCCTGTTCGAACAGGCGCAGCAGGTGCTGGCTCTGCTCGGTGCGCGCCTGCAGCAGCGCTTCGCGGGCACGCTCCTCGCGTTCGCGCGCCTCGCGCGCCCGGGTGATGTCGCGCGTGACCTTGCCGAAGCCGATCAGGGCGCCGTCGTCGTCGTACAGCGGGTCGATCACCACGTGCGCCCAGAAGTGCGAGCCGTCCTTGCGCACCCGCCAGCCGGTCGCTTCGAAGATCCCGTTCGCGCGCGCGGTGGCGAGCGCCTGCGCCGGCACGGCCATTTCCTGGTCTTCAGGGGTATAGAAGCAGGCAAAGGATTTGCCGATGATTTCCTCGGCTGCATACCCTTTGGCCCGCGCCGCGCCGGCGTTCCAGGTGGCGACCCTGCCATCGGGCGTCAACATGAAGATCGCGAAGTCGCGGATCTTGGCGACCAGCGTCGAGGTCAGGTTGGCTTCGAGCGAAGACAGTTCCGGGGTGGCGGACATGGAGATTCCTTGGAACACAAAGTTTTGTATTCTAGAGGAAACAAATGGTTTTGCCCCACGCAATTCGCATGGGTGCTTCGTTCAGCGGCGGGGCCGTGGCGAAGTGCGGCGGTCACGCTGGCGGAAGTGGTGCGGCGAGCACAGTACCCGCAGCGCCACCGGCCGCGGTACGCCGACCTGTTCCATGAAGAGCAGGGCCGGATGGATGCCGTAGCGCTCGCACAATTTCAGTCCCTCGTCGACCCGGCCGGCGGTTACGGCATCGGTCCGTGCATCGTTTCTGCTTTGCTCTGCCATGTGCTCCTCCATGCGAGCGAAGGATGCTAGCAGAGCTGCAAACGCACTTAAAGTAGTTTCTTAAGACTTTTTGCTAACCCGATGTTTTGGTGGCTAAACTGCAAAACTTGATTGTTTGGTATTGCGCACCCTTGCGACAGAAGTTAGCGCCGGCTCGCAATGCAAACGGGCCGGCTTGGCGCCGGCCCGTCTAAGGCAGAGCATGCGCTCAGCCGGCCATGCGCTGGAACAGCTCGCGTACCGCGAGGCCGCCGCCACCGATGAGCAGGGTGAAATACAGGATGGTGACGACGTTGCTGATGTGACCCAGCAGTACGCTGACGCCGTCGCGCTGCAGCAGGCCGACCGCCAGGAACAACAGGGCGACCGCCGGGAAGGTATTGCTGAAAGGAATTAGGCCGAAGGGCATCATCAGCAGCACCGCGCCCAGGATCAGGCCGGCGTTGTTGAGATGCTGGATCGGGCCGTTGGCCACCAGCCACTCGATACGGTTGGGCTTGCACACGCGCTCGATCCGGTACAGCCAGGGCAGCGCCTTGCGCAGCGCGGGGCGCAGTTTGCTGGTGGAGATGGTGCGGTGCTTCAGTTTCGCCGGCACCCAGAGTTCGCGCCCGAACAGGCGGCTGACGCCGATCAGGAGGATCGCGGCGCCGAACACGGTACTCACACCGGGAATCGACACCGGGATCAGGAACACGAGGGTGAGCAGGGCGGTCAGGATCAGCAGGCCCTCATTGCCGACCCGATAGATGAGTTCGCTTAAGGTGATGCCGCCGGGCGGCAGGGAGCGGACCATTCCGCGCAGCTTCTTGAAGATCGGTTCACCTTGCATGGCTTCTTTCATCGTGCTTCTCTTGGTTCTTGGATGGACGGCGGTACGCCGCCGTCAGGCAGCAAGGCGAGAGTATAGTGCAGGACTTCGTGCTTCCGCGGCTTGAATGGTAACAAGTGTGCGCAACCGACAGGCCATGCCGCCCCGGTTCAGCCGCGCCGTGCCGCTTCGATCGCCGCCACGTCGATCTTTCCCATCGTCATCATCGCCTCGAATACGCGTTTTGCCACGGCCGGATCGGGGTCGGCGATGCCTTCGCTGAGTACGCGCGGCGTGATCTGCCAGGACAGGCCCCACTTGTCCTTGCACCAGCCGCACGCGCTTTCCTGGCCGCCGTTGCCGACGATCGCATTCCAGAGACGGTCGGTTTCCTGCTGGTCCTCGGTTGCGATCTGGAAAGAGAATGCTTCGGTGTGCGAAAAGGCGGGGCCGCCGTTCAGGCCGATGCAGGGAATCCCGGCCACGGTGAAGGCAACGGTCAGCACGTCGCCCTGCTTGCCGGCTGGATAATCACTCGGTGCGCGGAAGACCTCGCCCAGCGCGCTGTCGGGGAAGGTCGCCGCATAGAATTGCGCCGCTTCCAGCGCCGTCCCGTTGAACCAGAGGCAAATCGTGTTCTTGCTGACCATGGCATGTCTCCCATCGTTGGCACATCGTTCGGAATGTCGTCGCGCGCCAGCATAACGCAATCGCGCGCGCCTTCCTCGCTTGCCAGGGACTCCCTTATCGAAGATCAGTCCAGGTCCGACGCGTCGTGCCGCTCGGGAACCTGTTCGCCGGGATTGCCGCGCACGCGGTTGACCTTGCGGCCGCGCACGACGGCCGGGCGCGCCGCGATCTCGTCGGCCCAGCGGCGCACGTGCCGGTACTCGTGCACCGAGAGGAATTCGCCGGCGTCGTACAGCTCGCCGCGCACCATGCCGCCGTACCAGGGCCAGATCGCCATGTCGGCGATGGTGTACTCGTTGCCGGCCACATACTGTTGCTCGGCCAGTTGGCGTTCGAGCACGTCGAGCTGGCGCTTGGTTTCCATCGCATAGCGGTCGATCGGATACTGCAGTTTTTCCGGCGCGTAGGCATAGAAGTGGCCGAAGCCGCCGCCCACGAAGGGCGCCGAACCCATCTGCCAGAACAGCCAGTTCATGGTCTCGGCGCGCGCCGCGCCGCTGGCCGGTAGAAAGGCGCCGAATTTCTCGGCCAGGTAGACCAGGATCGAGCCGGACTCGAACACGCGCACCGGTTCTTTTCCGCTGCGGTCGAGCAGGGCCGGGATCTTGGAATTCGGGTTGATCTCGACGAAGCCGCTCGAGAACTGGGCGCCTTCGTTGATCTTGATGAGCCAGGCGTCGTACTCGGCGCCGGCGTGGCCGAGGGCCAGCAGCTCTTCCAGCATGATGGTCACCTTGACGCCGTTGGGCGTGGCCAGCGAGTACAGCTGCAGCGGGTGCTTGCCGACCGGAAGCGCGGCCTCGTGGGTCGGGCCGGCGACCGGACGGTTGATGTTGGCGAAGGTGCCGCCGCTGGAGGCGGGCGGGGTCCAGACTGTGGGCGGGACATACTGGTCGGTCATCGGGAACTCCATTGGTATCTGGTGAAAACGCATTCTAGCTGGCGGCCCGGGCGGCAGGTATACTCGACGCCACCACAGGAACCGGCTTGGAAAGGAGATGGCAGCGGTGATCCGGCAGATGGACAAGGATGACATGGACCAGGTGCTGGACATCTGGCTGCGCGCATCGATCGAGGCGCATGCTTTCATCGGCGAACAATTCTGGCGCGCGCGGCTGGGCGACATGCGCAGCGTGTACCTGCCCGCCGCCACCTCCTGCGTGTTCGAGCGCGAGGGTGCGCCGGCCGGCTTCTACAGTGTGTACGGCGACGCCCTGGCCGCGCTGTTCGTGCATCCGGACATCCAGGGCGCGGGCATCGGAAGCCTGCTCCTCGCGCATGCCAAGACCGGCCGCCACCGGCTCGACCTCACCGTGTACTCGGCCAACCACGCCGCGCGCCGCTTCTATGAAAGGCATGGCTTCGTCGCGTTCGACGAACGGCCGGATGCGCACACGGGGCATCCGGAAATCCTGATGCGCTGGCTGGCCTAGCCGGCCCTGCAAAGAGGCCGAATGCAAAGCTGTAAAACGGGGGGCATAAAACGGGGACAGGTCTGACATTTGGACACGAGCTCGAGCGTACTTCCTTACTGTATTGCTCAGTCCGTGTCCGAATGTCAGACCTGACCCCGACTTGAAAAAAGAAAACCCCGCCGGGGCGGGGTTTTGGTTGGGGCGGGCAGGACTCAGATGTAAGCCGCCAGCGCGCCTTTCATCTTCTTCAGCGCAGCCGATTCGATCTGGCGGATACGTTCGGCCGACACGCCGAACTCTTCGGCCAGCGTGTGCAGCGTGGCGCCAGAACCGTCGTCGTTGGCCAGCCAGCGCGCTTCGACGATGCGGCGCGAACGCGGGTCCAGCTTCGACAGGGCGGTTTCCAGGCCTTCCGACTGCAGGCGGTCGTGTTGCTCGGCCTCCAGCACGCGGGTCGGCTCCTGCTGCTCCGACGACAGGTAGGCGATCGGGGCGAACTTGTCGTCTTCGTCGTCGGTCGGCGATTCGAGGGCGATGTCGCGGCCCGACAGGCGGGTTTCCATCTCGATCACTTCTTCGCGCTTGACGTCGAGCATCTTCGCCAGCTCGTCGACCTGGCTCGGGGTCATGGTGTCCAGGCCCTGCTTGTTGCTGCGCAGGTTGAAGAACAGCTTGCGTTGGGCCTTGGTCGTCGCGACTTTCACCAGGCGCCAGTTCTTCAGGATGTATTCGTGCATCTCGGCCTTGATCCAGTGCATCGCGTACGAGACGAGACGCACGCCCTGGTTCGGGTCGAAGCGCTTGACGGCCTTCATCAGGCCGATATTGCCTTCCTGGATCAGGTCGGCGTGCGGCAGGCCGTAGCCGAGGTAGCCACGTGCGATGGACACCACCAGGCGCAGGTGGGAGAGCACCAGCTTTTGCGCCGCGTCCAGATCATTCTTTTCCCGCAGCGACTTTGCCAGCGACACCTCTTCCTCGTGGGTGAGCATCGGCAGGCGGTTGACGGCCGAAATGTAGGCGTCGATATTGCCCAGATTGCCGGTGAAACCCAGTCCCAGAGCACGACTGCTGGCCGGAACCAATGCGGATTGTGCGGACATTTTCAATTTCCTCGTAGTAGACTTACTGCATCCCAATGTGCCACGGGCCCATGCCGCGTAACACCAGCGTTACTGCTTGTTACTTGGATGCCTTCCTTGATTTCGCTGTATTCGAGACATATATTAGCACTCTCCATGTGTGAGTGCTAGGCAGGCCATCGATTTATCGAAATCGATTAAGTTTGGCTAAAGTATTGCCCTTGGGAATCAAAATCGCGCCGTTTCAACTGTAGAGCAGGCGACCTGAATTCTGTTGATTCAGCTCAAAAGTGAGCAAAATACTGCTGGAAAACGTGTTAGAGACAGGTTAAAGGCCCGGGAAGCGGCCATCTGTTGGATGGCGCACATTCGTCAAATCCGTCCTGTAGGAATAGCGCTCGTGTCGACGTAGGGTGGGACGGCCAAGCCGTCTCGAGAGACCGGCAAGGCTGGACGCGCGCCGGTCCGGCAGGCGCGTCCAGGTCCCCGTTTAGCGGACGCGCGCCAGGTGGCGCTGCACCGACAGCATGGCGCCGATCAAGCCGAGGCCCGCGCTGATCCCCAGCACCCCGGCGCTCTCCAGCGCGCCGAGCGGCAGCAGCTGGAATTCCGAGCCATACAAGCGTGCAAAATTCGCAATCGCGCCGTTCAGCGGATGCAGGGCCAGCGCCACCGCGCCGAGCGCCACCGCGCCCGCGCACAGGCCGAGCAGGGCGCCGGTGTAATAGAAGGGGCGGTGGATGAAGTTGTCCGTGGCGCCCAGCAGCTTCGACACGGTGATTTCTTCTTTCTGGGTCAGCACCTGCAGGCGGATGGTGTTGAACACCACCGCAATGACGACGATGCCGAGCGTGATCGCCAGCAGCAGCAGGGCCAGGCGCAGGATCGCCAGCATGGCGGCCAGGCGCTTGACCCAGGCCGAATCGACCTGCACCACGTCCACGCCGGGCAAGGCGCGCAATTGTTCGGTGATCGCGTCGACCTGGCTTGCTGCGCTGCTGCCGTCCAGGCGCATCTTGAAGCTGTCCGGCAGCGGATTTTCGCCCAGCGTGTCGATCACGTCGCCCAGGCCGCTGCCGGCCTTCATCGCGGCCAGCGCTTGCTCGCGTGGAACGAAGTCGATGTCGGCCTTGCCGCCGCCGGCCGCGATCGCCCTGATGCGCGGCTGCAGGGCGGCCACTTCCTCGCGCGTCGCCTCGAGCTTCATGAAAACGCTGATCTCGGGGTCGACCGAGAGCTGCTCGGACAGCGGACGCACGTTGTCGAGCAGGGTGATGCCGGTGAACGGCAGCATCAGCGCGAAGGCGACGACCAGCACGTTGAACAGGAAGCTGCCCGGTCCCTTGCGCACGGTGGACAGGGCCGCGCCGAGGGCGAAGCGGTGCTGGCGTACCCAGGGGCTCATGCGGACTCTCCCACCAGTTGGCCATGTTCGAGACGGATCACGCGCGCCGCCGCGCTGTCGAGCACCTGCTCGTCGTGAGTCGAGATCACGCAGGTCACGCCGACGGCGTTGAAGGCGCGCAGCGCATCGAGCACCTTGTCGGCGGCCACGCGGTCGAGGTTGGCGGTCGGCTCGTCCGCCAGGATGATCTGCGGCCGGTTGACGATGGCGCGCGCCACCGCCACGCGCTGCTGTTCGCCGCCGGACAGGGCCAGGGGCATCGCCTTGGCGCGCTCCAGCAGGCCCACCTTGTCGAGGGCGGCCCTGGCGCGCTGCTCGGCCTGGGCCCTGGGGGCGCCGGTGACGAGCAGGGGCAGCATCACGTTGGCGAGGATGTTGCGGTCGTTGAGCAGGCGCTGTTGCTGGAAGATCAGGCCCAGGTTACGGCGCAGGAAAGGAATGCCGGCCTTCTGGATGCGGCCGATGTCCTGGCCGTTGACGGTGACCACGCCGCTGCTGGGCCGCTCGACGGCGGCCACCATTTTCATGAGGGTCGACTTGCCGGCGCCGGACGGGCCGGCCAGGTAGACCAGTTCGCCCTTGCCGATGTTGAGGGAGACGTCGCGCAGCGCGTAGGCATCCCGGGAGTATTGTTTGGAGACGGACTGGAATTCGATCATCGGGCGGCGTTCCTCGTTCTTCCCTTAGCCCAGCAGCGCTTCGACGAATTCTTCGGCCTTGAACGGCTGCAGGTCGTCCAGTTTTTCGCCCACGCCGATGAAGTACACCGGCACCGGGCGGGTCCGCGCGATCGCGGCCAGCACGCCGCCCTTGGCGGTGCCGTCCAGCTTGGTGATCACCAGGCCGGTCAGCTGCAACGCATCGTCGAAAGCCTTCACCTGGGCCAGCGCGTTCTGGCCGGTGTTGCCGTCGATGACCAGGAGGGTCTCGTGCGGGGCGCCTTCCATGCCCTTGCCGATCACGCGCTTGATCTTCTTGAGTTCTTCCATCAGGTGCAGCTGGGTCGGCAGGCGGCCGGCGGTGTCGACCATGACGACGTCGGTGCCGCGCGCCTTGCCCGACTGGACCGCGTCAAAGGCGACCGCGGCCGGATCGCCCGAGGCCTGCGAGATCACGGTGACGTTGTTGCGCTGGCCCCAGACCATCAGCTGCTCGCGCGCGGCGGCGCGGAAGGTGTCGCCCGCGGCCAGCAGCACCGACTGGTCGAAGCGCTGCATGTGCTTGGCCAGCTTGCCGATGGTGGTGGTCTTGCCGGCGCCGTTCACGCCCGAGATCATCATCACGAGCGGTTCGTGGCGGCCCAGTTCGAGGGGCTTCTGCAGCGGCGTCAAGAGTTCGATCATGAGCTCCTTGAGCGCGGCCTTGACCTGGGCCGCGTCGAGCAGCTTGTCTTCCTTGACCTTGCGGCGCAGGGCGTCCAGCAGGTGCTGGGTGGCGTCCATGCCGGCGTCCGACATCAGGAGCGCGGATTCGAGCTCCTCGTACAGGTCCTCGTCGATGCGGGCGCCGACGAACAGCAGCGACAGGTTGCTCGAGGTCTTGGACAGGCCGGCCTTCAGCCGCGCCATCCAGGACTGCTTCTTTTCGGCCTCGGTGGTGGGGCGTTCCGCGGTTTCGGGGAACAGTGCGCCGATATCGGACGCGGCCGGCACGGGTGCCGGCGCCGCTGTCGGCGCGGCCGTCGGCGCGGCGACGGGGGCGGCCGGCGGGCTGACCGGTGCACTGACAGGCGCATCCAGCGCACCCGGCACGAACATCGGCGCCGCTGCCGGTTCCGGTGCTACCTGTTCCGGTGCCAAGGCCTCGGTTTCAGGCTTCTTTCTCTTGAAGAAACTAAACATATGTGGGGGCGAATCCTGCGCACGATGCCGGCTGGCGCCGGCGATGAAAAAAGTAGCGAATATTTTACCAGAGCAGCAAGACGCTTCCCTGATTGGCAAGTATCGACGCTAGAAGATGCGTGGAAGGAACTCTTTGTTGTGTTATTGCTGAAACCGGCAGGCTGCTCAACAGTGCGCGTCTGGAAAACGACCGCGACTTGCGTTAAATTGAACAGGGAGAGAGAAAACCTCAAAATACAACGGGGTACACCGTGAAAATCACTAATTTCCTCAAGCGCATCATCTATGGCGACAACGCCACGGATGGCAGCGCTTCTAACATGCGCAACATTATCGTGTGGGCGTTCATCGCCCTCGTCGCATTGTTCCTGACCAGCCCCGAGCAGGTCAGTTTCTTCGACCAGCCGATTCCGCTGCCGGCCGAGCTGGGTTTGGGACAGTAGGGTGGGCGGGTCTTCCCGCCCACGCGGTGATCGCTATCGGCTCCGCTATCGTGTCGGATGATCTTGCAGCTAACTATCACCGCGTGGGCGGAGAATCCGCCCACCCTACGAAATCAACCGTTCGCTTTGGCCGCCTCCGCCGTCTTGCGAATCGTCTCCAGCGTCGCGTTCGGCGTGATCAGGTTGCCGTCGTAGCGCAACTCGATCACCGCTGGCAGCTTGCGTTCGTTCGCATGCGCCAGCGCGCGCTGCAGGGCGGGCGCGAATTCCTCGGTCTTCTCGACCACCTCGCCGTGGCCGCCATAGGCGCGTGCCAGCGCGGCAAAATCCGGATTGTGCAGATTGGTGCCCGACACGCGGCCCGGGTAGTCGCGTTCCTGGTGCATGCGGATGGTGCCGAACATGCCATTGTTGAACACCAGGATGATCACGCCGGCGCCATACTGCACCGCGGTGGCCAGTTCCTGGCCCGTCATCATGAACTCGCCGTCGCCGGCAAAGGTGACCACCGTGCGCTGCGGATCGATGATCTTGGCCGCCACGCCGGACGGCACCGCGTAGCCCATCGCGCCGTTGGTCGGCGCCAGCTGGGTGCGGCGGCCGCCATAGCGGTAGAAGCGGTGCGCCCAGGTCGCGTAGTTGCCGGCGCCGTTGGTGATGATGGTGTCGCGCGGCGCCTGGCGCATGAGCTCCTGCACCACCTGCCACAGGTCGAGCGGCGCGCCGCCCTCGGCGAAGATCGGCGGCTGCGCCTGCCAGGCGGCCAGGTCGGCTTTCGCCTCTTCCACCGTGCCGGCCCAGGCCGAGGAATCCACCGGCGCCATCGCCGCCAGCATCGCGCACACCTGCGCGGGGCCGCTGGCAATCATGAGTTCGGCCTGGTAGACGCTGCCCAGTTCTTCCGGATCGGCGTGGATGTGGACCAGGCGCTGGCGCGGCACCGGCGAGGACAAGAGCGAATAGCCGCTGGTGGTCATCTCGCCCAGGCGCGGACCGATCGCGATCACCAGGTCTGCTTCCTTCACGCGCGCGGCCAGCTTCGGGTTGATGCCGATGCCGACGTCACCCACGTAGTTCGGGTGGGCGTTGTCCATCAGGTCCTGGAAGCGGAAGGTGCAGCCGACCGGCAGGCGGTTGGCTTCGGCGAAGCGAGCCAGGTCGGCGCAAGCCTGTTCGGTCCAGGAGCCGCCGCCCAGCAGGACGATCGGGCGTGTGCTTTCCGCCAGCATCGAACGCAGCTGGGCAATCTGGTCTTGCGATGGCGCCGCCTGCACCGGCTGGTAGCGGCGCGCGTCAGGCACGTCGGCCTTGGCGACCAGCATGTCTTCCGGCAGCGCCAGCACCACCGGGCCGGGGCGGCCGCTGGTGGCGACCTGGAAGGCGCGCGCGATGTATTCGGGGATGCGGTCGGCGCGGTCGATCTGGGTGACCCACTTGGCCATCTGGCCGAACATACGGCGGTAGTCGATTTCCTGGAAGGCTTCGCGGTCGATGAAGTCGCTGCCGACCTGGCCGATGAACAGGATCATCGGGGTCGAGTCCTGGTAGGCGGTGTGCACCCCGATCGAGGCGTTGGTGGCGCCGGGACCGCGGGTGACGAAGCAGATCCCTGGTTTACCGGTCATCTTGCCGTAGGCCTCTGCCATGAACGCCGCGCCGCCCTCCTGCCGGTTGATGACGAAGCGGATGCTTGAGTCGTGCAGTGCATCCAGCACGTCGAGGTAGCTTTCGCCGGGCACGCCGAAGGCGGTGTCCACGCCATGGGTATGGAGCGCATCGACCAGGATCTGGCCGCCGGTGCGGGAAGGGTGGGTCATGGTTGGGTCTCGTCCTTGGTGGTTTTGCTATCCAAACATTCTATGTGGATGAGGTGGGGAAGGATTTTGAAATGGCGACACGAAATTTCAGAAAACGTGGTTAGCTGGCGATAGGTTGCGCTGGCCCAATCGGTTACAATGCCCCCGTGAAGCAGGCCAGACAGCCGCTGGCCCTCATCTTCGGGTGCGGGCGGGAGGAAGGTCCGGACTCCACAGAGCGGGGTGACGGTTAACGGCCGTCCGCTGAAAGCCCGGGTGCAAGCCTGGGTATAAGGCGAGGAATAGGGCCACAGAGACGAGCGTATTAAGTTACGGTGAAACGCGGTAACCTCCACCTGGAGCAATTCCAAATAGGCACGCGTTGATGTTGCTCGCGGAGCGTGCGGGTAGGAAGCTTGAGCGCTGGAGTAATCCAGCGCCTAGAGGAATGGCTGTCATAGGGGCGTCCCGCAAGGGAGACCACTACACAGAATCCGGCCTATCGGCCTGCTTTACATGAATTCAAACGGTCCGCCAGGACCGCCCGGGTGGAGTCATCGATGCAGCAATACATCCTTGCCCTCGACCAGGGCACCACCAGTTCGCGCGCCATCGTCTTCGATCGCGCCGGCTTGGCCGTAGCGAACTGCCAGCACGAATATCCCCAGCATTTCCCCCAGCCCGGATGGGTCGAGCACGACGCCCTCGACATCTGGCACAGCCAACTCGCCTGCGCCAGGTCGGCACTGCGCGAGGCCGGCATCGACGCGGCCCAGGTCGCCGCGATCGGCATCGCCAACCAGCGCGAAACGACGCTGCTGTGGGACCGCGCCAGCGGCGAACCGGTCGCCCGCGCCATCGTCTGGCAGGACCGGCGCACCGCCGCCATGTGCGACCGCCTGCGCGAAGGAGGCAGGGCGGAGGACATCCGGCAGCGCACCGGCCTCGAAGTCGACGCCTATTTTTCCGCCACCAAGCTGCAATGGCTGCTCGAGCACGTGCCGGGCGCGCGCGAACGGGCCGAGCGCGGCGAGCTGGCCTTCGGCACGGTCGACAGCTGGCTGGTGTACCGCCTGTGCGGGCGCCACGTCACCGACGCCAGCAATGCCGCGCGCACCATGCTCTTCAATATACATAGCCTGCGCTGGGACGAGGAATTGCTGGCCCTGTTCGACATCCCGTCCAGCGTGCTGCCGGAAGTCGTGGCCAGTTCGGAAGTCGTGGGCCTGGCGGCCGAAGAATGGTTCGGCGCCGCGGTGCCGATCGCCGGCATCGCCGGCGACCAGCAGGCCGCTACTTTCGGCCAGGCCTGCCACCGCCCGGGCCTGGTCAAGAACACCTATGGCACCGGCTGTTTCATGCTGATGCATGCCGGCGCCGCAGCCCCCGAATCGCATCATCGCCTGCTGTCCACCGTCGGCTGGAGCGTCAATGGCAGGACCGACTATCTGCTGGAAGGCAGCGTCTTCATGGGCGGCGCCACGGTGCAGTGGCTGCGCGACGGCCTCGGCATCATCAGGGACTCATCCGACGTCGAGGCGCTGGCGCTGAGCGTGCCGGACAGCGGCGGCGTGATGCTGGTGCCGGCCTTTACCGGCCTGGGCGCCCCGCACTGGGACCAGTACGCGCGCGGCGCCATCGTCGGCATGACGCGCGGGACGACTGGCGCGCACATCGCCCGCGCCGCGGTCGAGGCGATCGCCTACCAGAGCGCGGAACTGCTGGCGGCGATGCAGAAGGACGCCGCCTGCCTTGTTACCGAGATGCGCGCGGACGGCGGCGCCGCCCGCAACGACCTCCTGATGCAATTCCAGGCCGACCTGCTCGGCATCCCCGTCGTGCGGCCGCGTGTCACGGAGACCACGGCGCTGGGCGCTGCCTACCTGGCCGGGCTGGCGGTAGGCTACTGGGAAGGTGTCGACGAGATCGCGCGCCAGTGGCAGGTCGAGCGCCGCTTCGAACCCGTGATGGATGCCGGCCGGCGCGCCGAGCTGATGGCGCGCTGGGGCAGGGCGGTCGAGCACGCCAAAGGCTGGGCGCGCGTCTAGCCGCCGTGGGTCAGAACAGCCTGAAGCCTGCGCCCAGGTCGGTGTTGAAGGCAAGCCAGGTCAGCGCGGCCGCGACCAGCATTCCGAGCACCAGGTAGAACTTCCAGGACACGCGCTGCGCCGCGTAGGGGTCTCTCAGGCTGCGCTCCGCCCCTGCCGGCAGCCTGGCCATGCGGGTCAACGCGGTGCCGAAGGGGATGTTGATGCGGGCCCGGGCGTTCACCGCCCAGCCGTTGGCGTCCAGGATGGGACCCAGGTTGCGGTTCCTCAGCTTGAAGAAGGCCATCGCCACGGACGGACCCGAAATCGCCAGGAACAGGCCCGCCATCGCGAGCGGCATCTGCCAGCCCTCGAGGCCCAGGAAGCCCGTGACCACCGAGGCCAGGGCGGTGCCGATGGCGCCGATCGCGAGCCCGAGGGCCGCGAAGATGCCGGCGAAGCGCGCCGCATCGAAAGGCGTGGGGGCAGGTCCGGGCCTGGCGCCGGATTCGACCTTGCTGCCGGTTTCGGTCACCAGTTTGGACGTCATGTCGTCCACGCCCTTGGCCCGGGTGGCGGCAAATTTCTCCATCTGCTCGCTGATCAGGCGGGTAGCCTTGCGGTAGGGCGCCCAGAAAGCCTGGCGGATGCTGATCGGGTGATCGACGATCTTGGTGATGGTGGCATCCCAGTCCTTGCCCTCGCGGTCATAGAAGATGCCGTTGCGGCCGACCATGAGCTGGTCCGAGTCGCCCGCGGTGAAGGCGGCGGCGATCGTCATCTTCTGGCCGGCGCGCACGCAGTCGCAATACGCCAGGTAGACCCCGGACAGACTGGCCAGCACGCCGTGGCGGGCCGGGTCCAGCACCTTGATGCAGAGCTCGCAGCTGCGGCCATCCAGGAACAGGGTGCCGGCCTGGAACACGGCCTTGTCCTCGCTACTATAGAAGTTGCGGAAGGAGACGAAGTTGTTGGCCAGCTGTTCCAGGTCGCGCACATAGCGCACCAGGCGTTCCACCTCGGCGATCGCGTTCGCTTCCGGGGCCAGGGCCAGGTCCTGGGACAGGAGCTGGTCGATGGCGGCGCGGATGCCAGGGTCGAGGAAGGCTTGCAGTTGCGAGGTTTCGAGCTTGGCCAGCGGTGTTTCCGGACGCGCCGCCTGCCAGGACTGGTAGGCGGCAAAGCGGTCCTTCAGGTCCTCCCATTCGCTGGCGCCCAGGCTGTCCCGGTCGCCCAGCAGGGGCCGGACCACCTGCTCGCGCAGGGCCGCCACCGCCGCCGTCCAGGCCGGATTGATGCCGGTGTCCAGGGGCAGCGCGCCGCCGGCCTGGACGTAGGCGATCGGCAGGGCCGCCAGGGCGGCGTCGTCCGCCGTCAAGCTCCTGGCGCCGACGGCGCGAATCTCTTCCGGTGCGCCGTTCATCCATTCCGCGGCCCGCGGGTCGAACTCGGCCAGGCGGCAGCGGGTGAAATAGTCGTCGGCCTTGACCCGGATCGCGGCCAGGGCGGCAAAAGCGGATTCGGTGTCGGCGCCGAGGGGGAGCAGGGTGGCGTCTTCGTGGGGACGCGACTGCCAGGCGAGCCAGGCCTGGGCTTCGGCAAAGAAGCGCTCGGCGCGCGCCCCGTCGATGCCTGGCGCGCCGCTGCGATCCGGCACGCTGCCCAGGGTGTCCACGATGGCGGCGAAGACCGGTTGGAGCGCCGCGTCGCAGGCGGCGGCGGTGATGATGCCGTCGCCGTTGAAGGCCATGCCGGAGAAGATGCGGTCGCTGTCGCTGACATCCTCGACGCTGATGGTGTCGCTGCCGCCCTTGCCCAGGCTGTCCAGCACGTGGCGCGCCGAGGTCAGGAGCCGCGCGCCTTCTTCGCTGCCGACGTCGAGGGCGGCCAGCGGCAGCGGGCCGCCCTGCGCCAGCACATCGGGGGAGGCCAGGCGCGCCGCCGCCCAGTCGATCGCGGCGATCAGTTCCGGAGCCCGGATGTGGCCGTCGTTGTCCGTGTCCATCAGCGCCAGGGTGCGGCGGTCGAATTCCAGGCCCTGGACGGGGCAGGAAAGGGCGACCCACAACTTCTGGTCGAGCTGCTTCAGGTTGACGAGGTCGGCGCCCGTGTCGAGGCGGACCTGGGTGAAACCGCCTGCGGAAAAGAAGCGCCATGGATGACGCGGCTGGTCCTCGATGATGGGCGAGGCGGGATCCAGGAAGCGGCGATCGAGCGGGGCGTTCATGGGCGCGCCTCGCATGCCTGGCGTGTTCCCATGCGGGCGTGGACGGTGGAAGGGATAGGAGGATGGACAACTGCCATGTCGAGCGTGGCCGGGGAGGCCTGGGTCATTGTACGGAGCCTGACAGTCTAGCCGAAAACTTGTTGCTAAGAAATTGTCCAAAAATTTATACCAAAGAGCGCCGCGCCTCCACGCCCTGTTTCGCGCCGCATTTCGCACCGCTGTGGCAGCTGGTCCGCGATATCGCAGCGGCCCGGCGCCTCCCGCGCGAGCGGCAGGGCAAGGGTGTGCCGTCCACGACGGCCGATACCGTATGATCCTCGCATCGGCGGCGCCCCAGCTCGCCGGATCGCAGGAGTGAAAACATGCTGAAACTGGGAGACACCGATCCACGCCTGATCGACAAGCTCGGTACGCTTGCCGCACGCGTGGTGGAAGACGCACTTGCCTCCGGCCTCACCTGGGACCAGGCCGTCGTGGCCCTCGGCATCGCAGCCAAGGCGATGTCGGCCAAGGCGGCCAGCCAGGGCGGCGCCGCGCCGGCCGAGTACGCGCTGCATGCGGAGAAGCGGCTGAAAGAAGGCATGGACCGCAGCGCCGCGGTCCTCAAGGCCTACCTGTCCTGACTCCGTTCAGAACCCGATCCGCCCCTTGCCCGGCGTCGGCCTGATCCGGATGTCGTCCACGCTCACGCGTTCGCGTCCGGCCGCCACCGCATGGCCCAGGCCATCGAGCAGGGTCTTGCGCAGGTCGCGCGGCGAGACGTTTACCAGCCGGTCCAGCACCACGTCGCCCAGGCGCGGATCGAAGGCCGCCAGGTTCAGCTCCTCCAGCAGCCCGGCATACATGCGCTGGGCGATGCCGGCCGCCTGTTCCGGCGTCGGGGTCGGCACCTCGTAGACTGCCATGCGGTTGAGCAGCGGGTGGGGGATGCCCTCGACCGAGTTGGCGGTCAGGACCCAGAAGATCTGCGAAGCGTCGATCTCGACGTCGATGAATTCGTCGCGGAAGCTGCTGGCCGTTTCCGGTTCCAGCAGCTGATACAGGGAGGCGAGCGGATCGGATTGCGAGGAGCCGCTCGCCTTTTCCACTTCGTCCAGCACGATCACCGGATTGGCGTACTGCCCGCGCACCAGGCGCTCGGCCACCTTGCCGCACTTGGCGCCGCGCCAGCTGGCCGAGCTGCCGGTGATGACGAAGCCGGCCGACAGCGCATTCATGCTGATCAGCTCGCACTCGGTCTGCATCACCCGGGCCAGGCGCCGGGCGAAGTGGGTCTTGCCCACGCCGGGGCCGCCCAGCAGCAGGATCGGCATGACGTTGAAGCCGCGGTCGCCCGCATGCGCCAAAGCCAGGTAACGCGCCAGGTCGTCCAGGACTTCCTCGAAATTCGGGCATTCCTCGAAGAGCGGATCGAGGGCGTCGATCGATGAGGGCTTGGTGACGAAGCGGTCGGCCCCGGTCTCCAGCATGCGCTCGTAGAACGCTTCGAGTTCCGGGGAGCGGCCGCGGCTGCGGTCGAGCGCTTCCTGAACTTCGATCAGGTCGTAGACCGCGCAAGTACGGGCAAGTGTGATGCTCACGGCTTTTTCTCCTAGCTCGCCCGCTCCCGTCCGGCTTCGCCATCCTGCCGAGCGGGCCTGGCCGGATGGGTCTTCGCCATGCCTCGATCCTAACGCTTCCAGCCGAGCACCGCCAATCCCCCATCGCCAATTCTGTGCGGCAAATTTAATTGCTTCAAGAAAATACTGCGTCATGACATGAGCTTGATCAAACGGAAAGCCTGTCATGACAACTGAGGTCCAACCTTCATGTTGTTTCCTAAGTGACTGATTTAGGAGACATTTTATGTTGACGATGCCTCAATAGGCGCCGCTAAGTCCTTGGTTTCATTAGACAAATTCGGATTTATGACGCGTGAATTCGCTTGACCACCAACATTGATTCCAATAAAGTGGGAAACAGTGTGAAAAAGTGTCGAATTGTGGGGGAGTTTCGGAACCCCAAGCGGCCAAAAAATTCTAAATTGATAACTCTCCAAGCTAGGTAAATACGTGTTCCAGGGCGCGTCAGCGATCAATCTCGATGCTAAAGGAAGGATGTCGATTCCGGCAAAGCATCGTGACGCCCTTGCGGTCCAGTGCGAGGGCCGGATGACGCTGACGAAGCATCCGCACGGTTGCCTGCTGTTCTTCCCGCGCCCGGTGTGGGAGCAGCATCGCGAGCAGATCGCGGCCTGGCCGATGTCGGCCCGGGCGTGGCAGCGCATTTTCCTTGGTAACGCGTGCGATGTCGAGTTGGACAGCGCAGGCCGGGTGCTGATTTCGCCCGAGCTGCGTGCCGCCGTGGGTTTGGAGAAGGAAGTCATGATGTTGGGCATGGGCACCCATTTCGAGATCTGGGATGCCGCCAAGCTTGCCGAAAGCGAAGCCGAAGCTGTTGCCGGCGGCATGCCCGATGTCCTTTCCAATTTCTCCTTCTGAGGCGCCGATGACGGAATCAATGACGGTGCCTGGAGCTTTTCAGCATCGCACGGTGTTGTTGGACGAAGCAGTCGACGCGCTCGACCTGACGGGCGAGCGCATCAACGGTACCTATATAGATGGCACCTTCGGCCGTGGTGGCCACAGCCGCCTGATCCTGTCCCGGCTGGGGCCGCAGGGCCGCCTGGTCGCCTTCGACAAGGATCCGCAGGCGATCGCCACCGCGGAAGAGGTGCAGGACCCACGTTTCACGATCGTGCACGACAGTTTTGCCACGATGTCCGATGCGCTGGCCGCGCGCGGCATCAGCCAGGTGGACGGCATCCTGCTGGACCTTGGCATTTCGTCGCCCCAGGTGGACGACGCCTCCCGCGGATTCAGTTTCCGCCAGGACGGACCGCTCGACATGCGCATGGATACCACGCGCGGGATGTCGGCGGCCGAATGGCTGGCCACCGCGACGGAACAACAATTGGAAAAGGTTATTCGGGATTATGGAGAAGAACGGTTTGCTTTCCAGATTGCAAAGGCGATTGTTGCTCGCCGCGCAGTCCAGCCAATTTCGACCACACGAGAGCTTGCCGCAATCGTGGCAAACGCGGTCAAGACCCGCGAAAAGGGCAAAGATCCGGCAACCAGGACCTTTCAGGCTGTCCGGATTTTCATCAATAAAGAGCTTGAAGACCTTGAAGCAGGTCTGAGCGCCGCCTACGCGATGCTGGCGCCGGGGGCGCGCATGTCCGTGATCAGCTTCCACTCGCTGGAAGACCGCATGGTCAAGCAATTCCTGGCGTCCAAGGCCAAGGTCGAGCAGCCGGACCGCCGGCTGCCGATCCGCGCCGCCGACCTGCCGCAGCCCTTGATGAAGCTGATCACCAAGACCAAGCCCTCCGGCCCGGAGGTCGAGGCCAACCCGCGCGCCCGCTCGGCGGTGCTGCGCGTGGCCGAGCGCCTTGGAGGCCCTGCGTGAGCGTCAAGCTGAACATCGTGCTGACGGTGGCGGTGGTCGGCTGCGCGCTGTCGGTGGTGAACGCGCGCTACCAGTCGCGCCACCTCCTGATCGAATCCGAGCGCCTGAACCAGCACGCACGCCAGCTCGAGATCGACTGGGCCCAGCTCCAGCTCGACCAGTCCACGCTCGGCAAGAACGAGCGCATCGAGCAGATCGCGCGCGGCAGCCTGAACATGTCGCCGCTCACCCCGGCCCGCACCCAGTACCTGACGGAAGGGGCGAAATGAGCCGCGCCGAACGTCGCAGCACGGCGCGGGTGGCCGCTTCCAAGGGCGTGGCCTTCTCGAAAAGCCCGGTCCTGGCCGTGAACCTGCCCAACTGGCGCTCGCGCCTGGTGCTGTTCGTCCTCTTCGCGGCCTTCGCCGCGCTGGCGCTGCGCGCGCTCTGGCTGCAGGGCGTGTCCACCCAGTTCCTGCAAAAGCAGGGCAAGAGCCGCTACGAGCGCCTGGTCGAACTGCCGGCCGCGCGCGGCAAGATCATGGACCGCAACGGCCAGGTGCTGGCCTCCTCGCTGCCGGTCAAGTCGGTGGCCGCCTTCCCGAAGGAAGTGCTGGCCGGCCCGACCGACAAGCTGCCCGAACTGGCGCGCCTGCTCGAGATGCCCGAATCGGAATTGCGCGCCAAGCTCGATCCGAAGCGCAACTATGTCTACCTCAAGCGCCAGGTCGAGATGGACGCGGTCGAGAAGATCGAGAAGCTCAAGATCGACGGCATCGACACCCGCAAGGAATACAAGCGCTACTACCCGCAGGGTGAAGTGATGACCCACGTGGTCGGCTTCACCAACGTCGAGGACAAGGGGCAGGAAGGCATGGAACTGTTCCACCAGAAGTCCTTGAACGGCGTGCCGGGCAGCCGCCGCGTGATCCGCGACCGCCTCGGCCACATCGCAGAAGACCTGGGCATGTTCCGCGAGCCGCACCACGGCAAGGACTTGACCCTGTCGGTCGACAGCAAGCTGCAGTACATCGCCTTCACCAGCGTGAAGAACGCGGTCGAGAAGTTCAACGCGCAGGCCGGCGGCGCCGTGGTGCTGGACGTGCACACCGGCGAAGTGCTGGCCATGGCCAACTACCCGACCTACAATCCGAACGACCGCTCCAAGCTGACCGGCGCCCAGTTGCGCAACCGCGTCATCACCGACACCTTCGAGCCGGGGTCGACCCTCAAGCCGGTCACGGTGGCGCTCGGCCTGGAAAAGAAGAAGATCACGCCGGACACCGTGTTCGACACTTCCGGCGGGCGCATCGTCGTGGGCGGGCGCCCGATCCGCGACATGCACCCGAAGGACGCCCTGACGACCAGCGGCATCATCCAGAAGTCCTCGAACGTCGGCACCGTCAAGATCGCCCAGATGCTCGAACCGAAGGACATGTGGGAGCTGTACACCAAGCTGGGCTACGGCCAGGCGCCGCGCTTCGGCTTCCCGGGCGCCGTCGCCGGCCGCGTGCGTCCATGGAAATCCTGGAAGCCGATCGAATACGCCAACATGTCCTTCGGCCACGGCCTGTCGGTGTCGCTGCTGCAGTTGGCGCGCTCCTACATGGTGTTCGCGCGCGACGGCGACATCATCCCGCTGTCCTTCCTGAAGGTCAGCGAAGAACCGATCGGCCAGCAGGTGATTTCGCCACGGACCGCGGCCCAGGTGCGCACCATGCTCGAATCCGTCGTCGAGCCGGGCGGCACCGCAACGAAAGCCCGCGTGGCCGGCTACCGCGTGGGCGGCAAGACCGGCACCGCCGAGAAGATCGTCAACGGCCGCTACTCGAAGACCGACAACATCGGCTACTTCGTCGGCATCGCGCCGATGTCCAAGCCGCGCTTCGTCATCGCGGTCATGATCGACAACCCGCGCGGCGCGCTCCGGACAGGCGGCAGCGTCGCGGCGCCGACCGCCGCGGACCTGGCCTCGAATGCCTTGCGGGCCGCGAACGTGCCCCCCGACTCATCGATCACCGACATCATCATTCCGGACGAACCGGTAGAGGAGGATTTGTGATGGCGATGAGCCTGAACGAGATCTGCGAGTGGATTCGCGCCGCCGCTCCAGGCGGCCGACTCGTTTCCGACTCCCGCCGCGTGGCGCAGGGAGACGTGTTCTTCGCCTATCCGGGCGAAGCCTCGGACGGACGCAGCTACATCGCCGCGGCGCTTGCCGCCGGCGCGGCCGCCGTCGTCTACGAAGAAGAAGGCTACGGCTGGGACGCGGCGCACGACGTCGCGCACCTCGGCGTGGCCGGGCTGAAGAGGAACCTGGGCCCGATCGTCCACGGCGTGCTGGGGCATCCGGACGCCGGCATGTTCACCGTCGGCGTCACCGGCACCAACGGCAAGACCTCGTGCGCCGTGTGGCTGGGACAGGCGCTGGCGCGACTGGGCGAGACCGCCGCCGTGATCGGCACCCTGGGTGTCGGCATCGTGAAGAAGGGCGCGGAACCGCAGTTCGACGCCACCGGCTACACCACGCCGGACGCCGTGCTGCTGGCCCAGACCCTTGACGACTTGCGCGCCCAGCAGGTGGGCGCCCTGGCGATCGAGGTCTCGTCCATCGGACTGGTGCAGGAGCGCGCAGCCGGCATGCATTTCGACGTTGCCATCTTCACCAACCTGACCCGCGACCACCTCGACTTCCACGGCACGATGGAAGACTACGAGGCCGCCAAGATAAAGCTGTTCGAGTGGGAAGGCTTGAAGCACGCGGTCGTCAACCTGGACGACCCGGCCGGCCTGCGCCTGGTGGCGCACCTGCGCAAGCGCTTTGCAGCGCTGCCGGTCACCGGCTACACGCTCAGGAGCGAGGCCGAGCAGCCCGCCATCGACGGCGTGGGCCTCCTGCGCGCCTCGAACATGCGCAGCCGCCACGCGGGCACCGAGTTCACGGTCGACAGCCCGGCCGGCAGTTCCGTCGTGAAGACCCGGCTGGTCGGGCATTTCAACGTCAGCAATGCGCTGGCGGTGCTGGGCGCGCTGCTGGCCAAGGGCGTGCCGCTCAAGAACGCGGTGGATGCCGTCGAGGCGCTGGTGCCGGCCCCGGGCCGCATGCAGCAGATCGGCGGCCAGGACGCTCCGATGGTCGTGATCGACTACGCGCACACCCCGGACGCGCTGGAAAAGACGCTGCAAGCACTGCGCCAGGTGTCCGACGAGCGCGGCGGCCAACTGTGGTGCGTGTTCGGTTGCGGCGGCGACCGCGACCCGGGCAAGCGTCCGCAGATGGGCGCCGTGGCGCAGGCCGCCGACCATATCCTGGTCACCAGCGACAACCCGCGCAGCGAGGAACCGGCGGGCATCATCGCCCAGGTCGTTGCCGGCATCGAGAAGGAATACCAGGCCGTGGAAGACCGCGCCACCGCGATCCTGCTGGCCGTGAAGAACGCCGGCAAGCCGGACGTGATCCTGCTGGCAGGGAAGGGCCATGAGCCCTACCAGGAAATCAAGGGCAAGAAGATCCCGTTCTCCGATGCCGACCACGCTGCGCTGGCATTGACCGCGCGGCTCACCATGATGAGGCCTCACTGATGCGCGGTACGCTTGCACAACTGGTCGCCGCGATCCCGGGCGGGCGGCTCGTGGGCGGCGACGCCGCCTTCGAGGGCGTGTCGACCGACAGCCGCACGGCGCCCGCCGGGGCGCTGTTCGTCGCCCTCAAGGGCGAGACCTTCGATGCGCACGGCTTCCTCGGCCAGGTCGGCGAGCGCGGCGTCGCCGGGGTGGTCGTGCATGCGCTGCCGGAAGGATGGACCCTGCCGGCCATCGTGGTGCCGGATACCCTGGCGGCATTGGGCCGCATCGCCAATGCCTGGCGTTCGCAGTTCGGGATTCCCGTGATCGGCGTGACCGGCTCGAACGGCAAGACCACGGTCAAGGAAATGATCGCATCGATCCTGGCCGCCGCGGTTGGCGAGGACGCGCGCCTGGCGACCCAGGGCAACCTGAACAACGAGATCGGCGTTCCCCTGACCCTGTTCCGCCTGGACGCAGCGCATCGCGCCGCCGTGATCGAGATGGGCATGAACCATCCGGGCGAGATCGCGCGCCTGGCCGCCATCGCCGCGCCCACGGTCGCCATGGTCAACAACGCCCAGCGCGAGCACCAGGAATTCATGCACACCGTGGAAGCGGTGGCGCGCGAGAACGGCTCGGTGCTGCAGGCGCTTCCGCGCGACGGCGTGGCCGTGTTCCCGGGCGACGACACCTATACGGATCTGTGGCGCGGCCTGGCCAAGTGCGAGGTGCTGACCTTCGGCCTGACGGCAGCGTGCGATGTGAGCGCCAGCTACACCAGCAACGGTTTCGGAAGCCAGCTCATCATATCCACGTCCTTCCCGCGCAGGCGGGAACCGCATTCCCTTGAGCCGTCGGCTGCGCAGGCAGACCTGGATTCCCGCCTGCGCGGGAACGACGATTTCAAGGACGCAGGCCAGAACAGCTACCGCGTTACGCTGCAAGCCGCGGGCGAGCACAACGTGCGCAACGCGCTCGCCGCCTTCGCCAGCACGCTGGCCGCAGGCATCCCGGTCGACGCCATCGTGCGCGGCCTGGAAAGCTTCGCCCCGGTTGGCGGCCGCCTGCAGCGCAAGCAGGCCGCCAGTGGCGCGACCGTCATCGACGACACCTACAACGCGAACCCCGACTCGATGCGCGCCGCGATCGACGTGCTGGCCGCTTATCCGGCGCCGCGCATCCTGGTGGTCGGCGACATGGGCGAAGTCGGCACGCAGGGTAAGGAGTTTCACGAAGAAGTCGGTGTCTACGCCTCGCAGCGTGGCATCGAACACGTGCTCGCCACGGGCGAACTGGCACGCCACATGGCGGCGTCGGGAGCACGGCATTACGAGCAGTTCGACGAATTATTGGCAGCACTGGATACAACACTGGGCGGCAATAGCAAGGCGACTGTGCTGGTGAAGGGCTCGCGCTTCATGAAGATGGAGCGCGCGGTCCAGCACCTGACCGGATCAACCATCAGTAAGGACGCCCACTGACATGCTTCTCTGGCTAGCCCAATATTTCCAGGACTATATCGGTCCGCTGCGCGTGTTCAACTACATCACGTTCCGCGCCGTTTTCGCCACCATCACCGCCATCGCCATCGGCCTGGTCTGCGGCCCCGCCGTGATCCGCAAGCTGACCGCCATGAAGGTCGGCCAGGCGGTGCGCACCTATGGTCCGCAGACCCACCTGGCCAAGCACGGCACCCCGACCATGGGCGGCGTGCTGGTCCTGATCTCGATCGGCATCTCGACCCTGCTGTGGTGCGACCTGTCGAACCGCCTGATCTGGCCGGTGCTGGTGGTGACCATGGGCTTCGGCGCGGTGGGCTGGGTCGACGACTACCGCAAGGTGGTGTACAAGGACCCGGAAGGCATGCGCTCGGGCGAAAAATACTTCTGGATGTCGCTGATCGGCATCGCCTCGGCCCTGTACCTGGCGTTCTCGGTCTCGGCCGCCAACCCGTGGGAAGTGCTGCAGCTGTTCTACGCCTGGGTGCAGTCGGGCTTCTCGATGACCCTGCCGCCCAAGGCCGACCTGATCGTCCCCTTCTTCAAGTCGATCAGCTATCCGCTGGGCGTGTGGGGCTTCATCGCGCTGACCTACTGCGTCATCGTGGGTTCGTCGAACGCGGTCAACTTCACCGACGGCCTGGACGGCCTGGCGATCATGCCGACCGTGATGGTCGGCGCCGCCCTCGGCCTGTTCGCTTATCTCACCGGCAGCGTGACCTATTCGAAGTACCTGTTCATTCCCTACATCCCGGGCGCCGGCGAACTGCTGATCTTCTGCGGCGCGATGGCGGGCGCGGGCCTGGCCTTCCTCTGGTATAACGCCCACCCCGCGCAGATGTTCATGGGCGACGTCGGCGCGCTGGCGCTGGGCGGCGCGCTCGGCACCATCGCCGTCATCGTGCGCCAGGAGATCGTCCTGTTCATCATGGGCGGCGTGTTCGTGGCCGAAACCCTGTCGGTGATCATCCAGGTGACCTGGTTCAAGTACACCAAGAAGCGCTACGGCGCCGGTCGCCGCGTGTTCCTGATGGCGCCGCTGCACCACCATTTCGAACAAAAGGGCTGGAAGGAGACCAAGGTCGTGGTCCGCTTCTGGATCGTGACCATGATGCTGGTCCTGGTCGGCCTGTCTACCCTGAAGCTGCGATAGAGCATGAACTACGAAGGCAAATCCGCACTGGTGCTGGGCCTGGGTGAATCCGGGCTGGCGATGGCGCAATGGCTGGCACGTTGCGGGGCGCGCGTGCGCGTGGCCGACACGCGCACCGAGCCGCAGCGCCTGTTCGCCCTGCGCCAGGCGGTGCCGAACGCCGAGTTCGTGGGCGGCGAATTCGGCGACACCCTGCTGGAAGGGATGGACTTCGTCGCCGTCAGCCCGGGCCTGGCGCCGGAGCGCGAACTGGCGCAAGTCAACCCGGCGGCGCGCGCGCGCCACATCCCCGTGTGGGGCGAGATCGAACTGTTCGCGCAGGCGCTCGCCCACCTGCGGTTGGCGCGTGCCTACACGCCCAAAGTCATCGCCATTACCGGCACCAACGGCAAGACCACGGTGACCAGCCTGACCGGCCTGCTGTGCCGCCGCGCCGGCCTGTCTACCCGCGTGGCCGGCAACATCAGCCCGGCAGCGCTCGACGTGCTGCGCGAATGCCTGGACGGCGAAGACCTGCCGCAGGCCTGGGTGCTCGAGCTGTCGAGCTTCCAGCTGCACACCACCTTCAGCCTGCAGGCCGATGCCGCCACCGTGCTGAACCTGACCCAGGACCACCTCGACTGGCACGGCAGCATGGATGCCTATGCCGCCGACAAGGCGCGCATCTTCGGCAGCGACACGGCCCGCGTGCTGAACCGGGACGACGCCCTCGTGATGCGCATGACCGCGCCCGACACCCCGGTCTTTACCTTCGGCACCGACGAGCCGTCCGCGCCCGGTAGCTTCGGCCTGGTCAACGAACGCGGCGTGCTGTGGCTGGCCAATGCGGTCGCGCTCGACGATGAGCCGCCCAGGAAGCTCAAGAAGGGCGAGACCGCGCCGCCGGCCGAAGTGAGCGTCAACCGCCTGATGCCTGCCGACGCGCTGAAAATCCGTGGCCTGCACAATGCCTCGAACGCGCTGGCCGCGCTGGCCCTGTGCCGCGCCTGCGGCCTGCCGCTGGCGCCGCTCCTGCACGGCCTGCGCGAATACGCGGGCGAACCGCACCGCGTGGAACTGGTCGCGAACATCGACGGCGTCGATTTCTACGACGACAGCAAGGGCACCAACGTGGGCGCTACCGTCGCCGCGCTGGAAGGCCTCGGTAAAGCCTTTGCCGGCGAGGACCAGCAGATCCTCCTGATTGCCGGCGGCGACGGCAAGGGCCAGGATTTTGCCCCGCTCGCCGGGCCAAGCTCACGTTATGTGCGCGCCGTGCTCCTGATCGGCCGCGACGCGCCCGCCGTGCGCGCGGCGATCGAGCCGACCGGCGTGCCGGTGTTCGACCTGGCCGGCCTGCCGGAAGCGGTGCGCCGCGCCGCCGGCCTGGCGCGCCCGGGCGACGTGGTGCTGCTGTCGCCGGCCTGCGCCAGCCTCGACATGTTCACCAACTACGCGCACCGCGCGCAGGTCTTCGTCGACGCGGTGCGTGAACTGGCGCTGGAAAAGGGGCAGGAGATCTGATGGCTTTCCAGATTCCGTTCAAGTTCTCCGGCTCCAGCAGCGACGCGACGATCGCGGCGCGCAGCCGTCCGTCGAAGATGATGGACTACGACCAGCCGCTGGTCTGGGTCACCGTGCTGCTCATGATGTTCGGCCTGGTGATGGTGTACTCGGCCTCGATCGCGCTGCCGGATTCGCCCAAGTTCGCCTACCTGAACGACAAGAACGAATATTTCCTGTACCGCCAGATGATGTACATCATCGTCTCGATGACGGCCGCCGCCATCGCTTTCCAGGTGCCGGTCGCCGTATGGCAGAAGTGGGCGCCGATGATGTTCATCGGGACGCTGGTGCTCCTCGTGATCGTGCTGATTCCGGGCATCGGCGTGTCGGTCAACGGCGCGCGCCGCTGGCTGCCGCTGAAGATCATGAACCTGCAGCCGTCCGAGATCATGAAGATCGCGGTGGTGCTGTACGCGGCCGACTTCACGGTGCGCAAGCAGGAATACATGCACAAGCTGACCAAGGGCTTCCTGCCGATGATGGTCGCGATCGGCCTGGTCGGCATGCTGCTGCTGCTCGAGCCGGACCTGGGCGCCTTCGGCGTGATCGTCTGCATCGCCATGGGCATCCTGTTCCTGGGCGGGATCAACATCGTCTGGTTCGGCGGCATTGGCGCGCTGCTGGTGCTGATCTTCAGCGCGATCATCGCGCTCTCGCCGTTCCGCCGCGCGCGCATGTTCGCCTACCTCGACCCTTGGGAAGAGGGCAATGCGCTGGACAAGGCCTACCAGCTGACCCATTCCTTGATCGCGTTCGGGCGCGGCGAGTTCTTCGGCGTGGGCCTGGGCGGCAGCGTGGAAAAGCTGTTCTACCTGCCGGAAGCGCATACCGACTTCATCATGGCCGTGATCGGCGAGGAACTCGGCCTGGCCGGCGTGCTCGTCGTGATCGCGATGTTCTACTGGCTGGTCAAGCGCGCCTTCGACATCGGCCGCCAGGCGATCGCCCTGGACCAGATCTTCGCCGGCCTGGTCGCGAAAGGAATCGGCATCTGGATCGGCACCCAGACCTTCATCAACATGGGCGTGAACCTGGGCCTGCTGCCGACCAAGGGCCTGACGCTGCCGCTCATGAGCTTCGGCGGCTCGGGCGTGCTGTTCAACTGCGTCGGCCTGGCGATCCTCTTGAGAATCGACTACGAGAACCGGGTGCGCATGCGCGGAGGCCGGTCATGAGCGGCAAGCGCCTGATGATCATGGCGGCCGGCACCGGCGGCCACATCTTCCCCGGCATCGCGATCGCGCAGACCATGCGCGCGCGCGGCTGGGAAGTCTCGTGGCTGGGCACCGCCCACGGCATGGAAACCGAGTTGGTGCCGAAAGCCGGCATCCCGATGGACAGCATCGACTTCGCCGGACTGCGCGGCAAGGGCCTGGTTCACACCATCAAGGGCGCCTTCAAGATGCTGGGCGCCTTCGCCGCCTGCCGCCGTTACCTCGGCCGGCGCAAGCCCAGCGTGGTGCTGGGCATGGGCGGCTACGTCACGGTGCCGGGCGGGATGATGGCCAAGACGCGCAACATTCCGCTGGCCCTGGTGAATGCCGATGCGGCGCTGCTGCTGTCGAACAAGACCCTGGCCCCGATCGCCAGCCGGGTGCTGTTCGGCTTCCCGGCCGATTTCGGCGCGGCGGCCGACAAGGCGGTGGTCACCGGCAATCCGGTGCGCCAGCAGATTCTCGACCTGCCTCTACCCGCCAAGCGTTTCGCCGGCCGCAGCGGTCCGCTGCGCGTGCTGGTGGTCGGCGGCAGCCTGGGCGCCAAGGTGCTCAACGACAGCGTGCCGGCCGCACTGGCCCAGATCGATTCGAGCGTGCGCCCGATCGTGACCCACCAGTCCGGCAAGAAGAATATCGACGCCTTGCGCGCGGCGTATGCGGCAGCCGGTGTCGAAGCGAACGTGGTCGATTTCATCGACGACATGGCGGCAAGCTATGCGAATGCCGACCTGGTGATCTGCCGCGCCGGCGCGATCACGGTGTCGGAACTGACCGCGGCCGGCGTGGCCAGCGTGCTGGTGCCTTTCGTGGCCAGCACCACCAGCCACCAGCGCGACAACGCGATCTGGATGCACGAGCAAAAAGCGGCACTGCACCTGCCGCAGGGTGAACTGAATCCGCAGCGGCTGGCGAGCCTGCTGCAAACGACCACGCGCGAGGACTGCCTGGCAATGGCGCAGGCGGCCCATGGCGTCGGCAAGCGCGACGCCAACGAGGTGATCGCGCGCGAACTGGAGAAACTGGCCGGGATGAGCAAAACATGAAGCACAAGATCAAGAACATCCATTTCGTCGGCATCGGCGGCAGCGGCATGAGCGGCATCGCCGAAGTGCTGCTCAACCTCGGCTACAACGTGTCCGGTTCCGACCTGTCGAGCAATGCCGCCAGCCAGCGCCTGGCCGAACTGGGCGCCCGGGTGTACATCGGCCATTCGAGCGAGCACGTGATCGGCGCTAACGTGGTCGTGACCTCGACCGCCGTCAACGAGGCCAATCCGGAAGTGATGGCCGCCCGCGCCGCCAAGGTGCCGGTGGTGCCGCGCGCGATCATGCTCGGCGAACTGATGCGACTGAAGCGCGGCATCGCCATTGCCGGCACCCACGGCAAGACCACCACCACCAGCCTGGTGGCCTCGGTGCTGGCAGAGGGCGGCCTGGATCCCACCTTCGTCATCGGCGGGCGCCTGACCGCGGCCGGCGCCAACGCCAAGCTGGGCTCGGGCGACTACATCGTGGCCGAGGCCGACGAGTCGGACGCCTCCTTCCTGAACCTGACGCCGATGATCGAGGTGATCACCAACATCGACGCCGACCACATGGACACCTACGAGCACGACTTCGAGAAGCTCAAGGCCGCGTTCGTGAATTTCACCCACCGCCTGCCGTTCTATGGCCGCGTGATGATGTGCATCGACGACCCGCACGTGGCGGCCATCCTGCCGCAGGTGACCAAGCCGGTGACGACCTATGGGTTCTCGGAGGATGCCGAAGTGCGCGCTCTCGATGCCTATGCCGATGGCGTGCAGATGCACTTCACGGTGCGCCAGCAGGGCTACCCCGACACGAAGTTCGTGCTGAACCAGCCCGGCATGCACAACGTGCTCAACGCCTGCTCGGCGGTCGCGATCGCGCGCGAGATCGGCATCGACGACGCCTCGACCAACCGGGGTTTGCAGAATTTCAGCGGCGTCGGCCGCCGCTTCACCCGCTACGGCGAAGTGGCCATCCCCGGCGGCGGCAGCTTCACCCTGGTGGACGACTTCGGCCACCACCCGGTCGAGACCGAAGTGACCCTGGCCGCGGCGCGCGCCGCCTATCCGGGCCGGCGCCTGGTGCTGGCCTTCCAGCCGCACCGCTACAGCCGCACGCGCGACCTGTTCGAGGACTTCGTGAAAGTGCTGGCGACCCCGGACGTGCTGCTGCTGGCCGACGTCTACGCTGCCGGCGAAGCGCCGATCGTGGCCGCCGACGGCCGCGCCCTGGCGCGCGCGCTGCGCACCGGCGGCAAGCTGGAACCGATTTTCGTGGAGGCGATCGCCGACATGCCCGCCGCCATCATGAACGTGGCGCGCGACGGCGACGTCGTCCTCACCATGGGCGCCGGCTCGATCAGCGGCGTCCCGCAACAACTGACCACTGCAAAGGCATAACATCGTGAATGCGACCGTGAACGCAACCACTCCCATCATCGACCCGGCATCCTTCGGCAAGGTCGGCGTGCTGTTCGGCGGCCGCTCCGCGGAGCGCGATGTGTCGATCATGTCCGGCACCGGCGTGCTCGAGGCCCTGAAGTCGCGCGGCGTCGACGCCCACCCCTTCGATCCGGGCACCCGGAGCCTGGCCGAACTGGCCGAACAGAAGTTCGACCGCGTCTTCATCGCGTTGCACGGCCGCTACGGCGAGGACGGCAGCCTGCAGGGCGCGCTCGAGCAACTCGGCATTCCCTACACCGGCAGCGGCGTGATGGCATCCAGCGTCGGCATGGACAAGATCACCACCAAGAAGATCTGGAAGATGGACGAGATCCCGACGCCGGACTACATGACGATCGACCCGTCCACCGACCTCGACGAAGTGCTGGTCGCGCTCGGCCTGCCGATGATCGTCAAGCCGCCGCTCGAAGGCTCGACCATCGGCATCACCAAGGTGAGCAAGGCCGACGAGCTCAAGGCCGCGGTCGACCTGGCCATGGGCTTCGACCCGGTGGTGTTGGCAGAGGAATTCGTCAGCGGCCGCGAGTTCACCGTGGCCGTGCTGGGCACCGGCAAGAGCGCCCGCGCCCTGCCGATCGTGGAGATCGTGGCCCCGGAAGGCAACTACGACTACCAGAACAAGTACTTCACCGACGACACCAAGTACCACTGCCCGGCGCAGCTGGATCCGGCCTTGACCGAGGAAATCCAGCGCCACGCCGTGCACGCCTACCGCGCGCTCGGCTGCGAGGGCTGGGGACGGATCGACGTGCTGGTGCGCAAGGAGGACATGCGTCCCTTCCTGCTGGAAGTGAACACCTCGCCGGGCATGACCTCGCACTCGCTGGTGCCGATGGCCGCCCGCGCGGTGGGCATCAGCTACGAGGACCTGTGCCTGGAAATCCTGGCCTCGGCCCGCCTGAAGATGGCGCGTTCGTCCAACTCCTAAGGAAAAAGGAACAGGAAGCGATGTGGCATGACGTCCGCGCCCTCAACGCAACCGCCAGCAGCCTGGTGGCGCTGGTGGTGCTCGCCTGTATCGGGTCCGGCGTGTGGTGGGTGTCGCAGCTGCCCATGTTCTCGCTGCGGGCGGTGACGGTGGAAAGCATGTACCAGCTGCCGCTGCGTCACGTGAACGAGCTCACGGTGCGCAATGGCGTGATCGGCAAGATTCGCGGCAACTTCTTCACCACGGACCTGGAGCAGGTGCGGGCGACGTTCGAGACCGTGCCCTGGGTGCGGCGCGCCACGGTGCGCCGCGAGTGGCCGGACCAGCTGGTGGTCGAGGTGGAAGAGCACGAGGCGCTCGGCACCTGGGGCGAGGATGGCCGCCTGCTGTCGGTCAAGGGCGACGTCTTCACCGCCAACCTGGCCGAGGCCGACGACGACCACGAGTTGCCGGCCTTCACGGGGCCGAAAGGCAGCGAGAAGGAAGTGCTGGCCCGCTTCACCGAGCTGCGTTCCTGGTTCGCGCAGGTGAATCTGGTGCCGATGGCGCTGTCGCTGTCCGACCGGTATGCCTGGACCGTGAAGCTGGACAACGGCATGAGCGTGGCCCTGGGGCGCGAGCAGGACAAGGACACGCTGAAAAAGCGCGTGCAGCGGCTGGTGGGCGTCTACCCGCAGCTGGTCGCGCGGCTGCAGGAGGGGCGCATCGACACCATCGACATGCGCTACCCGAACGGCCTGGCGCTGTCCTCGGCGGCCCTGGCGGTGCCCGAAGACGTCACCAAGCCGGTGATGCCGGCAAAGAAAAAACCGAATCAACCCAACAAAACAACCAAGCAAACATAAGCAGGCAACAGCAATGACTAAAGACGCGAAGAACCTGATCGTCGGCCTCGACATCGGCACCTCGAAGGTGGTGGCGGTCGTGGCCGAAGTGATGTCCGATGGACGCCACGAGGTGATCGGCCTCGGTCAGCACGAGTCGAAAGGATTGAAGAAAGGCGTGGTCGTGAACATCGAGGCCACCGTCGAGTCGATCCAGCGCGCGCTCGAGGAGGCGGAGCTGATGGCCGACTGCAAGATCCGCAACGTCTATGCTGGCATCGCCGGCAGCCATATCCGTTCGTTCAATTCGAGCGGCATGGTTGCGATCAAGGACAAGGAAGTCACCGCCACCGACGTGGCGCGCGTGATCGAGACCGCCAAGGCGGTCAACATCCCGACCGACCAGCAACTGCTGCACACGGTCCCGCAGGAATTCATCGTCGACAACCAGGAAGACGTGCGCGAGCCGATCGGCATGAGCGGCATCCGCCTCGAAGTGCGCGTGCACATCGTCACCGGTGCGGTATCCGCGGTCCAGAATATTGTAAAGTGCGTGCGCCGTTGCGGGCTCGAGGTCTCGGACCTGATCCTGCAGCCGATGGCATCGGCCGACGCCGTGCTCACCACCGACGAGAAAGAACTGGGCGTGGTCCTGATCGACATCGGCGGCGGAACCACCGACATCGCCGTGTTCTCCGACGGCGCGATCCGCCATACCGCGGTGCTCCCGATCGCCGGCGACCAGATCACCAGCGACATCGCGATGGCCCTGCGCACGCCGACCGGCGAAGCCGAGGACATCAAGATCCGCTACGGCGTGGCCAAGCAGGTGCTGGCCGATCCGGGCGAGACCCTGGAGGTGCCGGGACTGGGCGACCGCGGACCGCGCGCCCTGTCGCGCCAGGCCCTGGCGGCCGTGATCGAACCGCGCGTCGAGGAACTGTTCGCGATGGTGCACACGGTGGTGCGCGAGTCGGGCTACGAGGGCGTGCTCTCGTCCGGCATCGTGCTTACAGGCGGCAGTTCGATCATGCCGGGCATGATCGAGATGGCCGAAGACATCTTCCTCAAACCGGCGCGCCTCGGCACGCCGGATTACCGCGGCCAGTTGGCCGACGTCGTGCGCAGCCCACGCTACGCCACGGTGCTCGGCCTGCTGCTGGAAGCGAAGAAGCAGTACCTGCGCGGACACATCGTCACGCGTCAGGATGGTTCGGTGAAGGCGGTGTGGCAGCGAATGAAGGAATGGATAGCGGGGAACTTCTAAAAGCGAGAGCAGGGATTAATAGTCGGGCAAGGCGTTAAATTTTTCAGTACGTCAGCAACAAAGCGTTCACGGGTCAGGATTTTTTAAATACAATCGCTACTTCCGGTTTTCAGGGCCCTGCCAGGGGCCTGGCACCAGCCTTGAAACGGAAGCGGCAACTTAAAAATTGGGAGTTCGATATGGAGTTCGATATGGTCGATAACGCAGCACTGGGAACCGTTATCAAAGTTGTCGGCGTCGGCGGCGCTGGCGGCAACGCGGTTCAGCACATGATCAACAAGGGTGTGTCCGGTGTCGAGTTCATCGCCGCAAACACGGATGCGCAGGCACTTGCCGCGTCGAGCGCAAACAACATCATCCAGATCGGCGAGTCCGGCCTGGGCGCGGGCATGCGTCCGGAAGTGGGCCGCCAGCTGGCCGAGCAGTCGCGTTCGCGCATCGAAGACGCGCTGCGCGGCGCGCACATGGTCTTCATCGCCGCCGGCATGGGCGGCGGCACCGGCACCGGCGCCGCGCCGATCGTCGCCGAGGTGGCCAAGACCATGGGCGCGCTGACCGTTGCCGTGGTCTCCAAGCCGTTCTCCTACGAAGGCGACAAGTGCATGCAGGTCGCCGAAGCGGGCCTGGAAGAGCTGACCAAGCACGTCGACTCCCTGATCGTCATCCTGAACGAAAAGCTGGAAGACATCTACGAAGACGAATCGATGCTCGACTGGATGAAGCACGCCGACGACGTCCTGAACAACGCCGTGGCCGGTATCGCCGAGATCATCAACGTCCCGGGCCACATCAACGTCGACTTCAACGACGTGAAGACCATCATGAGCGAGCAGGGCAAGGCCATGATGGGCACCGCCACCGCGTCGGGCGTGGACCGCGCGCGCATCGCCGCCGAGCAGGCCGTGGCGTCGCCGCTGCTGGACGGCATCGACCTGTCGGGCGCCAAGGGCGTGCTGGTCAACGTGACCGCCAGCCGTGGCCTGAAAGGCAAGGAGATCAAGGAAGTCATGGCCGCCGTGCGCGCCTTCGCCGCACCGGACGCGTCGATCGCACAGGGCATCGCCTACGACGACGCGATGGGCGAGGAGTTGCGCGTGACCGTGGTCGCGACCGGCCTGGGCAAGAACAAGAAGATGCAGCTGGTGCAGCCGCAGCAGATGCTCAAGACCGGCACCTACAACGCTCCGGTGATGGCTGGCGCCTCGACCGTGGCCGGCGGCCTGGCCATGGGCCACGCATCGGGCGACGCCATGGGCGGCATGAAGCAGCCGGCCGTGTGGCGCCGCGAGCAGGCATCCGAGCAGGTGCAGGCGATGCAGCGCAACGGCGTCGAGACCTACGACATTCCGGCCTTCCTGCGCAAGCAGGCCGACTAAGCCGGTAGGAGTCGGACAAGGAAGGGCCAGCGCGAGCTGGCCCTTTTCTTTTGTCGGACCGCCGGACTGCCTGTGCCGCATTCTCCGGCCCGTCGTCCCGGCGCAGGCCGGGACCCAGGTTCGCGCTGTCCTTGCCGGCGCATGCCATCGTGGCGTACACACCAAATTGGATTCCGGCCTTCGCCGGGATGACGTTCAAAAGCAGGTACTCACCGGTTCCAGCTGACTTTGCTCATGCGCTGCAAGCTCGGCCCACATCGGCGATAATTGCCAGATTCTCAAAACTGAAGGAGCACACCCCATGACCATCCAGATCGGCGACCGCCTGCCGGAAGGCACCCTGTCGGAATTCATCGAAACCGAAACCGCCGGCTGCTCGCTGGGTCCAAACACTTTCCAGGTCGCTGATCTGGCCAAGGGCAAGAAGATCGTGATCTTCGGCCTGCCGGGCGCCTTTACCCCGACCTGCTCGGCCCAGCACGTGCCCGGCTACGTCAAGCACGCCGACGCGCTGAAGGCCAAGGGTGTCGACGAGATCTGGTGCATCTCGGTCAACGACGCCTTCGTGATGGGCGCCTGGGGCCGCGACCAGAAGGCCACCGGCATCGTGCGCATGATGGCAGACGGTAACGGCGACTACTCGAAGGCCCTGGGCCTGGACGCCGACTTCTCGAAGCACGGCATGGGCACGCGCTGCAAGCGCTACTCGATGCTGGTCGAAGACGGCGTGGTCAAGCAGTTGAACGTCGAGACCGCCGGTTTCGAGGTCTCGAGCGCCGAAAAGATGCTGGAGCAACTGGGCTAAACAGCCCGCATCCTGCAAACGGCGCCGCGGCGCCGTTTTTTTGTCCTTGAAACGCTCACCCGCCATGCCCCTGAAACGACCCGCCGGCAACCTGTACAGCATCTACGCGATGATGCTGGCCGTGTTCATGTTCGCGCTGATGGACACGGTGATGAAGCTGCTGTCCCAGACCTACCCGGCGATCCAGGTGGCCGCGCTGCGCTCGCTCACCTCGCTGCCGCTGATCGCCCTCTATGTCGGCGTCAAGATCGGCTACGGCGGCATCTTCCGCATCCGCTGGCCGCTGCACCTGCTGCGCGCGGTGCTGGGCATCGCCATGCTCAGCTTCTTCGCCTTCGGCATCCGCAAGCTGTCCCTTGCCGAGGCCTACACGATTTTCTTCATCGCGCCCGCGATCATCACCGCGCTCTCGGTCTGGTTTTTGAAGGAGCGCGTCGACGTGGCGCGCTGGATCGCCATCGCGGTGGGACTATGCGGCGTGCTGGTGGTGCTGCGCCCGAGCGGCGCCGGTTTCCTCACCATCGGCGGCCTGGCCGTGCTGGGGGCGGCCGCGATGTACGCGATCTCGGCGATCACGGTCGGCATCCTGGCCAGGACCGACCGCAGCGAACACATGGTGTTCTGGCTGATGGTCATGATGTCGATCGGCGCCGGGCTGCTGGCGGCGCCGGGCTGGGTCGGCATGCGGATGAGCGACATTCCCTTGCTGCTGGGCCTGGCCCTGAGCGGCTTCATCGGCCAGTTGGCCATCACCGAAGCCTTCGCCAGGGGCGACGCCTCGAGCGTGGCGCCCTTCGAATACACGGCCCTGGCCTGGGCGGTCGGCCTCGACTGGATGCTGTGGCAAACCCTGCCGGACGGCTGGACCGTGGTGGGGGCCGCGATCATCATCGGCAGCGGCATGTATCTGATTCGCCACGAAAAAGTGCACGTCGAATCGGATCACCCGTAAGGACGCGGGGCCGTCAGCGAGCCCGGAAACGCTGGGCTATAATCGCCGGATGCTGAAACAACGAACCATCAAACAGGTCGTCCGCACCACCGGTGTCGGCGTCCACTCGGGCACCAAGGTCGAACTGACCCTGCGTCCGGCGCCGCCGGGCGCCGGCATCACCTTCCGCCGCGTCGATTACGATCCGATCGTCGCCATCCCGAGCGCGGCCGACGTGGTCGGCGAGACACGCATGGCCACCGTCCTGATCAAGGACGGGGCGCGCGTCTCCACCGTCGAGCACCTGATGTCGGCCTGCGCCGGCCTGGGGATCGACAACCTGACGGTGGACGTGACCGCCGAGGAAATCCCCATCATGGACGGTTCGGCGGCTTCCTTCGTGTTCCTGCTGCAGCAGGCCGGCCTGGAAGAGCAGGACGCGCCGAAGCGCTTCATCCGCGTGCTGAAGGACGTCGAGATCCGCCAGGGCACGGGCAACAACGAGAAGTGGGCGCGCTTGTCGCCCTACGACGGCTTCAAGCTCGACTTCTTCATCGAATTCAACCACCCGGCCGTGGACGGCACCATGCAGCGCGCCTCGGTGGATTTCGGCGACGTCTCCTATGTGCACGACGTGGCGCGGGCGCGCACCTTCGGTTTCATGCAGGACGTGGAAACCCTGCGCGGCATGGGCCTGGCGCGCGGCGGTTCGCTGGAAAACGCGATCGTGATGGACGAGTACCGCATCCTGAACGCGGACGGGCTGCGCTACGAGGACGAGTTCGTACGCCACAAGATTCTCGACGCGATCGGCGACCTGTACATCGTCGGCCACCCGCTGCTGGCCAGCTACACGGCCCACAAGTCGGGCCACGCGCTCAACAACGAACTGCTGCGCAAGCTGCTGGCGACCCCGGACGCCTACGAGTGGGTGGAGTTCGATTCGCTGGGCGAGGCGCCGCCGTCCTACCTGCGCCAGATGACGCGGGAATGGGCGCAAATGTGATGTGATGTGATGGTGCATGCCAGCTGTTGTGGCGTGCAGGCAGAAACTGGGTTCCGGCCTTCGCCGGAACGACGTGCTCATTGCGCAGGGCTCAACGAAGTTTCCTTACCTTCAAGACCGTCGTACCGGCGAAGGCCGGTACCCAAGTTGGCAGCGAACTACTTCCGCTTCTCCGCGAGCCTGCGCAGGGCCGCCACCAGGTCCTTGTTCTGGTTGCTGTCCTCGAGCGATTCGGCCAGCTCTTCGAAGGCCTGCACCGCCGTCTTCGGCAGTTCGAGCGTGCGCATCTGCGGCTTGTCGTCCGGCATGGCGCGCCCGACCTGCACCTTCAGCCTGACCGATTCCACCGCCCAGCCGCGCTGCGCCAGCGCGGATTGCAGCTTGGGCAGCATCTGCTTCATCCTGGCCGCGACCGCCGAACTCGGCACGGCCAGCACCAGCACCCCGTCCTGGAACGAGATCACGTCGGTGTTGCCGGCCATGACGGGCAGGATGGCGGCGCAGTCGGCCTGCAGGCGCGCCATGCGCATCGCCGCGGGCAGGAGGCTGGCCATGCGGTCGTTCTTGCGCAGGAAGTCGGTCGCGACGATCGAGGTCTGCCGGTTCTTGGTACCGTAGATATGCACTGGTAAAAGGGCCGGTAAATAAGGGAAAGAAAAGGGAAAGCAGGAGCGGTTTCGCTATGCCCGCAACATACCATATTCGCCGGCCGTGCGCGGGTGGAGGGGTGGCGAATGCGTGGCGCCAGGTGCACAAGCAGTGCAATTTGATAACATTCTACTGTTCGGCAGCCTTGTTATCCTGCCCAATGACCCCAAGTGTGGCCGGATCGCATGATAAAATCAGTAGCTTTTTGCCATAGGCGGTCTTCGGTGGGGCGTATTGATAACCCACCCCTGGCTCTTTTTGCGGCGTAATTTTCTAGAACACAGCAATGTCATTCCTGACCCAGATTTTCGGCAGCCGTAACCAGCGTCTGCTCAAGCAATACCAAAAGACCGTGCGTCAGATCAACGCGCTCGAGCCCCAGATGGAAAAGCTGTCTGACGCCGAACTGCAAGCCAAGACGCCCGAATTCAAGGACCGCCTGGCCAAGGGCGAGACGCTCGACGACATCCTGCCTGAAGCGTTCGCGGTCTGCCGCGAAGCCGCCAAGCGTGTCATGAAGATGCGCCACTTCGACGTCCAGCTGATCGGCGGCATGGTCCTGCACCAGGGCAAGATCGCCGAAATGGGCACCGGCGAGGGCAAGACCCTGATGGCGACCCTGCCGGTCTACCTGAACGCCCTGTCGGGCAAGGGCGTGCACGTCATCACCGTCAACGATTACCTGGCCCAGCGCGACGCCGAGTCGATGGGCCGCCTGTACGGCTGGCTCGGCTTGAGCACCGGCGTGAACCTGTCGCAGCTCGACCACGACAGCAAGCAGAAGGCCTACGCCTCGGACATCACCTACGGCACCAACAACGAGTTCGGCTTCGACTACCTGCGCGACAACATGGTCTACGACGTGCGTGAACGCGTGCAGCGCAGCCTGAACTTCTCCGTGGTCGACGAGGTCGACTCGATCCTGATCGACGAAGCCCGTACCCCGCTGATCATTTCCGGCCAGGCCGAGAACCACACCGACCTGTACCACCGCCTGAACGCGCTGCCGCCGCTGCTGACCCAGCAGATCGGCGAGGAAACCTCGGACGGCAAGGGCAAGATCGAAGTCCCGGGCGACTACCTCAAGGACGAGAAAGCGCACACCGTGCTGCTGACCGAAGCCGGCCACGAAAAGGCGGAAAGCATCCTGACCGAATGGGGCCTGCTGCCGGAAGGCGCTTCGCTGTACGACGCCGCCAACATCACCCTGATCCACCACCTGTACGCGGCGCTGCGCGCCCACGTCCTGTACCACAAGGACCAGCACTACGTGGTGCAGAACAACGAGGTGGTGATCGTCGACGAATTCACCGGCCGCCTGATGACGGGCCGCCGCTGGTCCGACGGCCTGCACCAGGCCGTGGAAGCCAAGGAAGGCGTGCGCATCCAGAACGAGAACCAGACCCTGGCCTCGATCACCTTCCAGAACTACTTCCGCATGTACGGCAAGCTGGCCGGCATGACCGGCACGGCGGACACCGAAGCCTACGAATTCCAGGAAATCTACGGCCTCGAGACCGTGGTCGTCCCGCCGAACAAGCCGTCGCAGCGCAAGGACCGCCAGGACCAGGTGTACAAGTCGGCCGAAGAGAAGTACAACGCGATGTTGAACGACATCCGCGACTGCTACGAGCGCGGCCAGCCGGTGCTCGTGGGTACCACCTCGATCGAGAACTCGGAACTGCTGGCCGGCATCCTGACCAAGGCGAACCTGCCGCACAACGTGCTCAACGCCAAGCAGCACGCACGCGAAGCGGAAATCATCGCGCAGGCGGGGCGTCCGAAGATGATCACCATCGCCACCAACATGGCGGGCCGCGGCACCGACATCGTCCTGGGCGGCAACGTCGAGAAGCAGATCCAGCTCATCGAAGCCAACGACGCGCTGTCGGACGCCGACAAAGAGGCACAGGCCAAGGTGCTGCGCGACGAATGGCAGTCGCTGCACGACCACGTGGTGGGCGCCGGCGGCCTGCACATCATCGGTACCGAACGCCATGAATCGCGCCGGGTCGACAACCAGCTGCGCGGCCGTTCGGGCCGCCAGGGCGACCCGGGCTCCTCGCGCTTCTACCTGTGCCTGGACGATCCGCTGCTGCGCATCTTCGCGGGCGACCGCGTGCGCGCGATCATGGAACGCCTGAAGATGCCGGAAGGCGAGCCGATCGAGGCGGGCATCGTGACCCGTTCGATCGAGACCGCCCAGCGCAAGGTCGAGGCCCGCAACTTCGACATCCGTAAACAACTGCTGGAATACGACGACGTCGCCAACGACCAGCGCAAGGTGATCTACACCCAGCGTAACGAGCTGCTGGAGTCCGTGGACATGGCCGAGCTGATCGCCTCGCTGCGCGTGGGCGTGTTCACCGAACTGGTGCGCCAGTACGTGCCGGCCGAGTCGGTGGAAGAGCAGTGGGACATCCCGTCGCTGGAGTCGGTCCTGGCCGCCGAGTGGGGCTTGAACGTGCCGCTGCAGAAGATGCTGGCCGAGGATCCGAACCTGAACGACGACGACATCCTCGAGCGCGTGCTCAAGGATGCCGCCGAGTCCTACGACGCCAAGGTGGCGGTGGTGGGCAGGGAGTCCTTCGGCGGCTTCGAGCGCAACGTCATGCTGCAGAGCCTGGACACCCACTGGCGCGAACACCTCGCGGCGCTGGACCACCTGCGCCAGGGCATCCACCTGCGCGGCTACGCGCAGAAGAACCCGAAGCAGGAATACAAGCGCGAAGCCTTCGAGCTGTTCAGCGACATGCTGGACCGTATCAAGAACGAGGTGATCCGCACCGTCATGACCGTCCGCATCCAGACCCGCGAGGAAGTCGAAGCGGCCGAAGCGGCGATGGCGGCGCAGGTCGCGCAGCTGGAAAACATCAACTTCCAGCACGCCGACTTCAACCCGTCGGCAGCGCCGGAAGAGCTGCTCAACCCGAATCCGGTACGTTCCGACTCGGCGGCGGTGGCGGCGGAAGACCACAACACCTACCTGGGCATGAAGGTCGGCCGCAACGATCCGTGCCCGTGCGGCAGCGGGAAGAAGTTCAAGCAGTGCCACGGCAAGCTGGCGTAAGCTGCAAGTATCGTGTGACAAGTAAGGCGGCCGGGTGAAAACCCGGCCGTTTTTCGTTTGAACGTGATGTCCACGCTGTTGATGGGATGTATGTGAGCTTTCTCGACAGACTGTGATGTATTCTTGGCGACCTGCTATGCTGAGCTCGATGGCTGCTTTCGGCCGATTGCGGTCACTCAGCAAGCGCCCGTCCGGCCTGAGCCAAACCAAGCTGCACCAGACGAGACGCCAAGGACTCAAGCATTGAAACTTACTCAATCACAGTTCACCGCACTGCTGTCTTCACCAGACACTGCGCGCTTCAAGCACTTCATCGGCCGCGCCGCGGACGGTGAACGTCTTTGGAGTCTACGCGATGCCGACGGCTGGGTAGCAGCGGCAGGCGACGCCGGCGCACCCGGTTTCCCGGTATGGCCGCATCCGGACTACGCAAGCGCTTGCGCGACGGGAGTGTGGGCCGGATGCCTGCCGGCCGAGATCGACGTGCATGCGTTCATGGAAGCTTGGCTGCCCGATATGGCGCAACGCGGGGTGTCGGTCGAGGTCTTCCCGACCCCGTCGGTGAGGGGAGTGTGGATGCGGCCGGAAGAACTGCAGCGCCACCTCGCCGACGAACTGGACAAATACGCTTGAGCGAACGGCGTTCAGACGTAACGCCGATGGAAGCGGCTGCCCAGGCGCGTCAGCACCTCATACCCGATCGTTCCCGCCAGCGCCGCCACCTCGTCCACCGGCTGGTGTGCGCCCATCAGCTCAACTTCCGCACCCGGCGCCACGCGCCCGGGCGCGAGTCCCGTCACGTCCAGCCCCATGCTGTCCATCGACACCCGTCCCACGATCGGCACCCGGACGCCGTCCACGAAGGCGAAGCCGCGTCCGGACAGCGAACGGAACCAGCCGTCGGCATAGCCCACGGCGACGGTCGCGATGCGGTGTTCGGCCGCGCACACGTGATGCGCGCCGTAGCCGACCACGGCGCCCTCGCACACGCTGCGCACCTGCACCACGCGCGCATGGAGCGACACCGCCTGCCTGAGCGGATTCGGCGTGCCCGGCTGCGGATTGATGCCGTACAGCGCCGCGCCCGGCCGCAGCAGGTCGTAGTGGTAGGAAGCACCCAGGAACACGCCCGACGAATTGGCCAGGCTGGCCGGCACGCCCGGGAACAGCTGGCGCAGCTCCTCGAAGCGGCGGCGCTGCGCCTCGTTCATCGGGTGCAGGGGCTCGTCCGCGCAGGCCAGGTGGCTCATCACGAGGACAGGGCGCACGCCCGCGAGCCAGTCGCGGTCTTTGGATAGCGCCAGCAGGTCTTCCGGCGCCAGGCCCATGCGCGACATGCCGGTGTCGAGCTGGATCGCGGCCGGCAGTTCGCGGTCCAGGCTGCGGGCAAGCGCGCGCCATTCCTGGATTTGCCCCGGATCGTTGAGCACCGGGCGCAGGTCGTACTGGAAGCAGTCCTTCGCCGTGCCCGGCGGCGGGCCGTGCAGCACGTAGATCGCGCAGTCCTCGGGCACCAGCTGGCGCAGGCGGATGCCTTCTTCGAGGTGGGCGGTGAAGAAGGTTTTGCAGCCTTCCAGCGCCAGCGCGGGCGCCACCTGTTCCATGCCGAGCCCGTAGGCGTCGGCCTTCATGACGGCCGCGCAGGCCCCCTTGGTCTTGCCGGCCAGCAGCCGGTAATTGTCGCGGATCGCGCCCAGGTCGACCGTCAGCAGCGCCCCGGCACGGGACGCATCCACAGAATCCACCATGACCGGATTACGCCTTGATCAGTTCGGGTGCAGCGCCGCGTTGCGGGGTGCCGGCGTAGCGGAACACCGCGAGGTCGTCGGCGCGGATGGCCGGCTGCTTGCCGCTCACCAGGTCGGCGATGACGCTGGCCGAGCCGCAGGCCATGGTCCAGCCCAGGGTGCCGTGGCCGGTGTTGGTGAACAGGTTGCGCAGTGGGGTGGCGCCGACCACCGGGGTGCTGTCCGGCGTCATCGGGCGCAGGCCGGTCCAGAAACTGGCCTGGCGGGTGTCGCCAGCGCCCGGGAACAAGTCGTTGACGACCATCTCGAGGGTTTCGCGGCGGGCCGGGTTCAGGACCTTGCTGTAGCCCGCGATCTCGGCCATGCCGCCGACGCGGATGCGGTCTTCGAAACGGGTGACGGCGATCTTGTAGGTTTCGTCCAGGATGGTCGACACCGGGGCACGGCTCGCGTCCGTGATCGGCACCGTGATCGAGTAGCCCTTGAGCGGGTAGACCGGCAGCGTGAACTGGTTCTTGAGCAGCAGGCGCGAGTAGCTGCCCAGCGCCAGCACGTAGCGCTCGGCCGTGAGCAGGCCTTTATCGGTGCGCACGCCCGTGATCTGGTCGCCGGCGACGTCGAGGGCCCGGATGCTGGTATCGAACTCGAAACGCACGCCCAGGTCGCGCGCCATCGCGGTCAGGCGGGTGGTGAACAGCTGGCAGTCGCCGGTCTCGTCGTTCGGCAGGCGCAGGCCGCCCACCAGGGTGCCGTGACTGCCCAGGGCGGGCTCGGCCTTGCCGAGATCGCGGCCGAGCAGCAGCTCGTAGTCGACGCCGGCGTCCTTCAGCACCTCGATGTCCTTGCCGGCGCTGTCCAGCTGTTGCTGGGTGCGGAACAGCTGGATCGTGCCCAGGCTGCGGCCTTCGTACTCGATGCCGGTCTCGGCGCGCAGTTCGCGGATGCAATCGCGGCTGTACTCGGCCAGGCGCACCATGCGTTCCTTGTTGACGGCATAGCGGTCGGCGGTGCAGTTGCGGTACATCTGCCACATCCACTGCAACTGGAACAGCGAGCCGTCCGGGCGGATCGCCAGCGGCGCGTGCTTCTGGAACAGCCATTTCGCGGCCTTCAGCGGAATGCCCGGCGCCGCCCACGGCGAGGCATAGCCCGGCGAGATCTGGCCGGCGTTGGCGAAACTCGTCTCCAGGGCGGGGCCGGGTTGACGGTCGATGACGGTGACGTCGTGGCCAGCCTTGGCCAGATAGTAAGCGGTGGTCACGCCGACCACGCCGCTGCCCAGTACGAGAACGCGCATGATGTGCCTAGTTCCTGAAGTAAAAGAAGCCGGATTTAGAAAAGATTGCCATGATACAGGTGGTGATGAAATAATGGTTCCTGTTATTACACACGTTTTCAGTGAAACTTCATGCGCGTCCAGAAGAACTCCCACCGCGTCCTCGACAAGATCGACCTGCACATCCTGTCGATTCTCCAGGACGACGCGCGCATCGTCATGAAAGACCTGGCCGAGCAGGTCGGGCTGTCGCTGACGCCCTGCATCGAACGGGTCAAACGCATGGAGCGCGACGGCGTGATCGCGGGCTATCACGCGCGCGTCAATCCGCAGGCCATGGGCCTGCAGATCCTCGTGTTCGTCGAGATCACCCTGCACCAGAAATCGGAGAAAGCATTTGACCGCTTCCGCCGCGCCATGCTCGGCATTCCCGAGGTGATGGAGTGCCACCTCGTATCTGGTGACTTCGACTACCTGATCAAGGCCCGCATTCCGGAAATGTCGGAATACCGCCGCCTGCTGGGCGAAATCCTGCACGTGGCCGACGCCGGCCAGTCGAAGAGCTATGTGGTGATGGAAGAATTGAAAGAAACGCTGGCGCTGTCGATTCCGCGCTGAACGGCGCCAGCATCCTCGTCGCTACGCCCTGGCGGCCTGCACTTGCATGTTCTGCATGGCTAGGCGCAAAAAGCCGATCAGATCGTCGCCGATCCCGGTGCCAAGATGCAGCATCGGTTCAAGACTGGCAGCGCGGCGGAATTGCGACACCACCTCGGGATCGTCGCCCACCATGTCGGTGAACATGCCGAACCAGCGCCGAGCCAGCGCCAGCGCTTCATCTGACCGTGCCTCCGGGTCGTACTGCATCCGTGCGCGGATCTGCATGGCCAGGTCGATCCACTCGTCCGAGTGGGAAGCCTCGTGGCGGCGCATGCGCTCTACCGTCTGCGCAGGCAGGTAACGCGCATAGATGCCGAAGCGCAGCTCGTTGATCGCGTTGCGCATATAGGCCAGCAAGGCGGGCGTCAGGCCGAGCTGCTTCTGTATCGCCGCATCCTGCCCGGTCATCGCCGTCAGCCGCAGGATGAAGGCGGGATCGCCGCCGCTGTCACGTGCTACGCAGCCCAGCCAGCGCTCGGCAAAGGCCCTGGCCTCGCGTTCATGCGGCGTAACGCCACGGTCGATCAGCGACTGCGCGCGCTGCACCAGTTCCCGCCATTCAGCCTGCGCCTCGGGGTTCTGGTACAGCGGCAGCCGCGCCAGTTCTTCCTTCGAAAAGTATTGTTCGTACATGTTCATCTGCTCCAGAGTAGTTAGCCAGATGGACAGGTCCGTCTCCTCGCCGGCGGCCAGGCGCGAGCGCAGGCGCAGCAGCTGTTCGTGCATGTGCTGCGCTTGCGCGATCTGCCGGTCGAGGCTGGAGAGCTGGCGTTCGACGATGGCCAGCGGCGAGGCGGCGGGACTGTCCAGGTAAGCCTTGACGTCGCCCAGTGCCATGCCAAACGCGCGCAGGGCCTGGATCTGCTGCAGGCGCGCCACGTCGTCGCGGTCGTAGAGGCGGTAGCCGGCGTCAGTGCGCGCCGAAGGCGAGAGCAGCCCGATGCTGTCGTAATGGTGGAGCGTACGGACCGTCAGGCCGGTGCGCGCCGCGAGTTCTCCCACTTTCAACATCGAGCTTCTCTCCCGTCTTCATGCGTAGCGCTACTCTGGACCCTCACCTTGCGTGAGGGTCAAGCATCTTCGCACACCCCCGCTCACCAGACCATCTTGTTCCAGGTGTTGTCGCCAACCACGCCGTCGGCGCTCAAGCCTTTCGAGGTCTGGAAGTTCTTCACCGCGGCCGCCGTGGCCGGGCCGAAGGCGCCGTCCACCGCGATGCCGGCGCCGCTCTCGTTGAGCTGGCTCTGCACCGCGCGCACCTTGGCGCCCGAGTCGCCCTGCTGGGTCAGGATGGTCAGCGCCGGCCAGGTGGCGTTGCCGACCACGCCGTCCGCGCCCAGGCCGTGCGAGGACTGGAAGTTCTTCACCGCGTTCTGGGTGCTGGTGTCGAAGCTGCCGTTCACGCTGAGCGTGTAGCCCCATTGCTGCAGCAGGTACTGGATGGTGCGCACGCGTTCGCCCGTGTTCCCGTACTGGACCAGCGGCCAGGTGGTGGTGGCGCCGCCGCCCGACGTGCTGCCCGCAACCAGCGATTTGTAGCGCGGCCAGTCCCAGCCCGAGCCCGGGTCGGTATGGCTCTGGCTGGCGTAGTTGACGTGGCCCTTGACGTTGTACAGCGAGTCCGCGGGCACGGCGCTCCAGCCGCTGCTGCCGTCGTACACCTTCTGCGCCAGGCCGCGCGAGGCCAGGATGTCCTTGGTCAGCGCCGCCGAGGCGTTGTACATGGCGGTGGTGTACCAGGCGGACGGGTTGGCGACGTAGCCCTCGTGCTCGATGCCGATGGTGTAGCCGTTCGAGTTCCCGACGTGCCAGGCCTTGTCGGCCTCGCGCACCATCTGGGTCACCTGGCCGTCCGAGGAGCGGATCACGTAGTGGGCGCTGACGCCGGCGCTGCAGTTCTGGAACCAGGAGATCGAACCGGCATAGGAGCCTTGGGTGGTGTGCACGGTCACGTGGCTGACCGCGGTGCTGCGGCTCGAATAATTGCAGCTGGCGGCCGGATTCCAGATGGCCGGCGGGTAGTCGGTCGAGGCCAGCGCCGGCAGGGCCGACGCGACGAAACACAGGCCCGCGAGCAGGGACCGCATTGTGGTTTTCATAGATTGTCTCCGTATTCTGCTGCGTTATTATTTGTTCGGGGTGTCGACGAAATCCGGCGCCGAAATCTTCGGATCGGGCGTGCCGGTTTCCACGGTGATGCGGCGTGCCGACAGCTTGCGCAGCCGCTCCTTGCCGTAGGCTTTCTCCATCTCGACGTGCTTCTGGTCGATCTCGAACATGTTGCTGCGCCGGCCCTGGCGGATCGCGGTCAAGACTTCGTAGCTGTAGATTTTCGCGATCTCGGGCTGCGGGATGCCGCTGTAGCGTGCCACCGCGCTTTCCCAGTCCGCGAGCGGGAAGCCCTTGTTCTTGCGGGCGCCGTAGTGGGCTAGCAGGGCGGCGGCGGCGCGGATGTTGGTGCGGGTATCCGAGGCCGCCTGCTCCGGCGTGACGCGGATCAGCGCGGCGCCGTCAACCAGCGAATGGCCGAAGTGATTGTCGTCGCGCAGGCCCATGATGCCGTAGCTGATCGGCATGCCCTCGTGCGACTCCACCTCGACCTCGGGCTCGCCGTTCTTCTTGAGCTTGCCCTTGGGGACATGCGGATGCCAGCGCGTTTCGGCATAGGCGATCGATTGCAGCAGCTCGACCGGCACGTTGAACTCGTTCGAGGCCTCCCGGAAGTACTGCTTGTACTGTTTCGCGGACACGGTCAGCTCGACCGGCTTGCCGTCGGCGAACGCGAGCGGCGATGCCGCCGCGCCCAGCAGTGCTGCACATAGCGTGACCAAGAGCCGCGCTTTGACGCTTTGCTTCATTGTTGTCTCCAGTATCGTTTTGAATGGGCTCCGGCATCGGCCGGAAGGGTGCGCGGGAGGGCGAGTCGACATGCCGTTTCCGGGCCTGTCGAGTATATGCATACTCCGGATCGGGAAACGGTAAGCGTTTGATTTAGAACAATATTTCTGCAGAAATGAATCGTGCTCAATGCGCCACTAAAAGTCGGACCATACACGCAGATTAAGGGGGTGTGAGCGAGGCTTATCGGTTCATGCGTCCAGCATGAAGGCGGGCGCGAAACCGCGGCTGGACAGGCCTGCTCGCCCGACCCGCCGCTGGCAGTACAATATCGGATTACCCATATTTTCTTTCATGAGATCGCCATGGCCGTCAATTCCCCCCTGCCAGTCGCAGCCGACCTGAAACCCGTCAACGGCATCGAAATCGGCTACGCCGAAGCCGGCATCAAGAAGCCCAACCGCAAGGACCTGCTGGTCATGAAGCTGGCCGAGGGCGCCACCGTGTCCGGCGTCTTCACCACCAACCGCTTCTGCGCCGCGCCGGTCCAGGTGAGCAAGGCCAACCTGGCAGCCGTCGCCAATGGCGGCAAGCCGATCCGCGCGCTGGTGGTCAACACCGGCAACGCCAACGCCGCCACCGGCGAGCAGGGCCTGGCCAACGCGCAGGCCACCTGCGCCGAGGTGGCCAAGCTGCTCGGCCTGGACGCGCAGCAGGTACTGCCGTTCTCCACCGGCGTGATCCTCGAGCAGCTGCCGATCGATAGAATCGTCGCGGGCCTGCCGGCCGCGGTGTCGAACCTGAAGGCGGACAACTGGTTCAACGCCGCCGAGGCGATCATGACCACCGACACCCAGCCGAAGGCCGCCTCGCGTACCGTCACCATCGGCGGCCATCTTGTTACCATGACCGGCATCAGCAAGGGTGCCGGCATGATCAAGCCGAACATGGCGACCATGCTGGGCTACCTGGCGATCGATGCGCGCGTGGCGCAGCCGGTGCTGGACGAACTGGTCAAGCACGCCGCCGACCACTCGTTCAACAGCATCACGATCGACGGCGACACCTCGACCAACGATTCCTTCATCGTCGTGGCCACCGGCGCGGGCAGCCTGCACATCGACGCGGCCAGCGGAGACGAGTACGAAGCGCTGAAGGAAGCCGTCACCGACATCTCGCGCAACCTGGCGCAGCAGATCATCCGCGACGGCGAAGGCGCGACCAAGTTCATGACCATCACGGTGGAGCAGGGCAACAACGTGGAAGAGTGCCGGAAAATCGCCTATGCGATCGCGCACTCGCCGCTGGTCAAGACCGCCTTCTTCGCCTCGGACCCGAACCTGGGCCGCATCCTGGCCGCGATCGGCTACGCCGGCGTGGACGACCTCGACACCACCAGGCTCGACCTCTATCTGGACGACGTGTGGGTGGCCAAGGCCGGCGGGCGCAATCCGGACTACAAGGAAGAAGACGGCCAGCGCGTCATGAAGCAGGCCGAGATCACCGTGCGCGTGACGCTCGGCCGCGGCGACGCCACCGCCACCGTCTGGACCTGCGACCTGTCGCACGACTACGTGTCGATCAACGCCGACTACCGTTCCTGAGGAGAGTGACTGAGTGACGCCTCTGGAACAGTTCCTGCACCGCGCCGAAGCCCTGCTGGCGCGGGTCGAAGCGGTGCTGCCGCCTGCGCTGCCGCGCGAGCCGGACTGGAAGCGCAGCTTCGCCTTCCGCTGGCGCAAGCGGGCCAATGGGGGCGGCAAGTACCTGGCCCCGGTGCTGCATGCCTCCACTATCCGGCTCGAAGACCTGCAGCACGTCGAGCTGCAAAAGCGGGCGATCGAGCAGAACACGCGCCAGTTCGTGCTGCGCCGCCCGGCCAACAACGTGCTGCTGACCGGCGCGCGCGGCACCGGCAAGTCGTCCCTGATCAAGGCCTGCCTGAACGGCTACGCCGGCCAGGGCCTGCGCCTGATCGAGGTGGACAAGGCCGACCTGGCCGACCTGCCCGACATCGTCGACCTGGTGGCGGGCCGGCCGGAGCGCTTCGTGATTTTCTGCGACGACCTGTCTTTCGAGGAGGGCGAGGCCGGCTACAAGGCGCTCAAGGTGGCCCTGGATGGCAGCATCGCGGCGCAATCGGACAATGTGCTGATCTATGCGACCTCGAACCGGCGCCACCTGATGCCGGAAAAAATGTCGGACAACGCCGGCTACACGCACAGTGACGACGGCGACCTGCATCCGGGCGAGACGGTCGAAGAGAGAATCTCGCTGTCGGAACGCTTCGGCCTGTGGCTCTCCTTTTATCCGTTCAGGCAGGACGACTACCTGGGCATCGTCGCCCACTGGCTGGCCAGCTTCGGCTGTACGCCGCAGCAGATCGAGGCGGCGCGCCTGGAGGCCCTGCAGTGGGCCCTGCAGCGCGGCTCGCGTTCGGGCCGGGTGGCATGGCAATTTGCGAAGGACTATGCCGGCAGGCTGCCGGACCTTGACACCAATGAATGAAGTCGTAAAAGCAAAGCCGGTCGACGTCGCGGTCGGCATCCTGATGCGTCCCAACGGCGACGTGCTGCTCGGCCAGCGCCCGGACGGCAAGCCTTATGCCGGCTACTGGGAATTCCCGGGCGGGAAGGTCGAGCCGGGCGAGGACATCTTCCACGCGCTGCAGCGCGAATTCGTCGAGGAACTGGGTGTGAAGGTGCTCAGTGGCGAGGCCTGGTGCTGCGTCGAGCACGTGTACGAGCATGCGCACGTGCGCCTGTACTTCTACATCTGCCGCGAGTGGGAAGGGGAGCCGCAAAGCCTGGAAGGGCAAGCGTTCGCGTGGCAGGGCGGGTATAGCGTCAGTCCCTTGCTGCCGGCGACGATACCCCTGCTGGAGTGGCTGGACAAGCTGCGTTACGCGACGCCGGAATAGCGAGGAAAACTTAGCACCACCAGTCCGTCGTTCCGGCGAAGGCCGGAACCCAATTTGACGTTCGTGCCGACTCGACGAAACTGGATCCCGGCCTGCGCCGGGAGTCATGGGCGCCAGTGGCGCGCATGACGGTCTTGCGGCTAGCGACAGAACAGCGGAAACGTAACGCCGCTCGCGCTATTACAGGCCCTAGTCGTCCGTCGGCTTGTCGTCCTGCGGATCGTTGGGAGCGGCGCCGGGAATCGTGTATTTTTCTTCGGCCCAGGCGCCCAGGTCGATCTGCTTGCAGCGCTCGGAGCAGAACGGGCGGTACTTGTTCGCCGGGGTCCATTCGACCTTCTTGCCGCAGGTCGGGCAGGCTACAACAGTCATTTCAACACCAATCAGGAATCAGAAGTTACAGAGGGTCAGGTTGAAGGGCACGTCTGTTTCCAGCGCCTTCGGCTTGCAGTCCCCGTCGTGGGTGGTGAAGCGTACCCACAGCATATACTTGTTGGCCGAGATTTCGGGGATGGCGCCGAGCGAGCCGTCGATCGACAGGCGCAGCATCTGGTACACCTTCCCCTGCAGCATCTGCTGGTAGCTGCCCCCCAGCGCGATCATCTTGGCAGGGCCACCGGAATCGCGCAGCAAACGCAGCACCAGGGCCAGGGCCTCGAACAGCGGCGCCAGCGGCGCGAACCAGCCCATGATATCCGATTGGCGCTGCTGCGCGGGGCGGTGCTGCCAGGCGTAATACGAGGGCAGGTCGAATTCGCAGGCGCCGCCCGGGATGATGGTGCGGCCGCGGATGCTCATCAGCCACTCGTTGTCGCGCACGTTCTGGCCGGTCTTGCCCTGGCTTGCCACCAGGGCGCCGCTGACGGCATCCAGTTCGGCCAGCACGGCGTCGAGCGCCTCGGTGGCGACGTTGGGATTGCTGCGGTAGGACAGCAGGCTCTGCTTTTGACGCTCGAGTTCCTGCAGCAGGTCGGACTTCAGGTCGGCGCGTCCGGCCACTTCCAGCATGTCGAAGATCGTGGCGAGGGCCACGTGGTGCTGCATCGGGTGCTCTTGTTGCACAAAGAACTTGAACTTCTCGTACAAATCTTCCAGCCGCAACAACGTGCGAATCCGCTCGTTGAAAGGATATTCGTAGACGATCAAAATGACATTCCTCTGAATGTAGGCTGGCGAGCAACCCCGTGATTCTGAACCATGCTGCGTAAAATTACAAATCCCACATTGACTTAATTCAAGAGTTTCTCAAGTTCTTTTGCTATGGGATAAATACATTGCATGCAAAATCTCGACCTGCGGGCGTAAAGCGTCCAGTCCGTCGTCATTGAGGATGATGTCGTCGGCGGCAGCCCGGCGCTGTTCGCGGGTGACCTGGGCGGCCATGATGGCGCGTACCTGTGCTTCCGTAAGGCCGCTCCTGGCCATCACGCGCGCCACCTGCAGTTCTTCCGGGCAGTCGATCGCCAGCACGCGGGTGACGCGCTTGCGCCAGGTGCCCGATTCGATCAGGAGGGGCACGACGAAGATCACGTAGTCGCCGGTGGCAATGCTGGCCGCCGCCGCGGTGGCCGCGCGGATGCGCGGGTGCAGGATGGCTTCCAGGCGCGCCCGCGCCGTGTCGTCGCTGAAGACCAGGGCGCGCATCTTGGCGCGGTCGAGCGCTCCCTCGGCGGTGGCGAACCCGGCCCCGAACTCGGCGAGCAGGGCCGGCATCGCCGCGCCCTGCGGGGCGGTGAGGGCATGGGCGATCTCGTCGGTATCGATGACCGAGGCGCCGAGCGCGGCGAACATGTCGGCCACGGTGCTCTTGCCGCAGCCGATGCCGCCGGTCAGTCCGACGGAGAAAGCCAGGTTGTGCGGGGTATCCATCTCAGCCGGCCACGACGGCCTGCAACTGGGCGCTGATGCCGCTGCCGTAGAGCAGGGCGATCAGGCCGGCCGCCGCCAGGTAGGGGCCGAAGGGAATCGGTTTGTCGCGGCCGCGCTTGGCGAACACGATCAGGCTGATGCCGACGATGGCCCCCACCACCGAGGACAGCAGGATGATGGTCGGCAGCATCTGCCAGCCGAGCCAGGCGCCGAGCGCGCCCAAGAGCTTGAAGTCGCCGTAGCCCATGCCTTCCTTGCCGGTGACGAGCTTGAACAGCCAGTACACCGACCACAGCGCCAGGTAGCCGGCGGCGGCGCCGATCACCGCGTCCTGCAGGGGCACGAAAGTGCCGTGCAGGTTCACCAGCAGGCCCGCCCACAGCAGCGGATAGGTCAGGTCGTCCGGCAGCAGTTGGGTATCGATGTCGATGAAGGTCATCGCCACCAGGAGGAACAGGAACAGCAGGGTCGCCAGGCCCGCCAGGCCGCTGCCGAAGGTCCACACCAGCAGGCCCGCCAGGATGCCGGTCAGCAGCTCGACCGCCGGATAGCGCGCCGAGATCGGCGCCTTGCACTTGCGGCACTTGCCGCGCAGGGCCAGCCAGCTGACGACCGGAATATTCTCCAGCGCCGTGATCTGGTGGCCGCAGTGCGGGCAGCTTGATCTCGGCACCATCAGGTTGTAGCGGCCGGTATGGGGCGGCTCCTTGCCGCTTTCCTGGGCCACGTAGTTGTCGGATTCGCGCTGCATCATCTTCGGAATCCGGTGGATCACCACGTTCAAGAAACTGCCGACGAGCAGCCCGAACAGGGCTGCCACGAGGGTGGCGCTGAGTGTGGCCGGCGGGGCGAACAGCAGGGATTCCATGGGCATGGCGGCAGGGTCCGATCAGGTAGCTGGAGCAAGAGATAGAAAATGATTCTTTACATCAACCTATTGTAGAGCTTTCCCGGGATTTGGCGAAGCATCCGCATGCCGCTCGGCGCACGATTGTGAGGGATCATGCCTGCGCCGTGGCGCGCGGCTACGCTGGGCCTTGATAGAGCCAACCCAGGTGCCCGCGATGCCCCGCGCAACATTTACTTTCCTGAACCATGCCTGCTTCATGGTCCGCACCGACGCTGCCCTGCTGGTGTCCGACCCATGGCTGGAGGGCGCGGTGCATGATGGCGCCTGGAGCCTGGTCGACGGCGCCAGCTCCCATGCGGCCCTGCTCGACATCCTGAATAGCGCCGGGGTGCCCGTCTACATATGGTGCTCGCGTGCCCAGCCCGACCGTTTCTCCCTGCCTTTCCTGCGCCGCTTCCGCTCCGAATTCCGCGGCATCGCCACTTTCCTCTACCGCCCGGGGCGCGACATGCGCATCGGCGAGGAACTGCGGCGCCAGCGCCTGCCCGTGGCCGAATGCCCGGACGGCGTCACCGTGGCGTTGGCCGGCGACCTGCGCCTGACCGCGCTCGCCAACGGCGACGGCGACTCCGCCTGCCTGCTCAGCTGCGGCGGACGAACCATCCTCAACCTGGGCGACCGGGCGCTGGCCACCGAAGCCGCCTGTCATGCGGCGGCGCCGCACATCGGGCGGGCCGCGTCGCGCATCGACCTGCTGCTCACGGGTTTCGGCAGCATGGGCTGGTGCGGCAATCCGGAACAGTTCGCACTGCGCGAGGCGGCGGCCAGGGCGGCAGTGGAGCGCCTGGCGTTGCAGGTCGAGCGTTTCCGGCCCCGGCTGGTGGTGCCCATCGCCTCGTTCGCACGCTTTGCGCGGGCCGACAACGTCTGGCTCAACGGCGGCAGGCTGTCGCCGCCCGAATTGCTCGAGCTGTCGCGGCTGGAAAACCTGCGCGGCGTGATCCGCTTTCTGGCGCCGGGCAGCAGCATCGACCTGCAGCGCGACACGCCGGGCACGCTCGGGGCAGCCCACGAGCGTGCGCTGGAGCACTGGGCCGAGTGCTGGCGCAAGCGTCCGCCGCCACTGCCGCGCCCGCCGCAGGCCTCGTTGGGAGAATTGAAGGCGGCCTTTGCGCGCTACCACGAACGTATCGCGGCCGGGATGCATGTGTTGCCGCGCCTGCTGGAAACAGTCGGGCCGCTGCGGCCCTTGCTGGTGCACCTGCCCGACCTGCGCCAGACCATCGAGCTGTCCTACCGCCACGGGTTCCGCCTGAAGCCACGCATGGATGATCAACAGCAGGCAGCCCACGTGGCGATGTTTTCGGGAACCGTCCTGCAGTTGCTGCGCGCCGAGGACGGCTTCGACACCGTCTATGCCGGCGGCTGCTTCTGGACGCTGCGGCGCAGCGGCTTGTCGACCTTCGGCCGCTTCTTCCTGCCGCAGCGCATGGCGCGGCGCGGCGCCGACCGCCACCGGCCGCTCCGGATGGGCGGCTACCTGTGGCGGGCGCTGGTGGGACGGATGGCAAGGCAGTTGCAGGCGGCGCTGCGCTGAGCGCCGCCCTGGGCTTCATGCCGGTCACTTAAGGGCCACCGCTCATCCTACGATACTGTGCGCGCCCGCGTGAAGCGTTCAGCGCGCGTAGCTCGGGCGCTTGGGGTCGTAGGTCCAGTCCGGGAACAGGTAGCGCATCGCCATGGCGTCGTCGCGTGCGCCCGCCGCCACTTTCTTGTACAGCAGGTGCGCCGCTTCGATGCGCGCCATGTCCGGCTCGATGCCCAGGCCCGGGCGTTGCGGCACCGCCACCTGCCCGCCGACGATCCGCAGCGGCTCGCGCGTCAGGCGCTCCTGGCCTTCCTGCCAGATCCAGTGAGTGTCGATGGCGGTGATCCGGCCGGGCGCCGCGGCGGCGACGTGGGTGAACATGGCCAGCGAGACGTCGAAGTGGTTGTTCGAATGCGAGCCCCAGGTCAGGCCCCAGTCGTGGCACAGCTGGGCCAGGCGCACCGATCCCTCCATGGTCCAGAAATGCGGGTCGGCCAGCGGGATGTCGACCGCGCCCAGCTGGCAGGAATGGCCCATCTGGCGCCAGTCGGTGGCGACCATGTTGGTCGCGGTCGGGATGCCGGTGGCGCGCCGGAACTCGGCCATGATCTCGCGTCCCGAATAGCCTCCCTCCGGGCCGCAGGGGTCTTCGGCGTAGGCCAGGATGTGGCCCTGGCCGCGGCAGGCGGCGATCGCCTCCTTCAATGACCAGGCGCCGTTCGGGTCGAGCGTGGCGCGCGATTCCGGAAAGCGGCGCTTGATGGCCGCCACCGCCGCGATCTCTTCTTCGGGTCGCATCACGCCGCCCTTGAGCTTGAAGTCGCGAAAGCCGTACTGGTCGACGGCGGCCTCGGCCAGGTCGGCGATGTGCTCGGGGCGCAAGGCTTCCTCGGTGCGCCGGCCGTACCAGCCGGCGCCGCTGCCGGGAGAATAGGGCAGGTCGGTGCGGCGGCGATCGCCGATGTAGAACAGGTAGGCCAGCATCGGCACGTGACTGCGCTGCTGGCCGTTGCCCAGCAGTTCGCAAACCGGCACGCCCAGGTGCTGGCCGAGCAGGTCGAGCAGGGCCGCTTCGACCGCCGTGATCACGTTTTCGAGGCGCAGGTTGATCTCGTGCGGCTGCTGCAGGAGCGCGGCTTCCGCGTTCGAGGTGACCTGGTGGTTCGGACCGGCGATGGCGCCGCGCAGCGTGTTCAGCGTGTGCTTGTAGCGCGCGATCGGCGTGCCTTCCACCAGCGGCACCAGGCGCTCCAGCGCACGCAGGATGCCGCTCGACCCCGGCACCTCGCCCATGCCGGTGTTCCCGGCGCTGTCCTTCAGGAGCACCAGGATGCGGGTGAAATAGGGGGCATGGGCGCCACACAGGTTGAGCAGCATGCTGTCCATGCCGGCTACCGGGATCACCTGCATGTCGATGACGGTCGGGCTGGCGTGTTGCTGGATCGGATTCATGGGAGGGGCTCCTTGCAAGCAAGGATGGAACTTGCTCGTAACATTCTTATAAAATAAAATGATTGCGCTAACATAACCAGTGTGAAGGAATTGCGATGGCGCGTCAATCGATTCGGGCAGCTGCATGCGCTGCCGTACTGCTGGCCGCTTGTGCCGCTCCCGGCACGACCGGTTCTTCCCATGGACGCTGGGTGGCTTCCTGGGGCACGGCGCAGATGCTGCCCGGCGCCGAGCACGAGCTGGCGAGCGCCCAATGGCGCGACGCCACCTTGCGCCAGGTGGTGCGGGTCTCGCTGGGGGGCGAGCGCCTGCGCGTCAGGTTCAGCAATGCCTTCGGGACCGAGCCTCTGGTGATAGGCGGCGCCAGCATCGCGCTGTCGAGCGGGCCCGGCCGCTCTGCGATCGAGCCCGGCAGCAGCCGGCCGCTGCGCTTCGGCGGCGCCACCTCGGTCACGATCCCGGCCGGCACCGAGTACCTGAGCGACCCGGTCGACCTGGTCCACCGCGCAGGAAGCGACCTGGCCGTCTCGATCCACTATCCGGACGCCCCGAGCCGCCAGACCAGCCATCCCGGCGCGCGCGCCACCAGTTTCATCGCGCCGGGCCAGCACCTGGCAGCGAGCGAACTGCCGGGAGCGTCCAGCTTCACGCGCTGGTACCAGTTGGCCGGGATCGAGGTCGAGGCCGCGCCCGGCACGCACGCCGTGGTGGCCATCGGCGATTCGATCACCGACGGCTACGGCGTGGCGCCCGACACCAACCTGCGCTGGACCGACGGCCTGGCGGCCAGGCTGCGCCAGGCCGGCATGACGGGCGTCGGCGTGATCAACGCGGGAATCGGCGGCGGCCGCCTGCTGCGCGACGGCCTCGGCCCCAACCTCGCATCGCGCTTCGCGCGCGACGTGCTGGAGCGGCCGGGCGTGCGCCATGCGATCGTCCTGATCGGCGTGAACGACTTCGGCAACCTGCACCGCAACACCGACGACAGCCCGGCCGCGCGCGCGCAACTGCTGCTCGACATGCAGGAAGCGCTGCGCCAGTCGGTGGCGCGCGCCCATGCGCGCGGCGTGTGCGTGATCGGCGCCACCATCACGCCCTATGCCGGCAGCGCGTACTACCATCCGAAGGCGCCCAACGAGCAGGATCGCCAGGCCTACAACGACTGGATCCGCGGTTCTGGCGTGTTCGACGGGGTGATCGATTTCGATGCGGCGCTGCGCGATCCGAGGCGGCCGGACCATCTGCGCAAGGACTATGACAACGATGGGCTGCATCCGAACATGGCGGGTTACCGGGCGATGGCGGAGGCGGTGCCGCTGGACTTGCTGAAGGACTGCCGCCGCTGAACCGTAGGGTGGACGGCGGAGCCGTCCACCCTACGCACAACTCAGCCGTTCCCCGGCGCGTACGGGAAATGCAGCGCGCGGTAGTGCTCGAGCGTCTGCGCCGGCGGCTTCGCCCCGGCCGGCAGCGCCCGGCCCGACACGTGCATGAAATACGCCAGGCAGGCGTCGCGCCACCATTGCGCCTCCACGCGCTGCTGGGCCAGGCGCTGGGCGGTGTCGTTCCAGCGCCCGGCGTCCACTACCTGGCGCAGGCCGTTCCAGCGCGCCTGCATGCGTTCGACTTCCAGCACGCCGCGGTCGTAGCGCGCCACCAGTTCCTCCCACAGGCTGCGCCCGGACGGCATGCGGTAATCCCAGGACAGGTGGTGGAACCACAGCAGCAGTTCGGGCGGCGTGGTGGCGGGATCGGCGAAGCGGCGCGCGACTTCCGGCGCGTACTGGGCCACCGCATTGCTGCCGCGCGCGGTGCGGTCGAAGCCGATGCCGTCGCGTCCGGCACGGTGGAAGTACACCGGGTTCCAGTCCGGACGCTCCAGGTTGTCCACCCAGGGCGCCGGGCCATGGTGGTGGCCGGTGCCCATCAGGTGGTGCAGGCCGAGCGGCGTCATGTAGTCCACCACCGCTTCGCGCGAGGCCATCATCATGGCCACGACAGGATCGCGCACCTGCTTGTCTGGCGAGAAGGTCTGCGCCGCCCATTCGCGCGCCACCGCGCCGGCGTCCAGCATCGGGTCCCAGGCCATGCGCCCGAAGACGTACCAGTTGGCCTGGTCGAAGACCGAGCCGGACCAGTTGCGGCTGCTTCCGATGTTGGCCACGCCGGCGATGCCGCCCATGCGGCCTTTCTGCGCGCCCTGCAGCACCTGGGTCACGGTAAGGGCGCGCCGGCCCACCCGCGTATCGGCGCGCAAGGCTTCCTGGAACATCGGGCCGAGGTAGGCCAGGTGGGTGGCGAAACCCAGGTACTCCTTGGTGATCTGGAATTCCATCATCAGGCGCGTGTCGGGCATGGCGCCGAACAGCGGATGGAAGGGCTCGCGCGGCTGGAAGTCGATGGCGCCGTTCTTCACCTGCACCAGCACGTTGGCGTCGAACTTGCCGTCCAGCGGCTGGAACTGGTCGTAGGCGTGGGCGGCGCGGTCGTGCGTCGGGTCGATGCCGCCATCGGCGCGCTTTTGCGCCTGCGGCGGTTCATACACGAAGGCGCGCCACATCACGGTGCCGCCATGCGGCGCCAGCGCGCGCGCCAGCATGTTGGCGCCGTCGACGTGGTTGCGGCCATAGTCCTGCGGGCCGGGCTGGCCTTCGGAGTTGGCTTTCACCAGGAAGCCGCCGAAGTCGGGAATGCTGCGGTAGATCTCCTCGGTCTTGCGGCGCCACCAGCTTGCCACCGCCGGGTCGAGCGGGTCGGCGCTGGCGGTCTCTTTCAGATCCAGCGGGGTCGACCAGCGCACCGAGAGGAACACCCGGATGCCGTAGGGGCGCAGGACCTGCGCGACCGCCGCGGCCTTGGCGATGAAGGCCGGACTCAGCACCTCGGCCTTGGCATTGACGTTGTTCAGCACTGTGCCGTTGATGCCGAGCGACGCATTGGCGCGCGCATAGTCCAGGTAGCGCGGATCGACGATGGCGGGCAGTTCCCACCAGTTCCAGATCGATTGCCCGGCGTAGCCGCGCTCGACGCTGCGGTCCAGGTTGTCCCAGTGGTTCAGCACGCGCAGCGGCAGGGCCGGGTTGGAGACCAACGGGCTGCGCGCCAGTGCGGCGGCGCTGCCGTCCTGCAGGGCGCGCAGCCAGGCGAAGCTGCCGTACAACAGGCCGATGTCGGTTTTCGCCGCGATCAGCGTGAGGTCCTGCCCGTTCACGCTGGTGCGGGCGAGCAGGTAGCCCTCGGGGCCGACACCCTCCACGGAGCGGCGCAGCCCGGCAGGCAGGCCGGCGGGCAGCCGGTCGCTGCGCGCCAGCACCACGCTGCCGGCACGGATGGCGGTGGCGGCCGGCGGCACCCGACCCAGCATGCCTCCCAGGGCCCGCTGCAATTCCGTGCGCGCGGCCAGCACGGTCGGGGTCTCGGGTGCCAGCGTGACGATCGCGCCGGCCGGCACCGTGCTTGCCTGGGCCGCGGGCAAGGGGCGATAGCGTTGCCACAATTGGTAGCCGTCTTCGTCGGCGCGGGCGGCGGCTGCGAACATGGCGCCCAGCAGCAAGGCTGCCAGGGCGCGAACCAGCACGGATGCGAGGGATCGCTGCAAGATAGTCTCCATCGTTTTGTTGTCCGGCGGACAGTGCCGAACCTGAATAGGAGCGCTGATGTTAGCGCAATCTTTTTCAAATTGAAAAGGAATTCTCATCTGTGCGGGCGCTTTCCACGGATATTCGAGTGCAGCAAATATATTAGTTGACAAGTATAAAAGTAGAAGTTTAGACTGAAAATGATTGCGATAACATTTATGTTATTGGGAATGTTGATCGCATCGCCGATCACATCTGCATAAAAATACTCAGGAGACACACATGGTCCAGCAGCGAGGCAGTACGTTCCTGCGCCCCGGTCATACCGGCGGCCGCATTCTTCAACTGACAGTCCTCGCCGGGCTGGTCTCGGCAGCCTACGCGCAGGAAACAGCGCCGAGCACGCAGGGCACAATCCAGACCGTGCAGGTGACCGGCTACCGCGGCAGCCTGGAAACCTCGGCGCGCGACAAGCGCGAAGCCACCGGCTTCCAGGATTCGATCTTCGCCGAGGACCTCGGCAAGTTCCCCGACACGAACATCGCCGAATCGCTGAACCGCATTCCCGGCGTGCAGGTGTCGCGCGAGATCACGGGCGAGGGCGTCAACATCCAGATCCGCGGCCTGGGCACCAGCTTCACCAAGGTCCTGCTGAACGGCGCCCCGATCGCGGTGGCTTCCACCGGCAGCACCGACAGCCAGAACACCAACCGCGAGGTCGACCTCGATCTGCTGCCGACCGACCTGTTCACCAAGCTCACCGTCAGCAAGAGCCCCTCGGCCTCGCTGCTCGAAGGCGGCGCCGCCGGCGTGGTCGACATGCGCAGCGCGCGTCCGTTCGACAAGAAGGGCAGCTACGCCACCGCCAGCATTGGCGGCAGCCGCAACCAGGTCGCCGGCAAGTGGGGCAACCGCGGCTCGGTCCTGGCTTCCAAGACCTTCGACAACACCTGGGGCATCCTGGGCGGCGTCGCCTGGAACAAGTCGAAGGTGCAGGCCACCGGCTACGAGACCATCGGCCTGACCAACCCGAACCTGACCGCGGCCCAGAGCAGCAGCCCGAACCGCAACAACACCGGCGGCGGCAACTGGACCATCCCGGCCACCGTCCCGAGCAATGCCGGCAACGGCTTGACCCCGGGCGCCGCCATCAACGAAGCCTTCCTGCTGGGCCGCAATCCGGGCTTGAGCATCCAGCAGATCGACAATGCCCTGATCCCGCGCCTGGGCCGCCAGATGGCGCAATACGGCGACAAGGACAAGGTCACCGCGATCCTGTCGGGCGAATTCCGCCCGAGCGACAGCCTGCACTTCTACGTCGACACGATGTACAGCGAGAAGGACAACGACCTGCAGCGCATCGACACCAACTGGATCGGCCGCAACGGCGCCATCATCCCGCTGGGCATGAAGGTCGACCGCAGCGACTGCGCGAACGGCTGCGTGGTCGAAAGCGGCACCTTCGCCAACGCCCAGTTCTTCGCCGAATACCGTCCCTACATGGAGAAGGTGCGCCTGAAGGGCATCAACCCGGGCATGGAGTGGAAGCTCGGCGACAAGCTCCAGCTGAACGCCCAGCTGAACTACACGAAGTCGGAATTCTCGCGCGAGTCGCCCACCGTGCTGCCGGTCACGCCGGTCAACGCGGGCAATACCGTCACCTTCACCAACGGCCCGATCCCGAGCATCGTCAGCTCGATGGACATCAGCAACCCGGCCAACTACCGGCTCGACACCGCCAACGGCGCGCGCGTCAACCTGCAGCAGGAACTGCGCGAGACCAGCACCAAGGGCTTGCGTTCCGACCTGACCTGGGGCGACCGTGAGTTCAGCATCAAGGGCGGCTTCGCCTACGACGACATCATGCGCCGCATCACCGCGCGCGACAACTCGACCGCCTGGCAGAACCTGATCTGCGGCGGCGTCGCGGGCTGCCAGGGCGCGGGCACGATCGGCGCGCGCGTCAGCGACTACCTGCGCCGCGGCCCGAACGGCCTGATCGAGGTCGACTGGCAGCGCTTCGCCGGCGACACCAACTACCAGCAGCTGCTCGACCAGGCGCCGATCACCGGCGCGGCCAATACCGGCGCGGCCACCGGCTTCATCCAGGAAAAGACCAAGGGCGTGTTCCTGCAGACCGACGGCGTGACCCAGCTGATGGGCAAGCAGCTGCGCTACAACGCCGGCGTGCGCTACGTGCGCACCGAGCAGAGCGTGGGCGCCTACAACTCGGTGGCCGATCCGCGCAATGCCAGCCTGCCGGCGGGCGCCACCCCGTTCCCGAACGTGAACCAGTGGGTCTACGTCGACAAGGAATACAGCAACACCCTGCCTTCGGCCAGCGCCGCGCTCGACCTGGCGAAGAACGTGGTGCTGCGCGCCTCGGCCTCGCGCTCGATGACCCGCGCCAATCCGGAAGCCCTGCGTCCGGGCATCAACTTCTCGAACCCGTCGGCCGACATCGGCAGCCTGGGCGCACCGAACCTGGCGCCGTACATCTCGGATAACCTGGACTTCGGCGTCGAGTGGTACACCGGCCGCGAGGGCTACCTGTCGGCCACGGTGTTCCAGAAGACCCTGAACGGCTTCACGGTCAACCAGAACAACACCTTGCCCTTCGGCGCCCTGGCCCAGTATGGCGTCACCTACGACAGCCTGACCCCGACCCAGCAGCAGGCGCTCGACGCCCGCGGCGGTCCGGGCAGCGCCAACGTGGTCATGACTTCGCAGCGCAACGCCGGCGGCGAGCTGAAGATCAAGGGCCTGGAGCTGGGCTGGGTCCAGCCGCTCGACAAGCTGCTGCCGTGGCGCGGCTTCGGCATCTCCGAGACCCTGACCCTGATCGACCAGAAGGCGACCGGCGAAGGCACCCAGGGCTTCGTGGCGCTGGGCGTGCCGAAGAAGTCCAACAACTTCCAGGTCTATTACGAGAACCATGGCTTCATGGCGCGCCTGTCGCACACCTATTCGCAGGGCAGCCAGATCTCGGGCCTGAACCAGAACGGCATCGCCGCCGCCGCCCTGTACAGCGACGACTTCAAGCAGCTGGACTTCTCCTCGCAGCTCGACCTGGAGAAGGTGCTGGACCGCGACGGCCTGCCGACCCTGACCTTCGACGTGGTGAACGCGACCGACACCGTGCGCCGCGCCTACTTCCAGTTCTCGAACGCGACCTTCACCAGCTACAAGCCGGGCCGTACCTTCTCGGTCGGCATGCGCATGAAGTTCTGACGCGGGCGTGAACCACAGAATCGCGCAGGACGCCTGACCGGTGGCCTGCGCGATTTTTTTTATAGAAGATTCTTATGTCCGACAACAAACAACAAGCATTCACCTATGCCGGCTATCCCGACCTGGCCGGCAAGCGCGTCATCGTCACCGGTGGCGGCAGCGGCATCGGCGGCGAGCTGACGGCCGCCTTTGCCGGCCAGGGCGCGCGGGTGTGGTTCCTCGACATCGCCGAGGAGGCCTCGCGCCAGCTGGAGAACAGGCTGGCCGGCGCCCCGCAGGCCGCACGCTTCGTGCGCTGCGACCTGACCGCGCTCGACGCCCTGGCCGCCGCCATCGCCGCCATCGAGGAGGAGGCCGGCGGGATCGATATCCTGATCAACAACGCGGCCAACGACGACCGCCACCGGATCGGCGAGGTCACGCCGGGCTACTGGGAAGACCGGATGAACGTGAACCTGCGCCACCAGTTCTTCGCGGCCCAGGCCGTGATCCCGGGCATGCAGCGGCGCGCCCGCGGCGTCATCCTGAATGTCGGCTCGATCTCCTGGCATCTGCCGCACACGCGGCTGGCCTTGTACATGACGGCCAAGGCGGCGATCGAAGGAATGACGCGCGCGCTGGCGCGCGAACTGGGGCCGCACGGGATCCGCGTCAACACGGTGGTGCCCGGCGGCGTGCGCACGCCGCGCCAGCAGGCGCTGTGGCATGACGCGCAGGAAGAAGCGCGCATGGTGGCGGGACAGTGCTTGCCGGAGCGCGTCGAGATGCAGGACGTCGCCGCGCTGGCGCTGTTCCTGGCGTCGAACAATGCGCGCCGCTGCAGCGGCCGCGAGTACTTCGTCGACGCGGGCTGGTACGGTGCCTGACGCGCCTGGCGCTCCAAACGACAAAAGGCGCCGATGGCGCCTTTTGTCGTTCCGGCTGGTGCCGCCTAGCGCTCGCCGTAAGGCGAGATCGTGAGGATGTTCCCCTCGTCGTCGTAATGCAGTTCGGTGACCTTCACGCTGCGCAGGTGGGTCACGCCGTCCGACAGGCTGCTGTCGTGGTAGAACAGGTAGCTGCGTCCCTCGAACTCGCAGATCGAATGGTGGGTGGTCCAGCCGATCACCGGGGTCATGATGGTCCCCCGGTAGGTGAAGGGACCATAGGGACTGTCGCCCACCGCGTAGCAGAGCAGGTGGGTATTGCCCGTCGAGTAGGAAAAATAATATTTGCCCTCGTGCCGGTGCAGCCAGGGCGCCTCGAAATAGCGGCGTTCGTGGTCGCCGGCGAGCAGCGGCTGGCCGTCCTCGTCCAGGATGAGGACCGCGCGCGGCTCCTCGGCGAACTGCTTCATGTCGGACGTGAGCCGCGCCACGCGCGGCGCCAGCGCTTCCTGGCCCGCATCCGGCTCTTCGTTTGCCGCGTCATACACGTTGTCGCGGTACTTCTGCAGCTGCCCGCCCCAGATCCCGCCGAAGTACATATAAAAGGCGCCGTCGACGTCTTCGAACACGGCCGGATCGATCGAATAGCTGCCTTCGATCGGCTTGGGCTCGGGCACGAAGGGACCGGCGGGGTGCTCGCCCACGGCGACGCCGATCTGGAACACGCCGTCGGGGCGCTTGGCCGGGAAGTACAGGTAGTACTTGCCGTCCTTGCGGGCGGCGTCCGGCGCCCACATCTGGCGCGCGGCCCAGGGCACGTCTTTCACGTGGAGGGCGACCCCGTGGTCGACCGCCTGCGCGCCGGGATGCTCGAGCGAGAGGACGTGGTAGTCCTCCATCGCGAAATGGTCGCCGTTGTCGTTGAAGGGAATGCCGGCCTCGATGTCGTGCGACGGATAGATGTAGATCCTGCCGTCGAACACGTGGGCCGACGGGTCGGCGGTGTAGATGTGGGTGACGAGCGGCGCGGAGATGGCGCGTGCCTTGAGCTCCTGCACGCGTTCCTTGTCGATGATTTCGGACATGGGCTACCTATTGATTGTTGAGGGATCAGTGCTGGGCCGCGGCGCGGCGGTCGCCGAGATCGCGCTCGATCTGCAGTTCGACCGACTTGCGGATGTCGTACAGGGCCAGGCTGGCGAAGCCGAGCAGGAAGGGAATCGAGGCCCACACGCTGACCGACAGCAGGATGCCGTTCGCCGTTTCGGGCGCCTGGGCCGGCAGCGAAGCGTCATACCCATAGTGGGACAGCAGGGCCGCCACCAGGGCGCCGCCGATGCTCAGGCCCGCCTTGAGGCCGAAAATCATCGCCGAGAACAGCAGGGCGGTGGCGCGCCGGTTGTTCTTCCACTCCGAATAGTCGGCGACGTCGGCGATCATGGCCCACAGCAGCGGGATGGTGATGCCGTAGAAGAAGCCGTGCAGCAGCTGGCACAGGAAGACCGGGCCGATCGACTCGGGCGGGAAGAAATACAGGGCCAGCATGAAGACGGTCGAGACCAGCAGGGCGGCGCCGAACACGTCGCGCTTGCCGAAGCGGTCCGCCAGCGGCTTGGAAAAGCCGATCCCGATGATCATCATGATGATGCCGACCGCATTGAACACGCTGAAGCCGGAGGTGGCGGCGTCTTTCGGCCAGTGGAAGGCGGTCAGGCCGACGCTGGCGAGCACCGCGTTCAGTCCGGCGATGAAGCCGTTGAAGCCGATGTTCTCGAGAAAAGCCGCGAGGTGCGTTTCGCTCAGGTAGGAGTTGAAGTAGAAGACGTAGGTGCCGCCTTTCAGGGCGAGGGTGATGAACACCAGGATGGTCAGCACCAGCATCACGACCCAGGGCCGGTTGCCCAGCAGGTCCACGATGTCCTGGCGGATGCTGGAACGCTGGGTCGGCGCGGGGACCACGCGCTCGCGGGTGGTGAAGAAGGTGATCAGGAAGAAGACGGTGCCGACGATCGCGAACACGGTCATCACGTTCTGGAAGCCGAGCGCCTTGTCGCCGCCGCCGGCGATCAGCACCAGCGGCAGCAGCAGGACCTGGATGACGAACTGGGCGACCATCACGGCCGTGAAGCGGTAGGCCGACAGGCTGTTGCGCTCGGCCATGTTGCCGGTCAGGACCCCGCTCAGGGCCGAGTAGGGCAGGTTGTTGGCCGAGTAGACCAGCATCAGGAGGATGTAGGTCAGCAGCGCATAGATGATCTTGCCGCGTTCGCCGAGGTCGGGCGTGCTGAAGGCCAGCAGCGCGGTGAGCCCGAAGGGAATCGAGGTCCACAGGATCCAGGGGCGGAACTTGCCCCAGCGCGTATGGGTGCGGTCCGCCAGCAGGCCCATGAGCGGGTTGAAGCAGGCGCCGACGATGCCGCCGATGAAGATCACGGAAGCCGCCGCACTTGGCGCCAGCTTGTACACGTCGGTGTAGAAGAAGGCGATGAAGGTCAGCAGGGTCTGGAAGATCAGGTTGGCGGCCAGGTCGCCGAGGCTGTAGCCGAGCTTTTCAAGGGCGCCCAGCCGTGGAGGGGTCGTTTTCGGATTGCTCATGATGTCTCGGTTATCGTTATAAGACAGGCGTCTGACGCGCCTGAGCCAGTCTATACCATTTATATATCATTAAATGGTAGCGCTAGCATTTATCCGAGTATGGCTGAGGCTTAGTAGCGAGTCAACCCGTCAGTTCGACCGTGATGCACCATGAATGAAAAAGCGGCACCGGCGCTTGTGGGCACCGGTGCCGCCATGTCGACAGCCTGCCTAGTCTACTTTAGCCCGCTGCTGCCGGCGGGTCGTTGCGGGTCTTCCACAGCGAGTACAGGACGCCCGAGGCGAGCAGCAGTCCGGTCACCGCCAGCGAGAGCTCGGCCGGCACCTTGCCGCCGAACACGAAGTCGCCCAGGAAGATCTTCGAGCCGATGAAGACCAGCACCGCGGCCAGCGAGTACTTCAGGTAGTGGAAGCGCGCCACCATTGCCGCCAGCGCGAAGTACAGCGCACGCAGGCCCAGCACCGCGAAGATGTTCGAGGTATAGACGACGAACGGATCGCTGGTGATCGCGAAGATCGCGGGCACGCTGTCGACCGCGAACACCACGTCGGTCAGCTCCACCATACACAGCGCCAGGAACAGCGGCGTCGCCCACAACAGGGACTTGCCGGGTTGCGCCGGGTCGGGCTGGCGCACCAGGAACTGGTTGCCGTGCAGTTCGGGCGTGATGCGCATGCGGCCCTTCAGCCAGGACAAGATCTTGCTCTCGCGGATGTCGTCGCTGTCGGTATCCACGAAAAACATCTTGATGCCGGTGAACACCAGGAAGGCGCCGAAGATGTACAGGGTCCAGTAATAGCTTTCCACCAGGGCAGTGCCGGCGCCGATCATGATGCCGCGCGTGATGATCACACCCATGATGCCCCAGAACAGCACGCGGTGCTGGTAGAGCGGCGGGATCGCCAAGGTGGCGAAGATCAGCGAGATCACGAAGATGTTATCCAGCGACAGGCTCTTCTCGATCAGGAAGCCCGTATAGAAATGCATGCCTTTTTCGCTGCCGAATTCATGCCAGACCCACAGGCCGAACAGCAGGCCCGCGGCGATGTAGAGCGCCGACAGTTTCAGGCTTTCCTTGACCCCGATGACGTGGTCCTTCTTGTTCAGGACCCCGAGGTCGAAGGCCAGCAGGACCACGACGATGGTCAGGAAGGAAAGCCAGGCCCAGGCGGGTGTGCCGAGCCAGAGTGCGGTAAGAAATTCCATGTTGTTCTCCGTTCAGGAACGCTGTTTCAGGTGGCCAGGCCAGCCGTGGCGAACGAGTCTTCCGCCTCGTCCTGGCCGAACCAGGCGCGCGCCGCGCGCCTTACCAGGGTCGCTTCGCGGCCGTCGAGGTGGCCGTCGGCATGGACGATGTCGACCATGGTCCGCCACACGCGGATCTGCAGCAGCGGATCGCGGATGTCGAGCAGCAGGGCGTCCATCAGCCGCGGGTCGATCTCGACCATGCCGGCGCGGCGGTTGGCCGCGGCATCGAGCAGGTCTTCGCACAGCTGGCGCAGCGTGCGGTCGAAGGTATCGTCGTCGATCTGCACCTGTTCCAGGTATTTGGAATGGTGCATGGCGCTCAGCTCGGCCGGGCTCAGGTGGCCGTCGACGATCATGGCCAGGGCCAGGATGCGGCTGACTGCTTCGGGACTGTTGGTGGTGTAACTATGCATGGTGGCCTCGCTGGAAAAATGAAAGTGAAGCCACTATAGAAGCGCGCGAATCTAAAGTAAAATCGATTATTCTTTCGTAAAGCGTAAGTTTTTATTGAGGTTAATCGCGATGATCAACTACAAGCACCTGCATTACTTCCACGCGGTCGCCACCCACGGGACGGTGGCGCGGGCGGCCGAGCAGCTGCACGTGACGGCGCAGGCGATCAGCATGCAGCTGCAGGTGCTGGAAGAGCAACTGGGCGAGGAATTGTTCAAGAAGAAGGGACGGGTGCTGGAACTGACCGAGGCCGGCAAGACCGTGCTGCGCTACGCCGAGCAGATCTTCGACCTCGGCAACGAGCTGGAACAGGCAGTGCGGCGCGGCGCCTTCACGGGCGGGGAAACCCTGCGGGTCGGCATCTGCGACGTGATCGCCAAGAGCCTGGCCTTCCGCCTGCTGCAGCCGGCGCGCGAGGCCGGCCTGGCGATGCGCCTGATCTGCCACGAAGGACGCTTCGAGGACCTGGTGGTGGAACTGGCGGCGCACAAGCTCGACCTGGTCATCGCCGACCAGGGCCTGCCCACCGGCGGCGCGGTGCGCGGCTACACCCAGCTGCTCGGCTCCAGCACGCTCACCGTGTTCGGCCACCCGGATTTGTGCGAGGCATGGCCGGGCGACTTCCCGCAGCGCCTGCGCGGCGCGCCCTTCCTGCTGCCGGGCCAGGATGCGGCCGTCCACACCCAGCTGAAGAGCTGGTTCGAAAGCCATGCGTTGCGTCCGATCACGGTGGGCGAATTCGACGACGGCGCGCTGCTGAAGTCCTTCGCCCGCGCCGCCACCGGCTTCATGGTGGCGCCCACGGTGCTGAGCGGGATCGTGCAGGCCGAAGATGGGTTGGTGCCGATCGGCACCATCGGCAGCATCGTCGAGCACTTCTATGCGGTGTCGGTCGAGCGCAGGGAAGGGCATCCGGCGGTGCGGCGGATCCTCACTGGGGCAGGGACGGTGTTCGAACAGGCATCCTGATTCTTTAGGGGCTTGTCTGATGAAGCCGGTCCCCTACGCGACATCGTCATCGCCGGCGAGGCGCAGAAGACGACGCCGGTGCCGTCAGCCCGTCAGCGCTTCAGGAGAGGCTATGCCTGGCATTAGCTGAATTGACGTGATGCAAAGTTGTCGTTGATGCCTGCGCTAGAGTGTTTGTCCTGCCACGAGAGGATGAAGCCATGGAACTCGCCTGGTTCGGCCGCGCCACACTCGCTTTCGCGCTATTGTCCAGCAGTCCCCTGCACGGACAGCAGACTGAACCGAACCTCCGCCCGGCGCTCGAGCCGCAGGGCGCGGCGCGCGGCAAGGCCCGCTGCGGCCCCTGTTGCGGAAAGAATCCCGCGGCGCAGGCGCGTGCGACGCAAGGCATCTCGGCGGCCAACCCGGCCAAACCCTACGTCGGCAAGGATCGCTACGACAACGTGGTGGTCTGGCAGGGGACGCTCTTCTACTCGCTCACCCCGGGTTCGTCGCCCGGGTTCGCGGTGAGCTACCCGACGCTGGAAAAAGCAGGCGGCAGCCTGGCGGCCTACTATGCACTGGTGCAGGTCACGACCAATCCCGGCAAGGATGCCGCGGGCCTGCCGCGGAGCTTACGCGACAGGGTCAGGGCGTTCCGGGTGACGGAGAACATCTGCGCGGCGCGCGGCAAGGCCTTGGCCAATCCGCAGTTCGGCAGGGGTGGCGGGATCCAGTACTACCTGTCTCCTGACGACGCGGGCAGACTCATTCCGGAACGAATCAGGCCGATCTGAGGGGCGGACGGATCAAACCACCGACCCCAGCTTGAAGATCGGCATGTACATCGCAATCACCAGCCCGCCGATCAGGACGCCCAGGATCACCATGATCAAAGGCTCCATCAGCGAGGACAGCGCCGCCACCGCCTCGTCGACTTCCTCTTCGAAGAAGTCGGCCACCTTGCCCAGCATGGCGTCGAGCGAACCGGATTCCTCGCCGATCTGCACCATCTGGATCACCATGTTGGGGAACACGTTGGCGTTCTGCATCGAGATCGTCAGGCTGGTGCCGGTGCTGACTTCGTTCTGGATCTTCTTGGTCGCTTCCAGGTAGACGTCGTTGCCCGAGGCGCCGCCGACCGAGTCGAGCGCCTCGACCAGGGGCACGCCGGCCGCGAACATGGTCGACAGGGTGCGGGTCCATCGCGCGATCGTGGCCTTGCGGATCACGGCGCCGAAGATCGGCAGGCGCAGCAGCAGGCGGTCCATCGCCTGCTGCATCTTGCGCGAGCGCTTCCAGGCCTGGAAGAAGAAGTACAGGCCGGCGAAGAGCCCGCCGAAGATCAGCCACCACCATTCCACCACGAAGTCCGAGATGCCCATCACGATCAGGGTCGGGGCGGGCAGGTCGGCGCCGAAGGTCTTGAACACTTCCTTGAAGGCGGGGACCACCCAGATCATGATGATCGCGGTGACGACGAAGGCGATCGCGATGATCGAGATCGGGTACATCAGGGCGGACTTGATCTTGCCCTTGATCGCCAGTGTCTTTTCCTTGTAGATCGCCAGGCGGGTCAGGAGGTCTTCCAGGATGCCGGCCTGTTCGCCGGCGCCCACCAGGTTGCAGAACAGCGGGTCGAAGTAGACCGGGTACTTGCGGAAGGCGTTGTTCAGGCTGGTGCCGGTCTCGACGTCGTTGCGCAGGTCCATGATCAGCTTGGACATGGACGGGTTGGCGTGGCCCTTGCCGACGATGTCGAAGGCCTGCAGCAGCGGCACGCCGGCCTTCATCATGGTGGCCAGCTGGCGCGTGAACAGGGTCAGGTCCTTGTCGGTGATCTTGCGTCCGCTGCGATAGGCCTTCTTCTTGACCTTGGTGACCAGGATGCCCTGGCGGCGCAGCGTGACGTTGACGATCGCCTCGCCGCCGGCGCGCAGTTCGCCGCGCACGGTCTTGCCGGTCTTGTCCTTGCCTTCCCAGGCATAGACCGCTTCCTTGACCTGCGCTCCTGCGCGGCTCCGGGGTTGTAGGGAGGTAGCCATATGTCCTTGTCGCCTATTCGTTGGTGCAGCCGAGCACTTCTTCGAGACTCGTGAGTCCTTGTTTCACCTTCATCAGGCCGGAGCGGCGCAGCGAGTTCACGCCTTCCTTCTCGGCCTGCTCGGCGATCTGCATCGAATTGCCGTGCGCCAGGATGAGGGCCTCGATTGCCGGCGTGATCGGCATGATCTGGTAGATGCCGACCCGGCCCTTGTAGCCGGAGCCGAGGCAGCGGTCGCAGCCCACCGGGCCATAGGGTTTCCAGCCGCCTTCCAGGTCGCTGTCGCGGTAGCCGGCCGCCAGCAGCACCTCGCGCGAGGTCTCGAGCGGCTGCTTGCAGCCGCACAGGCGGCGCGCCAGGCGCTGCGCCGTGATCAGGATCACCGAGGAGGCGATGTTGAAAGGCGCCACGCCCATGTTCATCAGGCGCGTCAGGGTCGAGGGCGCGTCGTTGGTGTGCAGGGTCGAGAACACCATGTGGCCGGTCTGGGCGGCCTTGATCGCGATGTCGGCGGTTTCCAGGTCGCGGATCTCGCCGACCATGATGATGTCCGGATCCTGGCGCAGGAAGGACTTCAGCGCCACCGGGAAGGTCAGGCCGGCCTTGTCGTTGACGTTGACCTGGTTCACGCCGGGCAGGTTGATCTCGGCAGGGTCTTCGGCGGTCGAGATGTTGATGCCGGGTTTGTTCAGCAAATTCAGGCAGGTGTACAGCGACACCGTCTTGCCGGAGCCGGTCGGGCCGGTGACCAGCACCATGCCGTAGGGACGCGAGATGGCGTCCAGCAGCAGCGCCTTCTGCTCGGGCTCGTAGCCGAGCGCGTCGATGCCCATCTGCGCCTGGGTGGCGTCGAGGATACGCATGACGGTCTTTTCGCCGAACAGCGTCGGCAGGGTGGAAACGCGCAGGTCGATGGTGCGGGTGGGGCTGACGATCAGGCGCATGCGGCCGTCCTGCGGCACGCGCTTTTCCGAGATGTCGAGCTTGGCCAATACCTTGATGCGCGAGACCAGCTTCTCGCGGATCGACAGCGGCGGATTGGCGTGGTCGCGCAGCAGGCCGTCCACGCGCATGCGGATCCGGTAGTACTTCTCGTAGGGCTCGAAGTGGATGTCCGAGGCGCCCATCTGCACCGCATCCATCAGGATCTTGTTCAGGAAGCGCACGATCGGCGCATCCTCGACGTCGCTGCTGGCGTCGGGCGGCGCCACCGGCTGCGCCTCTTCCTCGGCGAACTCGATGTCGGCGCCTTCGCCGGCAAGTTCGTTGAGCGTCGCTTCGGCGCTCTTGGCCAGCTTGTCGAGCAGCTTGAGCAGGACGTCGTGGGCCACGATCACCGGCTCCACCGAGGACTCGCTCTGGAACTTGATCTGGTCCAGGGCCTGGATGTTGGTCGGGTCGGACAGCGCCACCGACATCTTGTTGCCGCGCTTGGCCAGCGCGACGACGCGCTGCCCCTGCATCAGCTTGGCGTCGATGGCGGCCGCAGGGATGGCCTCGAGCGCGAAGCAGGACAGGTCGAGCAGCGGGTAGCCGAAGGTCTCGGCGCAGAAGCTGGCCAGGGCGCCGGGCTCGATGATGCCGCTCTCGAGCAGGGCGTCGATGAACGGCGTCTTGTCGGCGGCGGCCTTTTTTTGCAGCGTGTCCGCCTGCCCCAGGCTCAGCCGCCCGGCCTGCACGAGCGCCCGCGCCAGTCCCGACAGGGGCGCACCGGTGATCGTGTTGGGAAGGACTGCTGCCATAGGGGACTGGGCTGGAAGACGGAGTGTTACCCGGGGTGGATTCTCTGGATGATGCCTACAGGCATCAAATTTGTAAAGCGTGCCGTGCCCCGGGAGATGCGTGCGCGCCACGACCATGGTGCAGCCGATAACGCTTGTGGTCGGGCCGACAAGCAGTATGGTTCAGGTGACAATGGTTTGTATTGACGGCGCCGGGCGCGGCGGTTTGAGCGGCTTCATGCAAGGACACCGTGGTGGGATGCTTGCACGATCAGGTTCCCGCCTGCGCGGGAACGACGGTCTTCAAGCCAACGCAACGCGTTATCGTGTCTCTATGGCCGCTGTCTTCCAAGCCGTCGTTCCCGCGAAGGCGGGAATCCAAGAGAGGGTTCTAGCGCAATGCCGGTCGCTTGGCGCCACGAGCCAGCGCCGGCGCCGCCGTCTCCAGCTTGAACACCGACAGCGCGCTGGTGAGCTGCGTGGTCTGCTCCGCCAGCGACTCGGCCGCCGCCGAGGCTTCCTCCACCAGCGCCGAGTTCTGCTGGGTCATCTGGTCGATGCTGCCGATCGCGCGGCCGATGTCGTCGATGCCGGCGCTCTGGCGGGCGCCCGCGGCGCTGATCTCGGCCATGATGGTCTGCACCTTGCGCACCGATTCCACGATCTGGCCCATGGTCACGCCGGCTTCGTCGACCAGCGCGCTGCCGGCGCTCACTTTCGACACCGAGTCGCCGATCAGTTCCTTGATCTCCTTGGCCGCCGCCGCCGAGCGCTGCGCCAGGTTGCGCACTTCGCCCGCCACTACCGCGAAGCCGCGCCCCTGTTCGCCGGCGCGCGCCGCCTCCACGGCCGCATTCAGCGCCAGGATGTTGGTCTGGAAGGCAATGCCGTCGATGACCGAGATGATCTCCACGATCTTGTTCGCCGAGCTGTTGATGTCGCCCATGGTGCTCACCACGCCGCCCACCACCTGGCCGCCGCGGGTTGCGATGCTGGTCGCGGTCTCCACCAGGGCATTGGCCTGGCTGGCGGCGCTCGCGTTCTCGCGCACGGCGCCGGTCAAGGATTCCATCGAGCGGGTGGTGCGGTCCAGGCTCTCGGCCTGCGATTCGGTGCGGCGCGCCAGGTCGGCGTTGCCGCTTGCGATTTCCGAGCTGGCCAGGGCGATGGTGTCGGCCGACAGCTTGATCTCCGCCACCAGGGTCGCCAGGCGGCCGCGCATTTCCTTCAGCGCCACCAGGAGGCTGCCCTTGTCGCCGGCCTCCAGGCGGATTTCGGTCGACAGGTCGCCGGCGGCCACGGCCTGGGCGATCTCGCGGGCGTATTCGGGTTCGCCTCCCAGTTGCTGCCAGATGGCGCGCACCACGAACCACGAGACCAGGGCCAGGCTGGCGATCACGATCAGTGCGGTCGCGATCATCGCGATCATGACCTTGTTGACGCTGTTCTTGCTGGCTTCGATGCCGGCCGCGAACTGGCGCTGGGCCGCTTCGTTGACCTTGGCCAGGTCGCCGTTCAGCACGGCGAGGGCCGACTGCATCTTGCCGACCACCGCCTGCGGGTCGCCTTGCTCCATCTCGAGCATGATGCGCGCGGCCGACAGGGCCGGCGCGTAATAGGCGTCGAATTCCCTGGCCAGGCGCGTGCCGGTGTCCTGCTGTCCGGGAATCTGCTTGAATGTTTCCAGCCTGGCGCGCAGCTTGTCGGCCTGCTCGCCGACCTGGCCGATCTTGTCCTTGTCGCCTTCGGCGACCGCGTCCTGCAGGCCGTCCGTGACGGCGGCGACGTCGAGGATGAGCGCCTTGGAGGCATCGAGCACCGGGTAGTCGACGCTGGCGGTGGTGGTGATCGACGTCAGCGCGCCGTTCGCGATCATCGCGCTGGCACCGGCGCCGAGGCCGAAGATAATGGCGGAAATGACGGGCAGTGCCCAGATCCTGCGCTTGATGCTCATGTTGATGTCTCCAGAATGCATAAACCGCCGGCGGCGCTGGGCCGACGGCGGGTGCTACCTTTAAGGTGAAGCTTGCTTACTGTGCCGAGTAGACCACCTTGACGCTGCCGTCCACGGCGCTCTTGTCGATGTAGCCGATGGCCTTCGGGTTGGCCGCGACCGCTGCCTTCACGGCGGCATTGTCGGCGACTTCCTTCGGCATCGTGGCCTTGCCGGTGAAGACCAGCTTCGACCACAGGGCCTTGGCCTGGGCGGCATCCTTGTCCGTCACCTTCTTGTAGAACTCGGCGCGGACCGGGTTGGCATCGGCCTGGTCGATCGGCGTCATGGCGGTGGATTTACCCAGGAAGAACTGGGCAATCTGCTCCTTGGTCATCGAGGCTTCGGCAGCCTTCGGGTTCACCACCACGACCACTTCGGCCATGGCCGCAGTGGGAACGACACCGGCCGCAACGAGGGCGGCTGCAGCAAACAGCTTTGCGATCATCTTGTGCATGGTCCGCTCCTTAGAACACGAAATCGAGGGCCACGGCGCCGACGACGACGTCACCCTTGAAGGTCGGCTGGGCGTTCACCAGCAGGCCGGTGCCGTTCTTCGGCTTGACGCGGTCGATCTGCGCCTTCAGGGCGATCGAGCTGGCGAAGTCCCAGCGGAAACCGAAGCTGCTGGTCGACTGCTCGCCCTGGCCGACGCCGGTGTTCGGCAGGCGGCGCACGCCGGCGCCGAGCTGCTGCATGGTCGGGGTGCAGGCCGCCGGGTAGCCGGCCGGGCAGGCCGCCGGCACGGTGTTGACGACGGCGCTGTCGATCTTCAGTTCGGCGTGGCTGACGTAGGGCATGAACTTGCCGATGCGGTAGCCGCCCATCACGTACCAGGCGCTGGTGTCGTTGATGTAGGCCTTGGTCTTGCGCTTGGCGTACTCGGACTGGACGACGATGTTGTTCCAGTCCATGGCCAGGCCCAGCGAGCTGAACGACGCACGCTTTTCGTTGGCCTGGATCTCATTGGCCAGGGTCACCAGTTGCGGGAAGCGGTAGCCGGCGCCGGCGGCGCGCAGGCCGCCCAGCAGGGTGTTCAGCGAGACCGAATCGTCGATGGTGACCTTGGCGGTCGCATGGCCGGCGCGGACGGTGAAGGGGCCGTGCTCGGCAGTGATGTTCAGGGCGACGATCTGCTTGCCCTTGGCGTGGATGTTGCCGGACAGCGCAGACTTCACGCTGCCGTAGGCCAGCTGGGAGGTCAGGCTGGTGTCGCCGAAGCCGTGCTGCCAGGTGAGGTCGACGCCGTCGATGCTGTTGAAGGGCACCTGCGAGTAGACTTCCGCTGCCGGACGCACGGTGTGGTTGGCGTAGCCGACGTTGCGGTAGTCGGAGATCATGAACACCGGCAGGCCGACGCGGCCGACGCGCACGCTCAGCTCATCCGAGATGCGGGCCTTGGCGAAGGCCCAGCTCAGCTCGGCGCCGTAGCCCGCTTCGGCATCCTTGCGCACCAGGCCCTGGGCGGTCAGCGACAGCCAGCTGTTGACCGGCATGTCGGCCTGCAGGCCGAGGTTCGAGTCGATGCCGGTGCGGAAGTCGCGCGACGAGCCTTCGGCCTGGTTCGGACGGGCGAACTCGGCGTGGCTGGTGTCGGCATAGGTCAGGGCGCCGGTGCCGAAGCCGCTGATCTTTACGGAAGGGAAGCCGCCGCCGTCTTGCGCATAGGCCGTCGAGACTGCCAGCGGAAGCGCCAGCAAGGTAGCAATTACACGTTTCTTCATCATCATTCTTGTTACGTCAGCTGCTCGGAAAGGATGGCGCCGCAAAGGCAGCAAGCAGGCAGCGCCGTGAAACTCTGGAAATGATTCTATCCAGGGAGCAATTTGATGCAAGTCAAATGATGACAATTGGTGACAATTTCTGTCGAATTGTCATTACATGTTGTGCAATTGAAACAGCAGCTTGTCAGATCAGTTCCACCAGTGGCACGTCGGCCCGGCCGGCGGCAGCTGCGCCTGCACGGCGCGGTGGACGATGCCTGCCTTGACCGCCCCGTCGGCATCGAAAATGCGCGCATTGCCGGTCAGGTTGCTGCGGATGTCGGTGGCGCAGCCGGCGGCGGTGGTGGCATCGAGGAAGATGCTGGCATAACGCTCGGCGTCGAAATCGAGACAGTCGCGCCATTCGGACACACGCGAATGGTCGGCCGCGACCAGGCTGCCGAAACCCCAGTGCAGCGGGTGGATCAGGAAGCGCGTGCCGGGGCAGGCGTAGCGCTTTTGCCCGGCAAGGAAGATGACCACGGCCACCGATTCCACGCTGCCGATGTTGTGGGTGGTGAGCGGCACCGGCAGCGACTTCAGGAAGAAGTACAGCGCGAAGCCGGCCGTCATGTTGCCGCCCTCGCTGGACATGTGCAGTTCGATCTCGGTCGCGCCGTTTTGCAGCGCCTGCAAGCAATTGTTGCGGATACTGCTGGCGGAATGATGGTTGATCGGCCCGATGAAGTGAACGATATGCAATGCCATGGCTGCTCCCGACACGATGAGAATCAGCATAGCAAGAATCAAGCGCCGGCCGCGTCCGGAAGAGCCTCAGCTACCCCGGTAGGTCGAGTAGGACCAGGGCGTCATCACCAGCGGCACATGGTAGTTCTGCGCGCTGTCGAAGACGCCGAAGGCGATCGTGACGCGGTCGAGGAAGCGCGGCGAGGGCAGGTCCACGCCCTGGGCGGCGAAATAGTCGCCGGCATGGAAGACCAGTTCGTACTGGCCCGGGCGCAGCAGTTCGCCTTCCAACAGCGGAGTGGCGCAGCGGCCGTCGCCGTTGGTGACATCCTGCTTGATCAGGGTGCGGCCGGCCGTGCCGACGCCGTACAGCTCGATCTTGACGCCGGCGCCCGGGCGGCCGTGGGCGGTGTCGAGGACGTGGGTGGAGAGTTTGCCCATATCAGCAGGATGAGTGAAGGTATGCGGGCAATCATATACCGTTGTGCTTCCTGCAATATATGATCGCCGATATACCCGCCTTCTTCCGAACCCATGGACACTTACTCGAATTATCCGCGCGACCTGGTCGGCTATGGCCGCAATCCGCCACATGCGCAATGGCCCGGCGGCGCGCGCGTGGCCCTGCAGTTCGTGCTCAACTACGAAGAGGGCGGCGAGAATTGCGTGTTGCACGGCGACCCGGCCTCCGAGACCTTCCTGTCCGAGATCATCGGCGCGCAGCCCTTCCCGATGCGTCACATGAGCATGGAGTCGCTCTACGAATACGGCTCGCGCGCCGGCCTGTGGCGGGTGCTGCGCCTGTTCGAGGAGCGCGGGCTGCCGCTCACCGTGTTCGGGGTGGCGATGGCGCTCAAGCGCCATCCCGAGGCGGTCAGCGCGTTCCGCGAACTGGGCCACGAGATCGCCTGCCACGGGCTGCGCTGGATCTCGTACCAGAACGTCGACGAGGCCCTTGAGCGCGCCCACATGCTGGAAGCGGTGCAGATCATGCGCGAACTCACCGGCGAGGCGCCGCTCGGCTGGTATACCGGGCGCGACTCGCCCAACACGCGCCGCCTGGTGGTCGAGCACGGGGGCTTCGCCTACGACGCCGACCATTACGGCGACGACCTGCCGTTCTGGCAGTTGGTCGAAACACACGACGGCCGCCGGGTGCCGCACCTGGTGGTGCCCTACACGCTCGACACCAACGACATGCGTTTCGCCGCCATGCAGGGCTTTAATTCGGGCACCCAGTTCTTCGACTACCTGAAGGACGCCTTCGACCTGCTGTACCGCGAGGGAGATCCGGCCGGACTGAACCGGCCAAAGATGCTGTCGATCGGCCTGCACTGCCGGCTGGTCGGGCGGCCGGCGCGCGCGCAGGCCCTGGCGCGCTTCCTCGACTACGTGCGGAGCCATGATGGGGTCTGGATCACGCGCCGCATCGATATCGCGCAGCACTGGAAAAGCGTGCATCCTTTCCTACAATGAAGGGCAGGGCGATTCATAAGATATGCAAATATATTGATAAGTAATATATAGATTGTCTTATAAGTCGCATGCCTCCGGGTGGTAGCCTTCCGCCCTTGCTTGAAAGAGAACGATATGTCAGAGCCGATCCGCTTCTATTACCGCGGCGCCGTCCAGGAAGTGCGGGACGTGCAGCCGACGCAGACCATCCTGCAGCACCTGCGGGAAGACCTGCACTGCACCGGCACCAAGGAAGGCTGTGCCGAGGGCGACTGCGGCGCCTGCACGGTGGTGATCGGCTCGCTGGAAGACGGCCGGCTTGCCCTCAAGGCGGTCAATTCCTGCATCCAGTTCACGCCCACGCTCGACGGCAAGGCCTTGTTCACGGTGGAAGACCTGCAGCAGCCCGACGGCAGCCTGCACCCGGTGCAGCAGGCCCTGGTCGAGTGCCACGCTTCCCAGTGCGGCTTCTGCACCCCCGGCTTCGCGATGTCGCTGTGGGGCATGTACCTGAAGCAGGAAGGCCACGGGCCTTCCGGCCGCCAGCCCTCGCGCTGCCAGATCGACGATGCGCTGTCCGGCAACCTGTGCCGCTGCACCGGCTACCGCCCGATCATCGACGCGGCCCGCCGCATGGTCGAGCTGCCGCCCGCCGCTTTCGACCGCGCCGCGCTGGCCGAGCGCCTGCGCGTCCTGCAGCGCACCCAGGGCTTCACCTATGAGGCGGGAGGAGGGCGCTTCCACGTCCCGCGCACGCTCGCCGAACTGGTGCAGCTGCGCAGCGCATTCCCGCAGGCCCTGCTGCTGGCCGGTTCGACCGACGTCGGGCTCTGGGTCACCAAGCACATGCGCGAGCTGAACGACATCATCTATCTCGGCCAGGTGGATGAACTCCGCACGCTGGCCGAATCCGGCGGCATGCTGGAGATCGGCGCGGGCGTGAGCCTGAACGATGCCTACGCGGCCCTCTGCCGCCACTATCCGGATGAATTGACGGAGATGTGGCAGCGCTTCGCCTCGCTGCCGATCCGTAACGCGGGCACGCTCGGCGGCAACGTCGCCAATGGCTCGCCGATCGGCGATTCGATGCCCTGGCTGATCGCCCTGGGCAGCCAGGTGGTGCTGCGCGGCGCGGCGGGCGAGCGCGTGCTGGCGCTGGAAGATTTTTATCTCGGCTACCAGCAGAAAGACCTGCAGCCGGGCGAGTTCGTGCAAAGCCTGCGCATTCCGCTGCCGCGCGCCGGCCTGCGCTTTCGTACCTATAAACTGGCCAAGCGCTTCGACCAGGATATCTCGGCCGTGTGCGCGGCCTTTGCCATCACGCTCGACGGCGACACGGTGGCCGGCGCCCGCATCGCTTTCGGCGGCATGGCGGCCACGCCCAAGCGCGCGGCCAAGGCCGAAGCGCTTCTCGTCGGCCAGCCATGGAACGAAGCTTCACTGCGCGCTGCGATGGACGCGCTGGCCCAGGAATACGCGCCGCTGAGCGACATGCGTGCGTCGAGCAGCTACCGCATGCTGGCGGCGCAGAACCTGCTGCGGCGCTTCTGGTTCGAAACCCGCCTCGAGAATCCGCTGCCCGTTGGCGCGGTGAATGCCTTCGCGGCCGGCGCTTGACGAGGAGAATGGACATGAACGACGCAGGCACCCCCATCCTCGATGCCGCCCAGTGGACCGAAGTCGGGCGCGCGCGCCCGCACGAATCGGCCGTGCTGCACGTGCTCGGCCAGGCCACCTACACCGACGACATCCGCGAAACCGCCGGCACCCTGCATGCGGCGCTGGGCCTGTCCGGCCGCGCCCATGCGCGCATCCTCGGTATCGACCTGGAACCCGTACGCGCCAGCCGCGGCGTGGTCGCTGTCTTGAGCGCGCATGACATCCCGGGCCTGAACGACTGCGGCCCGATCATCCACGACGACCCGATCCTGGCGGACGGCCTGGTCCAGTACCTTGGACAGCCGGTGTTCATCGTCGTCGCCGACAGCCACGACAACGCCCGCCGCGCCGCCAGGCGCGCAATGATCGACTACGAGGACCTGCCGGCGATCCTGAGCCCGCAGGAAGCGCGCGCCGCCCAGTCGTATGTCTTGCCGCCGATGCGCCTGGCCAGGGGCGACGCGGAACGTGCGTTCGCAGGGGCGCCGCACCGCGTGAAAGGCGAGCTGCTTGTGGGCGGCCAGGAACAGTTCTACCTCGAAGGCCAGATCGCCTACGCGATCCCCGGCGAAGACCATGGCATGCACGTCTACTGTTCGACCCAGCACCCGAGCGAGATGCAGCACGTGGTGGCGCATGCGCTCGGCCTGCATTCGCACCACGTGACGGTCGAGTGCCGCCGCATGGGCGGCGGCTTCGGCGGCAAGGAGTCGCAGTCGGCCCTGTGGGCGGCGGCCGCGGCGATCGCAGCAAGCGCAACGCGCCGCCCGGTCAAGCTGCGCGCCGACCGCGACGACGACATGCTGGTCACCGGCAAGCGCCACTGCTTCCACTACGAATACGAAGTCGGCTACGACGGCGAAGGGCGCATCCTTGCCGCCAAGGTCGACATGGTCACGCGCGCCGGTTATTCGGCCGACCTGTCCGGCCCGGTCGCGACGCGCGCCGTCTGCCACTTCGACAACAGTTATTACCTGTCCGACGTCGACATCCGCGCCGCCTGCGGCAAGACCAATACCCAGTCGAACACCGCCTTCCGCGGCTTCGGCGGGCCGCAGGGCGCGATCGCCATCGAGTACGTGATCGACGAGATCGCGCGCAATCTCGGCCGCGATGCGCTCGACATCCGCCGCCTGAATTTCTACGGCCGCAGTGGCAGCAACGAGCGCAATGTCACGCCCTACGGCCAGACGATCGTCGACAACGTCATCCACGAACTGGTGGCCGAGCTGGAACAGAGCAGCGACTACCGGGCGCGCCGCGCGGACATCGACGCGTTCAACCGCGCCAGCCCGGTGCTCAAGAAAGGCCTGGCGCTGACCCCCGTGAAGTTCGGGATCGCCTTCAACGTCACCCACCTGAACCAGGCGGGCGCGCTGGTGCACGTCTACGTGGACGGCTCGATCCTGGTGAACCATGGCGGCACCGAGATGGGGCAGGGCATCAATACCAAGGTGATGCAGGTGGTGGCGCACGAACTGGGCGTGGACCTGGCCCGGGTACGCGCCACCGCCACCAATACCAGCAAGGTCGCCAACACCTCGGCCACCGCCGCCTCGACCGGGGCGGACCTGAACGGCAAGGCCGCGCAGGACGCCGCGCGCAAGATCCGCGACCGGCTGGCCGCCTTCGTGGCATCGCAATTCGGCGGCGATCCATCGGAAGTCCGTTTTGCCGACGACACCGTGTTCGTGAACGGAGAAGCGCTGCGCTTCGGCGAAGTGGTGGCCAAGGCCTACCTGGCCCGGGTGCAGCTGTGGTCCGACGGCTTCTATGCCACCCCCGGCCTGCACTGGGACCCGAAGACCATGAACGGCCGTCCGTTTTCCTACTACGCCTACGGCGCGGCGGTGTCGGAAGTGGTGGTGGACACGCTCACCGGCGAATGGAAGCTGCTGCGCGCCGACGCGCTCTACGACGCCGGCAACTCGCTCAACCCGGCGATCGACATCGGCCAGGTCGAAGGCGCCTTCATCCAGGGCATGGGCTGGCTCACCACCGAGGAACTGTGGTGGAACCCGGCGGGCAAGCTCATGACGCATGCGCCCTCGACCTACAAGATCCCGGGCGTGTCCGACTGCCCGGAAGACTTCCGTGTGCGCCTGTTCCGGAACCGCAACGCCGAGGACAGCATCCACCGCTCCAAGGCCGTGGGCGAGCCGCCGCTGCTGCTGCCGTTCTCGGTGTTCTTCGCGATCCGCGACGCCATCTCCGCGCTCGGCGGGCACCGGGTGAACCCGCCGCTGAATGCGCCGGCCACCAGCGAAGAGATCCTGAAGGCGGTCGCCTTCGTGGAAGCGGCGAGCGCCCCATGACCGACTGGTTGCCCAGCGCCTTGCACGCGCCGGCAGTGCTGGTGACGGTCGCCCGCGTCGAGGGTTCGGTCCCGCGCGAGCCGGGCGCGCGCATGCTGGTGGATGCGCATGGCTTTCGCGGCACCATCGGCGGCGGCCACCTGGAGCACCGCGCGCTGGAAATGGCGCGGGCCATGCTGCAGCAGGGGAGAGAGGCGCATGTCGAACGCTTTCCGCTGGGGCCGAAGCTGGGGCAGTGCTGTGGGGGGATTGCGTGGCTGGCGTTCGAGATGGCGGATGCCGAGCAGTTGGCGCTGCTCGACAAGCGGCGCAATGAAGATACATGGCGTGTGGTTTCCGTAGGATGGGCGGGTTCCCCGCCCACGCGTTCAACTAACGGAAGCTTAGCCGAGCATTCATCTTCAGCTGAACGCGTGGGCGGGAGACCCGCCCACCCTACAACTGCGTTGTTCGACGGGAGTGGGCGACTGCTTGCCGGCGTGGGCGCTCCCCCATTCGACCGCACCCAAGGCACCCACCTCTTCCAGGACGACGCCGGCCGCCTCTGGCTGCGCGATGCCGTGCTCGCTCCGCGCGCCCACCTGATGCTGTTCGGCGCCGGCCACGTCGGCGCCGCCATCGTCCGCGCCCTGGCCGAACTGCCCTGCCGCGTCACCTGGGTCGACGAGCGCGAGGACCTGTTCCCGGCGCACGTGCCGGCCAACGTGACGATCGAAGCCACCGACACCCCCGAGGCGCTTGTTGAAAAAGCAGCATCCGGCACCACCTTCCTGGTCATGACGCACAGCCATGCACTTGACCTGCAGCTCTCGCACGCGATACTGTCGCGTCCCGCTGCGGAAAATTGGTTCGGCCTGATCGGATCGGATACCAAGCGCCGCCAGTTCGAGCACCGCCTGCGCGAGCGCGGCATCGATGCCGCGCGCCTCGACGCGATGGTCTGCCCGGTCGGCTTGCCCGGCATCGAGGGCAAGGCCCCGGCCGTGATCGCGGCCTCCGTGGCGGCCCAGCTGCTCCAGGTATGGGAAGCAGCCGCCCGCCAGCCACACGTTTCAACGGAATTCAACTAAATGTCCAGCGCACCCAACAACGTGCAAGCCTACCGTGCGAGCTTGCTGCACTTTCACGCCGACCCGGCTTTCACCGGCGACGCCCATGCCTGGCACGAGGACGGCCTGCTGGTGGTCGAGGATGGCCGCGTCAAGGCGGCCGGCGACCATGACGCCCTGGCCGGCACGCTGCCGCCAGGCGTGACCCCGCACGACTACCGCGGCCAGCTCATCACCCCGGGCTTCATCGACACCCATCTGCATTATCCGCAGACCGACATGATCGCCTCGCCGAGCCCGGGCCTGCTGCCCTGGCTCGAGACCTACACCTTCCCGACCGAGCGCCGCTTCGAGGATCCGCAGCACGCGCGCGCGACCGCCGAGTTCTTCCTCGACGAGCTGCTGCGCTGCGGAACCACGACGGCCGTGGTCTACTGCACCGTGCATCCGCAGTCGGTGGACGCGTTCTTCGAGGCCAGCGAGGCGCGCAACTTGCGCATGGTGGCCGGCAAGGTGCTGATGGACCGCCATTGCCCGGACTTCCTGCGCGACCTCGAGGGCGGCGTCGGCACCAGCGCCGACCTGATCGAGAGGTGGCACAAGCGCGGCCGCCAGCTATATGCGATCACCCCGCGCTTCGCGCCCACCTCGACCGACGCCCAGCTGCGCGCCACCGCTGAACTAGCCAAGGCCTATCCGGACACCTTCATCCAGACTCACGTCTCGGAGAACAAGGACGAGTGCAGCTGGGTGGGCGAGCTGCATCCGCAGGCGCGCAGCTACCTGGACGTCTACGAGCGTTTCGGCCTGATGCGCCCGCGCGCCCTGTTCGGCCATTGCATCTGGCTGGACGACGAGGACTTCGCGCGCATGAGCGCCACCGGATCGGCCGCGGCGGTGTGCCCGACCTCCAACCTGTTCCTCGGCAGCGGCCTGTTCGACTTCGAACGGGCCGATGGCGCCCGCACGCAGCTTGCGCTCGGCACCGACGTCGGGGCCGGCACCTCGTTCTCGATGCTGCAGACCATGAACGAGGCCTACAAGGTGGCGCGCCTGAAGGGCAGCTACCTGCCGGCACTACGCATGTTCTATCTGGCCACGCTGGGTGCGGCGCGCGCCATGGGCCTGGAAGGCACGATCGGCAGCTTTGCGCCGGGCGCGGAAGCGGACTTCGTCGTGCTCGACCCAACATGCACGCCGCTGCTGGCGCGCAGGACGAAGCAGCTGGACTCGCTGGAAGAACTGCTGTTCGCGCTGGCGCTGTTGGGGGACGACCGCGCCATCCGGGCAACGTATTCGGGTGGAACGCGCGTTCATAGCCGCACATGATTTTGTAGGGTGGGCAGGTTTCCTGCCCACGCGCTCAACCAGGCAAGATCTACTCGTTCATCAGTTCAACCCGCAACTATCACCGCGTGGGCGGGAGACCCGCCCACCCTACCTGCGATATTGCCAACGCTAACTCAACCGTATAGAGTTGCGCGGTCCAATGCGGGCGCAAGTCCGCAACCAACCGCACCAGAGAGCCACATCCATGTACAAACAACTGACCGGCAGCGTCCTGCTCGCCATGGCCGTCGCCAGCGCCCCGCAGGCCGTGGCCAAAGTTCCCGCCAACGCGAACGAAGCCGCCACCGCGCGCCACTACGCCAGCCTGATCGCCGGCGAGCCGAAGACGGCCGAGCTGACCCTGTTCTTCACCCAGATGCCGAAGGGCGGCGACCTGCACCACCATTATTCGGGTTCGGTCTACGCCGAGCAGTACGTCGACTTCCTCGACAAGCAGGGCTACTGCGTCGACAAGCGCACCTACCGCATCGAGACGAAGAAGGAAGTGGTCGCCGCCGAGCGCGCCAAGCCGGCGGAACAGCGCAACTGCCTGTCGACCGCCGAGGTCTATGCCGACGACTATACCTACCGCGAGCTGCTGCAGCGCTGGTCGAACAAGGACTTCTACAACCACGGCGCGATCCAGCCGCCGCCGGACCGCCTGTTCTTCCAGACCTTCGGCTACTTCGGACCGGTGTCGAACGCGAACTTCCGCGAAGGCCTGCAGGAACTGAAAAAGCGCGCCATTGCCGAAAACGTGAGCTACATCGAGACCATGTTCAAGATGTCGCCTTTCGTCGTGAACAAGGATTTCGATGCCCAGGCCTGGAACAATGCCAACGACGACAAGGCCTTCGACGCCCAGATGGGCGCCTGGCTGGCGGTGCTGGAGCAGGACGCCGGCTTCAGGAAGCAGACCGAGGACTTCGTCGCCAAGATTCACGAGTCGGCCGAAGGCATCGACGACGAGCATTTCACCATGCGCTACCAGACCTACGTACTGCGCCTGCTGAACCCCTCGCAGGTGTTTTCCTCGATGGTCTCGGGTTTCAAGGCCGCGGCCATGAGCGACAAGATCGTGGGCGTCAATATCGTCGGCCAGGAAAGCACCATGGTCTCGATGCGCGACTACACCCTGCACATGAAGATGTTCCGCTTCCTGAAGTCGCGCTACCCGGAAGTGAAGGTGGCCATGCACGCCGGCGAGCTGGCGATGGGCGACGTGCCGCCGGAAGGCCTGAAGTTCCACATCGACCAGGCCCTGGTGGTGGCCAACGCCAACCGCATCGGCCACGGCCTCGACCTGGCGCACGAGAGCAATGCCCCGGCCATCATGGCCAGGATGCGCAAGGACGACATCCCGGTCGAGATCAACCTGACCTCGAACGCCTTCATCAGCGGCATCGAAGGGGCGAACCACCCGATCACCCTGTACCGTAAATACGGCGTGCCCTACGTGATCTCGACCGACGACGCCGGCGTCACCCGCCATACGCTGTCGAACGAGTACGTGCTGTTCGCCAGCCGCTACAAGCCGGACTATGCGGAAATGAAGCGGACCTCGTACAACAGCATCCGCTACGCCTTCCTGCCAGTAGCAGAAAAACAACGTTTGACCCGTCAACTGGACGAGCGTTTCGCCGCCTTCGAGGCCAAGATCGCGGCTCTGGCGAAAACCCAGGCAAAGCTGAAGTAATCCCTGCGAAGGCGCTCCGCCGTCAGTGCGGAGCGCCTTCCTGTCGTGTTCGGCGCGTGACTCTTCGACACTCGCTTAGTAAATATTCATCTTTTGTGGCCTTCCTGCTACAAAAAATCCTCTTCCTTCCCCGGTTTGGCGAAATTCTTATTAAAAAAATTTCGCTCAGGAATGCCGCCCTTATAATCCCGCCTTGTCATTTTGCTGGGAACCGAGCCGAGTCTGTTGCGTAGTAACAACGAGTTGCAGCGTATTTATACGACAAACGTATGAATGTCGAAGCCAAAACGAATTTGCCGGTTTGTTAACGGTCATGCATATTGGAGTTTGATTTCCAAAAGGCATTCCTCGTTTGACGGGCATCCGCAGCTTTCACATCCGGGTGTCACTTCGTTGAAATACTTGCACGTTAGACTTGCCGCCGCCAGCCGGCAGGACCGCCGGCGCACCAAGCAGCAACATAAAGATTGCAGTACTTGTAAGAGAGGGCAACCGTCGGCTGCCCGTTATAACTATTAAGTTCTTTTTGGGGTTATCAATGATCACTCAACAACAGATCCGGCTCACCAAACTGGCGCTGGCTTTGTCTGTTGCATTGGCTGCTACGCCGGCCTTCGCACAGAACACCACCTCGGCCATCGGTGGCCGTATCTCGGCCGCTGACGGCAAGCCGGCCGCCGGCGCCCAGGTGCAGATTGTTCACACCGAGTCCGGTTCTGTCAGCAACGTCACCACCGACGCGGAAGGCCGCTACGTTGCGCGCGGCCTGCGCGTAGGCGGTCCCTACACGATCATCATCACCAAGGACGGCGTCACCGAGCGCCGCGAAGGCGTGTTCGTCGACCTGGCCGAAACCGCCGCCGTCGACGCGACCCTGGGCCAGGCGATGCAGACCGTCACCGTGACCGGTTCGGCGGCGCGCTCGGAAATCTTCTCGAGCCAGGCGATGGGTTCGGTCACCGCGATCTCGCGCGCCGACCTGGAGACCCAGGCGTCGATCAACCGCAACCTGCAGGACTTCGCGCGTCTCGATCCGCGCGTGTCGCAGACCGACAAGGAACGCGGCGAAATGTCGGTGGCGGGCCAGAACTCGCGCTACAACTCGATGACCATCGACGGCGTGGCGATCAACGACACCTTCGGCCTGGAAGCCAACGGCAGCCCGACCGCCCGCCAGCCGATCTCGATGGAAGCCATCGCCTCGGTGCAGGTCAACGTCGCCAACTACGACGTGACCCAGCGCGGCTACACCGGCGCCAACGTCAACGCCGTCACCAAGTCGGGCACCAACGTGTACCACGGCGGCCTCTACTACGTGACCCGCGACGACCGCCTGGTCGGCAAGCGCTACAACCAGACCACCGACCAATACACCGACGCGCCGGAATTCAAGGACAACACCAAGGGCCTGTGGCTCAGCGGTCCGATCATCCAGGACAAGCTGTTCTTCTTCGCCCTGGCTGAAAACTACGAAAGCAGCCGCAGCGGTCCGGAATTCGGCGCCATCGGCAGCGGCACCGGCACCACCATCGGCATCAGCCCGAACCAGATCAACCGCATCCGCGACATCGCCCAAAGCCGCCACGGCTTCGACATCGGCACCACCGACGTCCCGTCCGGCACCAAGATGAAGGTCGAAGAGCGCATGCTCAAGCTCGACTGGAACATCAACGACAACCACCGCGCCAACCTGCGTTACTCGAAGACCTCGCAGAACGAGCCGATCTTCCCGGGCTTCTCGAACAGCGGCGTGGCCCTGAGCTCCTACTTCTACAACCAGGACAAGACCATCGAAACCCTGGTCGGCCAGGTGTTCTCGGACTGGACCGAAAACCTGTCGACCGAATTCAAGGTCTCGACCCGCGACTATGACTCGCAGCCGATCACCGCATCGAAGCTGCCGACCATGTCCTTCCAGTTCAGCGGCCCGCTGCCGTCGGATGCGCCGGCAGGCACCCGCACCGGCAACCGCTTCCTGAACACAGGTACCGAACAGAGCCGCCATAACAACGTGCTGGGCACCAAGACCCTGGACATCTATGCCGGCGCCAACTACCTGTGGGGCGACCATGAATTCAAGGTCGGCGCCGACTACACGCAGAACAAGGTGTACAACGCCTTCCTGCAGAACGTGTTCGGCAACTACACCTTCGCCTGCGACAACAACTTCAGCTACACCTTCGGCTCGATCAACTGCGCCAACGCGACCGCGGCCCAGATCGACGCTGCCATCTTCGAGAACTTCTCGCGCGGCCGTCCGACCTCGTACACCGTGCAGCTGCCGGTGGCTGGTGGTTCGCTGAACAATGCGATCGCCCAGTTCACGATGAAGAACACCGGTCTGTTCCTGCAGGATAACTGGACCGTCAACAAGAACCTGACCGTCAGCGCCGGCGTGCGTGTGGACTACACCGCCGTCAACAACCGTCCGCTGCAGAACCTGGCGGTCGCGGCGCCGACCGTGGCCGGCAACGCCGCCACCTTCCTGCGCCAGAGCGGCGGCTACGGTGTCGACAACACCCAGACCTTCGACGGCCAGAAGCTGTGGCAGCCGCGTGTCGGCTTCAACTACAAGTTCGATTCGGCACGTCCGACCCAGCTGCGCGGCGGCGCCGGCCTGTTCCAGGGCGCGGCCGCGACCGTGTGGATGTCGAACCCGTTCTCGAACCCGGGCGTCGCCACCCGCACCATCACCTGCTCCGGCTCGGCCGCAACCCGCTGCCCGTCCACCGACGGCCTGTTCACGCCTGACGTGAACGCCCAGCGTTCGGTCACCGGCTCGACCCCGGCGGCCAACGTCGACATCCTGTCGCCGGACCTGAAGCAGCCGTCGATCTGGAAAGCCAACCTGGCATTCGAGCATGAGCTGCCGGTCGGCGGCCTGGTGTTCGGCGCCGAACTGCTGGCGACCCAGAACAAGAACGCGATCTACTACCAGAACCTGAACGTGGGCGCACCGACCCGTATCGGCAAGGATGGCCGCGAGCTGTACTACAACGCCAACGGCCTGAGCGCGAACTGCTACACCTTCACCAACAACGCGATCAACAACGTCACCGGCTGCCAGAACACCAACAAGGCGCTGTCGAACCTGAGCTACGGCAACGTGCTGCTGGCCAAGGGCACCGACAAGGGCGACGCCCAGGTCGTGACCTTCTCGCTGACGAGCCCGACCCGCAAGGGCTTCGGCTGGTCGGTGGCCTATTCGCACACCAATGCGACCGAAGTCTCGCCGCTGACCTCGTCGACCTCGAACTCGAACTGGTCGGGCCGTTCGGTCTTCAACCCGAACGAGGACGTCGCCGCCAACTCGTCCTACCTGGTGAAAGAGCGTATCAATGCCCGCCTGTCGTGGGAGAAGCGCTTCTTCGGCAACTACCGCACCCGTCTCGGCGTCTTCTATGAAGGCCGCGAGGGCAAGCCGTACAGCTGGACCATCAACAACGACCTGAACGGCGATGGCCTGGCAGGCAACGACCTGATGTACATCCCGTCGGCCGAAGGTTCGGGCGAAGTCGTGTTCTACGGCGACACCGCGACCAACAAGAGCAACGAGGCGCGCTTCTGGGCGGTCGTGAACGCCAACGAAGTCCTGCGCAACGCGAAGGGCGGCGTGGTTGGCCGCAACAGCGACTTCTCGCCGTGGACCAACAGCTTCGACGTGAAGATCACCCAGGAACTGCCGGGCTTCTCGAAGAGCCACAAGGCCAGCTTCGCACTCGACATCCTCAACTTCGGCAACCTGCTGAACAAGAAGTGGGGCCGTATCGAGGAAGTGGGCTTCCAGTCGGCCGGCGCGCAGGCGCGCAGCTTCGTCGACTACGCCGGCCTGGATGCACAGGGCCGCTACGTGTACGCAGTGCGTAACAACGTGGAAGACCTGAACGTCCGCCAGGCCAAGGGCGAATCGCAGTGGGCCATCCAGGCAACCTTCAAGTACGAGTTCTGATCCGAACGCTTGAACCCATGCTTGTGATGTAAGAACGGCCGGTGGCGACACCGGCCGTTTTTCATTGGTTGAAGGCTCCCGTTCCTGGCCCGTAAAGATGGCTGAAGACCGGGACCCCATGTGATAATGCGGAGGGCATAGCTCGCCTCCCTCCTTGATCGAGAACATTCCATGACCGTTTCCCTGCGTGCCCCGGCACCACTCGCGCGCGCCGCATTGGCCCTCGCCGTTTCCCTGACCCTGGCCGGCTGCGCCGCGACCGCCAGCCGTGAGCCGGTGACCATCAGCCTGGTCGCCATGAACGACTTCCACGGCAACCTGGAGCCTTCCCGCTACGTCCCGGCCAATCCGGACGGCAGCAAGGCGCCCGCCATTCGCGCCGGCGGCGCCGAGGCCGTGGCCGCCGCGCTGCAGGCCTGGCGCAAGGAAGACAAGGACCTGCTGTTCGTATCGAGCGGCGACCTGGTCGGCGCCAGCCCGGCGATGTCCTCGCTGTGGGCCGACGAGCCGACCATCGAGGCGATGAACATGCTGGACCTGCGCGTCTCTGCGGTCGGCAACCATGAATTCGACGCCGGCCGCAAGGAACTGCTGCGCCAGCAGAACGGCGGCTGCGATTCGCCGCGTCCGGCCAAGGCCTGCCAGATGGCCAGGAACTATGGCGGCGCGAAATTCACCTACCTGGCCGCCAACGTGGTCGACAAGGCCACCGGCAAGCCCTTCATCCCGGCCTTCCGGATCGAGGAGGTCAAGGGCATCAAGGTCGGCCTGGTCGGCGTGGTGCTGGAAGACACCCGCTCGGTCGTGATGGCCTCGGGCATCGCCGGCCTGGAATTCGGCGACGAGGCGGCGGCGATCAACCGCGCCGTTCCCGACATGCGCCGCCAGGGCGCGGACGTGATCGTGGCCCTGGTCCACCAGGGCGGCAGCACGCCGGAAAATCCGATGACACCCGGCTGCTCGCAGCTGAAAGGACCGATCGTCGACATCGTCAGGCGGCTCGATCCGTCGATCCGCCTGGTCATCACCGGCCACACCCACCAGGGCTACCTGTGCAAGGTCGACGGCCGCACCGTGACCCAGGCCTCGTCCTACGGCCACCTCCTGACCCGCATTCACATGAGCGTGCAGAAGGGCGCGGGCAGCGTGGGCGAGATCAAGGTCGAGAATGTCCTGATGAAGGCAGGCGACTATCCGGCCGACGAGAAGATGGCCGCCTTCATGGCCCAGCTGAAGGACAGCAGCCGCGCCGCATTGACGCGCCCGGTGGCGCGCCTGGCGTCGGCGCCGGTGCTGCGCAAGCAGAACGAGGCCGGCGAAGCCCCGCTCGGCAGCCTGATCGCGGACGCGGTGCTGGCGGCCACCCGCAACGTGGGCGCCGTGATCGGCTTCATGAACGAAGGCGGCATCCGCAAGGACCTGGAAGCCGGCGAGGGCAACATCGCCGCCTTCGGCCAGGCCCAGGCCGTGCTCCCGTTCGGGAATACCCTGGTGGTGATGGACCTGAGCGGCGCCCAGATCCGCGCCCTGCTCGAGCGCCAGTGGAACAAGGACGGCTCGATGGGCTCGATGCTGCAGGTGTCGAACGGCTTCAGCTATACCTGGGACGCGCGCCGTCCGGTGGGCAGCCGCGTGACCGCCATCACCCTGAACGGCAAGCCGCTGGAAGACGGCAAGACCTACCGCATCGTGGCCAATAACTTCCTGGCCGAAGGCGGCGACAACTTCCCGGAATTCGGCAAGGGCAGCAAGCGCCTCGAGACCGGCCTGCTCGACCTCGACGCCTTCACCGACCACCTGCGCGCGATCGAAGGGGAGGGCGCCGCGCTGGCTCCCGCCGCGCCGCGCATCATCAAGGTCCAATAAGCCGACCGTTTCAACCAAGGATGACCATGAAAAAACTAGCCTGCGTACTGGCGCTGACCACCGCCTTCGCATCCTTCGACGCCGCGGCCTGGGGCCGTGACGGCCACAGGGCCATCGGCGCCATCGCCGACAAGCTGCTCAAGGGCACCAGGGCCCAGAAGGAAATCGCCCTGCTCCTGAAACCGGGCGAATCGCTCGAACTGGTTGCCAACTGGGCCGACTGCGTCAAGGGCACGTTCTGCGGCGAGCAGACCCAGGAGATGATCGACTACGTCAACGGCAACCCGCAGCACGACAAGTACCACTACACCAACGTGCCCTTCCAGCACGACCATTACGACGACCACGGCGTGGGCCGCACCGGCGTCGACATCGTGCAGACCCTGCGCCAGTGCATCGCGGTCCTGCAGGGCAAGACCGACCCTGAACTGAACCCGCACAAGTTCACCAAGCGCCAGGCCCTGATCCTGCTGACCCACTTCGCCGGCGACATCCACCAGCCGCTGCACGTGGGCGCGGCCTATGTCGGCAAGGACGGCAAGTTCGTCGCCCCGAGAACCCAGGAAGAAGTCAACGAAACGGCGATCTTCGACACCCGCGGCAGCAACAACCTGCTGCTGGACGATGCAAGGCTGGCCGAGCTGGCGGCGCGCGCGATTCCGCCAGGCGAGCCGGTAGCAGTGAAGGAAGGCGCACCGAAGGCGCTGACCCGTCCCTTCCACTCGTACTGGGACAGCACCACGGTCGACTACGCGTTCCGCCGCCTGCAGACCAGGACGCCCGCGCAGTTCGCCGACAAGGTCGTCGGCGGCAAGACGCAGCTTCCACTGATCGAGGGCGACCCGATCACCGCGCCTTATGCCTGGGCCAACCATTCGCTGTACGTGGCCAAGCAGGCCTTCGAGGGCGTTACCCCGGGCAAGCTGACGCCGCAGACCGGCAGGAAGGGCGAGACCTACACCACCTTCGCGCTGGAAGTGCCGGCCAACTACCCGGTGCCGAGCTCGGAGATCGCCAAGCAGCAGCTGATCCGGGGTGGATACAACCTGGCGGCGCTGCTGCAGGCGATTTATCCGGAAAAGACGTAAGCAGCCAGGCCAAGGCCGGTTGAAGGCGTCGCAGGCAGCAGGCCGGCCGCCGAGGCGTTCCAGTTGCCGGCCGTTGCGGCAGCGATAGGCGGCATCGCCTGCCGGGCTGGCCTCCTTGCTCTTCCATTCGGTAGAATGGACCACCATCGACGCTTTCCAGCAACCATGCCTGGTCTTCCTTCCGATCCAATGCCCGACACGCACAACCGGCGGCGCCAGCCGCCGCTCGGGCGCATGCTGCTGGCGGCGCTGCTGTGGGCAATGGCCGGACTGGCTGCGGCGGCGGAGCCGCTGGCATCGATCCTCGAGGATATCGACCGGCATGGCTACTCCTCGCCGCTGCTGGCTATCGAACGCCTGCAGTCGGCGATGGACCGTCCAGGGCGCGACGCTCCCGCCGACCAGCAGCTTCGCTACCAGGTCGCCCTTGCACTTCTGGCCGTGCATGGAGGGCGCAAACAGGAACTCGAGACCGCCCTCGCGCAACTGAAGCGCCTGGCGGACACAGGAGACTGCGCTCCTTGCGGCGCTTACCTGCTGCTGCTGCGGGTCGGGCAGGCGGATATGAACAAGGATCGCGCCGCCATCCAGCCCTTGCTCGCGCAGCTCGCAGCGCTGGGCCAGCCGGGGGACTTGCGCTTCGAGGCCGAGCGGCTTGGTATGCTGGCGCGCGGCCATGCGCTGCTCGACGAGGACGAACTGGCGTTGCGGCTGGGCTTGCGGGCAGTGGAGACGGCGGAACGCGCCCGCCTGCCGGCCGCCGAGGCGCGCTTGATGAATGTGCTGGTGCGCGTCCACCTGGCGCGCGCAGACATGACGAGCGCGCTGCGGGTCATGCAGGACAGCTATGCGCTTGCCGAGCGTATCGGTTTTCGCTATGCGATGGCGCAGGCCCGCATCAACCAGAGTTATGTCCACGGCAGCCAAAAGCAGGAAGACAAGGAATACCAGGCCTTGCGCGAGGTGTTGCGCATCACGGATGGCATGGCGGGTACCGGCGTCCTCGAACAAATCGCGCGGTCGAATCTCTCGGCCTATCACATCCATCGGGGCGAATACGCGCAGGCGATTCAGCATGCGCTTGCCGCGGAACGCCTTGCGCGCCAGGAGGGCGACGAAATCGGCCTTGCCTTCTCCATCAGCAACCGCGGCAGCGCCCTGGCGCGCAGTGGTCGTGTCGATGACGGCCTGGCCCTGATGAAACTCGGCATGGAAACGGCAGAGCGGGCAGGAGGGCGGCGGGAGGTCCTTGACCTGCTTTCGGAACAAGTGAACGTGCTCGAACGCGCCGGCCGCTATCGCGAAGCCTTGGCCGTGCTGCGCCGCGTGGTGGCGCTGTCCGGCGAGGTGACGTCGGCCGAGCGCGAAAAGGCGATCCTCGCACTGCAGGAACGATTTTCGACTGAACGCAAAACGCGTGAGATCGAACGCCTGTCGCTCTCGAACGCGCGCGCCGAAGCCGAGGTGGCGGCGCGCGCCTGGCAGCAGCGCTTGTGGGCCGCAGTCGCGGTAGTCTTGCTCTTGTCCGCCGCGCTGCTGGTGCAGTGGCTGCGTGTGGTACGCCGTCGCAACCAGGCGCTCGTGGTCGACAATGCCGCGCTGGCCTCGCAATCCGTGCACGACCCGCTCACCGGTGTATTCAATCGCCGCCACTTCGAGCAGCTGATGGCGCAACAGGAGGCTGTCATTCAGGGGCGCACCCGCAACCGCGATCACCAGGCCGCGGTCGGGCTCATCCTGCTCGACGTGGACCATTTCAAGCGTATCAACGATTCGTACGGGCATGCTGCCGGCGATGAAGTGCTGAAAGCGGTTGCGGCGCGTCTCAGCGCCCTGGTGCGCGACCAGGATGCGGTGGTGCGGTGGGGAGGCGAGGAGTTCGTACTGGTGTTGCCGGGAACGGTGGCCGACGGGTTGCCGGTCATTGCGGCCAAAGCACTGGAAGCGCTCGGCCGTGAGCCGGTGCTGCACGACGGCCGGGCGATTCCCGTACGTGCATCCGCTGGCGCCATTGCCTGGCCGGCGTGGCCGGCACAAAAATGGACCGATGCACTGCATGTGGCCGACCTTGCGCTCTACATGTCCAAGACCGGCGGCCGCAACCGTGCGACCTGTTTCATGCGCTTGCAGGAGGGATCCGGTCCTGCGACAGTGCTTGCAGACCTGGCAGGCGCCGCCGAGGCTGGAAATGCCGCACTTCAGGTGGTATCGGGACCGGCATGACAGTGGCGCCCGGCGGCGGGGCCTGCGTCCTTGACATGAACAGCGCGCCCCTGCATCGCTTGCCGCTAGAATGCGCACACTACCGACCGAGCCAAGACCCATGACCACACTCATCAAGGCCGCCTGCGCCGCCTGCTTTATCCTCCCACTGGCTGCCTCCGCCCAGGGCGACGCCGAACGCACTCTCCCCCTGTGGGAAATCGGCCTCGGCGCGGCCGCCCTGTCCACGCCGTCCTACCCGGGTTCCGACGAGCGCGAGTCGCGCGTGCTGGTCGTCCCGAGCGTGATCTACCGCGGCGAGATCCTGCGCGCCGACCGTTCCGGCATCAATGCGCGCCTGTTCAGTTCCGACCGGGCCGAGCTCGACGTCGGCTTCGCCGGCGCCCTGCCTTCCGATTCGGACGACGTGGACGAACGCGCGGGCATGCCCGACCTCGGTCCGCTGGTGGAATTCGGTCCGCGCCTGAAACTGCGCCTGGCGGACCTGGGCAAGCATCGGCGCCTGCGCCTGGAGTTGCCGCTGCGCGCCGTGATCGAGGCGCGCGGCGGCCTGCATGGGCGCGGTTATACGTTCGAGCCGCGCCTGGCCTATGAAATGGCCGGGGAACGCAGGCGCTGGACCTTCGAGGCCAACCTGTCGGCGGTGCTGGGCGACCGCCGGATCAACCGCCACTTCTACGAAGTCGCGCCGCAGTATGCGACGGCCACGCGGCCCGCGTATGCCGCCGACTCCGGCCTGCTGCTCACGCGCCTGGGCCTGTTCGGCTCGCGCTACCTCAACGAGGACGTGCGCCTGTTCGGCTACCTGCGTTTCGAGAGTTACAAGGGGACGGCGAACCGCGACAGTCCGCTGCACGTGAAGGACGGCGGCGTATCGGGCGGGATAGGCGTGTTGTGGACGTTCAAGCGCTCGGCGGCGCGCGCCCGTGGGGCGGATACGGTCGATCCGAGCCTGTAAGCCGAAAAGCACACAGCCGCGCGGGGCCGCGCGGCTGTGTGCATCCCGGACGGCGCAAGGCCGGCCCGGGGAGGGCTCGATTACTTGGAAGCGTCCTTGCTGTCCTTGTGCTTGGCCTTCTTGTCCTGCTTGTCCATCTTGGCGTCGGCCTTCTCGGTCTTGTCGGCTGCCGATGCCGGAGTCGCCGGCGTTGCGGGCGTGGCCGGAGTTGCCGGCGAAGCCGCGGTGGCGGCGGTGCTGCCGGTGCCGCCGGCGGTGGCCGACGAATCCGTGGTGGCCGAGGTTTCGGTGGCCGGGGTGGTCGGCATGGCCGGGGTGGCGGCGGTTGCCGGGGTTGCCGGAGTGGCCGGGGTTGCCGGGGTGGTGGTCTGGGCGTAGGCCGAGGCAGCGGACAGAGCGACGATCAGGGTAGCAATGGTCTTCTTCATGGATAAATCCTTTCTGGTTCGGTTTCTGGCGTACGTTTATCGTGTCACCTAGGCATCTAACGGGCCGCGGATGAGGCTTGTTGACGAGCTTTACAAAGCCTTACGCTGGTCACATTTGCTAACAAACTGTGCAACAAGCGGTGTCTAGGCGCAAAAAAAATGGCCTGCAGAAATGCAGGCCATTGTTGTACGGCGTGTGAGCGCTTAGCGCGACTTGACGAAAGGTTTGCCCAGCGCCTTGGGCGCGACGGACTTGGCCATCAGCCCGGCCAGCACGATCACGGTCAGCACATATGGAATCATCTGGATCAGCGCGCCCGGGATGCGGCCCACCACCGGCAGGTCCACGCCTTCGATCTGCACCTGCACCGCGCCGAAGAAGCCGAACATCAGGCAACCCAGCACCGTATGCAGCGGACGCCAGTTACCGAACACCATCGCCGTCAGCGCCAGGTAGCCGGCGCCGGCCGACATGTCGCGCAGGAAGAAGCCGCTCTGGACGATCGACAGGTAGGCGCCGGAGAAGGAGCACAGCACGCCGGCGATCAGCATCGCGGTGTAGCGGGTGCGCTGCACCGAAATGCCGGCGGCGTCGGCCGCATGCGGGTTTTCGCCGCAGGCGCGCAGGCGCAGGCCGAAGCGGCTGTGGTACAGCACCCAGTGCACCACCGGCAGCAGCAGGAAGGCCAGGTAGACCAGCAGGGTGTGGCCGCCGATCACGCTGCCGTACAGCCAGCCGATGAAGGGGATGTCGGAGACTAGCGCGGTGCCCGGCAGGACGATCTCGGTCAGGCGCGCTTCGCCCAGGTCGGGCGTGCGGCCGCCCTGCTGGAAGAAGTACTGGGCCACCACGAAGGTCAGGCCGCTCATGGCGATGTTGATCGCCATGCCCGCGACCAGCTGGTTGCCCTTCTGGGTGATCGACACGAAGGCCTGGGTCAGGGCCAGCACGCTGGACGCCAGGATGCCGGCGGCGATGCCGATCCACGGGTCCTGGTAGGCGTAGGCCACGCCGGCCGAGACGAAGGCGGAGGCGAGGATCTTGCCCTCGAGGCCGAGGTCGATCACGCCGCTGCGTTCGGCGAACAGGCCGGCCATGGCTGCGAAGATCAGGACCGGCGCACTGCGGATCATCGTGACGACGATGCTGGCTAATTGGAAGTCGTCCATGGCTTACCCCTTGCGTGCCTTATTTGTTGCGTTAATCAGTTTGAGGATGGCGGGCGCGTACAGGTTCTCCATGGCGCCGCAGAACAGGATGATCAGTCCCTGGATGAAAATGAAGGTCTCCTGCGGGATGTTTGGTTTTTCCAGCGACAGGTCGAAGCCGCCCTGGATCAGCGCGCCGAACAGCACCGCGGACAGGAAGATGCCCACCGGGTGCTGGCGGCCCATCAGGGCGATCGCGATGCCGATGAAGCCGGCGCCGGCGGGGAAGTTCAGGCTCAGGTAATGGGTCGAGCCGAGGATCGAGTTGACCGCGGCCAGGCCGGCCAGCGCGCCCGAGATCAGCATCGCCACGATGATCATGCGGCTGATGCGCACGCCGGCATAGTGGGCCGCGTGCTGGTTCAGGCCCGTGGCCTGCAGCTTGTAGCCCCAGGGCGAGCGCGTCATCATCACCCAATAGATGGCCAGGGCCAGGATCGCCAGGAAGAAGCCGATGTTCAGCGGGGTGTCGCCCAGCACCGGGAACCACTCGCCCAGGCGCGGCATCCACGCGGCTTCCGAGAACACGCGGCTGGCCGGGTTCTGGTCGCCCTCGGGGATCAGCTTGAGGATCAGGAAGTTCATCAGGCTGGCGGCGATGAAGTTGAACATGATGGTCGTGACCACCACGTGGCTGCCGCGCTTGGCCTGCAGGTAGCCTGGCAGGAAGGCCCAACCGGCCCCGAATACGGCGCTGGCAAGCATCGCCAGCGGGATCAGGAGCCAGGGCGAGAGCGAGGCATCAAAAGCGAGCATGGCCAGGGTCAGCCCCAGGCCGCCCAGGTACATCTGGCCTTCGGCGCCGATGTTGAACAGGCCGGCCTTCATCGCCACCGAGACCGCCAGGCCGGTGAACACGAAGGTGGAGGCGTAGAACAGGGTGTAGCTCAGGCCCTCCGGATTGATGACGGCGCTGTTGACCAGGATCTGCAGCGATTCGACCGGGCTTTCGCCCAGCAGGTGGATTACCAGCGCGGCCACCAGCAAGGCGGAGAGCAGGTTCAGGACTGGCAGGACGAAGCCCGAGGCCCAGCGTGGGAGTTCAGTCGTTTTCATTGGCTTGTTCAGCTCTTAATGCTTGTGCATCCCGCCCATCAGCAGGCCGATGCGGGTCGTGTCGAATTCGTCGATGTTCAGTTCGCCGGTGACGCGGCCGCTTGATACGACCACGATGCGGTCGGCCAGCGCGCGCACTTCTTCCAGCTCGGTCGACACCAGGAGGATCGCCACGCCCTCGTCGCGCAGGCGCAGCAGCTGGGTGTGGATGCTCTCGATGGTGCCGATGTCGACGCCGCGGGTCGGCTGGCCGACCAGCATCAGCTTCGGGCTGGCCGACACTTCGCGCGCGATCACGACCTTCTGCTGGTTGCCGCCGGAAAGCAGGCCGATGCGCAGGTCCGGGTTCTTGGGGCGCACGTCGAAGGCTTCCAGCAAGTGCGCGCAGCGCCTGGCGATGGCCTCGAAGTCGAACAGGCCCAGTTTGTTCCTGACCCGGTCCTGGTAGCCGAACACGGTGTTCTGCATGACCGAGAAGTCCTTGATGACGCCGTCGCGCAGGCGGTCTTCCGGCACGTGTCCGATGCCCAGTTCGCGGAAGGCGGCGGGCAGGCCGTCGGCGTTGGAGCGGCCGGCGTAGGGCAGTTCCTTGCCGAGAAACTCGACTTTACCGGAGCTCGGCAGGCGCATGCCCGACAGGATCTCCATCAGTTCGCTCTGGCCGTTGCCCGACACGCCGGCAATCGCCACGATCTCGCCGGCGCGCACGGTCAGGTCGATGTCGGACAGCAGCTTGACCTTGTTCTTGTCCTGCAGCTGCAGGTTCGAGACCTTGAGCACCGGCGCGCCTGGATTGAAGGGCTTGCGCGGCAGGTTGCCTTCGATCGGGCGGCCGACCATCATGTTGGCCAGCTGTTCTTTCGAGGTGTTTTTCGTGGCGACGGCGCCGGCCACGCGGCCCGCGCGCATCACCGTCACCTGGTCGGTGATCTCCATGATCTCGCCCAGCTTGTGGGTGATCAGGATGATGGTCTTGCCCTGTTCCTTGAACAGCCGCAGGATCTCGAACAGCGAGGCGGTCTCCTGGGCGGTGAGGACGGCGGTCGGCTCGTCCAGGATCAGGATCTCGGCGCTGCGGTAGATCTGCTTGAGGATCTCGACGCGCTGCTGCGCGCCCACCGACAGGTCGTGGATGGTGGCGAGCGGGTCGACGTCGAGGCGGTAGCGGGCGCAGATTTCACGCAGCTCCCTTTCCGTTTCCTTGCGCTTGGCAGCCAGCTTGAATCCGCCCTCGGTGCCCAGCATGACGTTGTCGAGCACGGTCATGTTCTCGACCAGCATGAAGTGCTGGTGGACCATGCCGATGCCCAGGTCGATCGCCTCGAGGGACGAGCGGATCTGGCGCTCCTGGCCGTTGATCACGAGCTGGCCGCTGTCAGCATGGTAGTAGCCGTACAGGATGCTCATGAGGGTGGACTTGCCCGCGCCATTCTCGCCGATCACGCCGTGGATCGAGCCTTTGGCGATCGAGAAGCTGACGTCAGCGTTCGCCTGCACGGCCCCGAAGGCCTTGCTAATGTTGCGAAATTCTACGGCTGGCTGCATTGCGATCTAGATGTAAAAGTGAAGACTTCATTCATTCAAAAGCGCGCCGGGCCGGGTACACCGGCGCGGCGCGCTTGTCTCGGGAAGGGGGACGATCAGACCGGGCAGCTGCCTGCGGCGCGGTAGTCGATGACCTTGATCTTGCCGTTGATGATGTCGGTGCGCACGGCGTTGACGCGCTTTTCCATCTCCGGCGAGACGACCGCGCGGTTGTCCTTGTCCAGGACCCAGTCCACGCCGCCTTCCTTCAGGCCCTTGTAGGTGACGCCCGGCTTCCAGGTGCCGTTCTTCTGCGCCATGAAGGAATCGTAGACGGCGATGTCCACGCGCTTGACCATCGAGGTCAGCATCGAGCCCGGGTGCAGGTAGTTCTGGTTCGAGTCGACGCCGATCGCCAGCTTGCCCTTGGTCTTGGCCATCTGCAGGGCGCCCATGCCGCTGCCGCCGGCCACCGCGAACACCACGTCGGCGCCGCGGTCGAATTGCGCGCGCGCCAGCTCGCCGCCCTTGGCCGGATCGTTCCAGGCCGCGGCGGTGGTGCCGACCATGTTCTGCATGATCTCGATTTTCGGGAACTGCGCCTTGGCGCCCTGGGCGTAGCCGCAGGCGAAGGCGCGGATCAGCGGGATGTCCATGCCGCCGACGAAGCCCAGTTTCTTCGACTTCGAGGCCATGGCGGCGGCGACGCCGACCAGGTAGGAGCCTTCCTGTTCCTTGAACATCACCGAATTGATGTTGTTACCCTGCGCGACGCTGTCGACCAGCACGAAGCGTACGTTCGGGAATTCCTTGGCGACCTTCTGGACCGCCTGGGTCTGCGAGAAGCCGATCGCCGCGATCATGTCGACCTTTTTGCGCGCGAGGCCGCGCATCACCTGCTCGGCCTGGGTATCGCTGTTGGCCTGCACTTCGAAGACCTTGATGCCGGTCTCCTTGGTAAAGCGCTGCAGGCCCTCGAAGGCCGACTGGTTGAACGATTTGTCGAACTTGCCGCCCGCATCGTAGACCATGCCGAGCTTCGGTGCTGCCGGCGCTGCAGTTGCCATGCTTGCGCTGCCGGCGACGCACAGCGCCGCAATGGTCATGGTGAGTTGCTTGAGTTTCATGAATGAGGCTCCTGGGGAATTTCGATATTGTACCCGGCCCAACAGGTGGACTGGAACGGGCTGCGCAAGCTGCATCGCCAACGGCGCCGTCGGGGCCGGCAATGCGAAGCGCATTGTGTCAGCCGCACGCTGCGGATGTCGTTACGATTTGTATCGCGGTGTATTTCTCTCGACAGTGCTGAACGTCGGTAAAGCGACTTGTAGCTCATCTGCAACAGCAATACAGCGCGCCACGACAGGCCTGGAGCCGACAATCCGCCGCGAGGCCGCGCATGTAAGGGAAATCTGGATGTACGCAGCTCAGCCTGTCAAATATGCATCATGCGACATATTGATGACAAATACGATTTTACTTGGCAATTTATTCCAAGGAAATATAACTGCTGACAATATTCAGCAATTATTTTGCTATGGCGCTCATCGTGTCGGCGGCCAACGCCGGTTCCGGGCCGACTTCGTGGCCGACTTCGACCTGCGCGAGTGGGGCTTGCGCGGCGCCTGGCGCGGCGGCCGGAAGCTGGGGAAGGGCGGCCGGCTTGGCGAACTGGCGCGTGAGGAAGCTGGCGATCAGGGCCTGGGTCGCTTCCAGGTAGGGGATGTTCATGTGGTCCGAGCCGGGCACGGTGTCGTCGGCCACCAGCGTCGCCAGCTTGCCCACCAGCTGGTCGGTGTGCGAGTGCGGCACCACGTCGTCGTCGAAGGCGCGCAGGACGTAGGTAGGCGCCTTGAGCGAAGGCGCGTACTTGATCGACTCGAAGCGGTGGCGCAGCATGTATTCGATCGGCATCACGCGAAAGCGCCGCTTGGCGATGGCCAGGATGGAATCGTAGGGCGTGATCAGGACGACCGAGTGCACCGGGCGTTCCTTCGCCACCTGCACCGCCACCCCCGAACCCAGGCTGCGGCCGACCAGGGCGATGCGCGAGGCATCCACCTGACCGAGTTCGGCGAGCCAGTCGAACAGGGTGCAGCCGTCGTCGATCATGTGGATCTCGGCCGGCACGCCATGCGACTGGCCGTAGCCGCGGTAGTTCATGGCCAGCACGGTCATGCCGGGGAACAGCTTGCCGGCGTCGCGCGCGACCCAGGACACTTCCTCGGAACGGCCGCCGAAGTACATCACCGCGGGACGCGGGCCGGGAACCAGGGGGGTGAGCAGCCAGCCGCACAGGCGCGTGCCGTCCTTGGCGCGCAGGACGACCGGACGGGTGCGGTGTCCGGTGCTGCGCGGGCTTTCGCATTCGGGGGTGATGCAGGGATTGAACACCAGGCGGCGCTGGTTGGCCGCGACGGCGGCGGTCAGGGTCAGCCATAAAAAACTGGCAAATCCCGTGATCCCCGCCGCCATTTTCTTTGAAGTGTCCATGCTGCCAGTCTACCCCTGCCGCTAAAATTTGTTCTGTGCGGCACTTCGCTAAGTAGAACGCAACATGGACGCGTAGCGGAACAGTTGGGTTATTACAACAGCAAGTCGGAGGAGCCCCCAGCCCCTCGGGTCTTCATTCCGGTGCGTGCCGCGACGAAGGGCCGGCGGCGACGTATTGTTCGACGTCGGGCGCGCGATGGTCGATGCGCACGTCCTGTCCGTCGGCGTGCACGCCCGCTTCGGCATGCTCGCCGGTATCGCTGTCGCCGCCCATGCGCCTGCCCAGGTATTCCGAGGCCAGCACGCCGGCGGCCGACAGGGCCGTCAGGGCCAGCGAGCCGCCCCGGGCATGGCTGCCCTGGCGGCGCAGCACCAGGTTGGCGGCGCCCACCAGCAGGGCGGCGCCGGTGAGGGCGGCATGCAGCTGGCCTTCGTGCTTGGCGTCGCCCTGCGGCTTGTCGGCCACGTAGTCGGCTACGCCGGCGGCGCTGGCCGCCAGGCCGCCGACGATGCCGGCCCCCATGCTGATGTAGGAGGCCTTGGCGTAGTCTTCGTCGCCGGTGGCGCTGTGCATGGCGTCGAGGATGAAACCGAAGGGAATGAGGACGGCCGGCGCCGCGCCCAGGATCGAGTGCAGAGGTTGGCCGGCGATGGTGATCTTGTTCATGGCGTACTCCTGGCGGTGGTTGCTGTCGGGTTCAAGTGTGGCATAGGGTGGGGGAGGGGCACGCACGGTTGGGGATGTCCGGATGTTCGAGTAAGATCGACCGTTCCGGCATTCGCCAACCCATTCGGAGACCCCGTGCACTACCTGCTCATGTATGACCTCGCTCCCGACTATCTGGAACGGCGCGCCGAATTCCGCGACGAGCACCTGAAGCTGGCCTGGGAAGCGCAGCGGCGTGGCGAGCTGGTGCTCGCCGGCGCGCTGGCCAATCCCGCCGACCGCGCGGTGCTGATGTTCAGCTGCGACAGCCCGGAGCCGGTCCAGCTGTTCGCCGCCAGGGACCCTTACGTCACCCATGGCCTGGTGCGCGCCTTCCACGTGCGCCAGTGGAACACCGTGATCGGCGACGAGGCTTTCACCCCCGTCCACCCCAGCTAGATTCTTGCTGGCAGATTTGCAATGAACAGGTAACATTGCCCGGCTTTCAACTGAGCCGGAGAGTTCATGCATACTGCCGTCAACCTGTGGCCGCTGCTCGGCGTCGCGGTCATCGTCGCCGGGTTCCTGCTGCGCGCGCATCCCGTGCTGGTGGTGGTGGCCGCCTGCGGCGTCACCGGGCTGGCCGCCGCGATGCCGGTGGAAAGCATTCTCGCCTCGCTCGGCACGGCCTTCGTCAAGACCCGCAACCTGCCGCTGATCCTGCTGCTGCCGCTGGCGGCCATCGGCCTGCTGGAGCGCGCCGGCCTGCGCGAGCGCGCCCAGGCCGTCATCGCGAAGGTGCGCTCGGCCACCGCGGGGCGCCTCCTGATCGTCTATCTGTTCGCGCGCGAGACCTCGGCCGCCGCCGGCCTGACCAGCCTGGGCGGACACGCCTCGATGGTGCGCCCGCTGGTGGCGCCGATGGCCGAAGCCGCGGCCGAAACGCGCTTCGGCAACTTGCCCGACCCCCTGCGCCACCGCATCCGCGCCATGTCCGCCGCCACCGACAACGTCGGCCTGTTCTTCGGCGAAGACATTTTCGTGGCCTTCGGCGCGATCGTGCTGATGCAGACCATCCTGAACGCCGAGGGCATCGCGGTGAACCCGCTGCACATCGCGCTGTGGGGCATCCCGACCGCCGTCACCGCCTTCGTCATCCATGCCTGGAACCTGCGCCGGCTCGATGCGTACATTGTGCGCGCGATGGGAGCGGGGAAGGCATGATCACGCTCGAGCTGTTCTACGTCGTGGCCGGCCTGCTGTTCCTGGCCGTGGCCCTGATGAACCTGCGTGACCGCAGCAACCCGCGGCGCTTCACGACCGCGCTGTTCTGGGGCCTGTACGCCTTGCTCTACCTGGCCGGCGAACGCTTGCCGCCAGCCCTGGTCGGGGCCTTGATGATCCTGATGGCGCTGCTGGCGGGCTTCAAGGGCGTCCTCGGAGGCAAGCCCGAGGTGGTGCCGGAAGCGCAGCGCCGCGCCATCAGTTCCCGCCTCGGCAACCGGCTGTTCATCCCGGCCCTGGTCTTGCCGCTGGTGACCATGCTCGGCGCCACCGTGTTCTCAGGCGTGCAGGTGGGCGGCCTGCCGCTGCTCGATCCCAAGCACCTGACCCTGGCCGCCCTGGGCGTCGCCGCGCTGCTGGCGCTGGGCGCGGCCTGCTGGCTGACGCGCGCCACGCCGCTGCAGGGCGTGCGCGAGGCGCGCCGCCTGGTCGATGCGATCGGCTGGGCCTTCGTGCTGCCGCACATGCTGGCCGTGCTGGGCCTGCTGTTCACCGAGGCCGGCGTGGGCAAGGCGGTGGCCCACGTGACGACCTCGTATATCGACATGGATTCGCGCTTCGTCGCGGTGGCGGTGTTCTGCATCGGCATGGCCCTGTTCACGATCGTGATGGGCAACGGCTTCGCCGCCTTCCCGGTAATGGCGGGCGGGGTCGGCATTCCGGTGCTGGTCGGCGTGTACGGCGCCAACCCGGCGGTGATGGCGGCGATCGGCATGTTCAGCGCGTATTGCGGTACATTGATGACGCCGATGGCGGCGAACTTCAACATCGTGCCGGCCGCGCTGCTCGACCTGCCCGACAAGAACGCCGTCATCCGGGCCCAGGTTCCGACGGCGCTGCCCCTGCTGGCGGCCAACATCTTCCTCCTGTACTTCCTGATGAACCGATGATCAAGACCGTACTGCTTACCGGCTTCGAGCCGTTCAACAAGGCGAGCATCAACCCGGCCTGGGAGGCCGTGCGCGCACTGGATGGCTGGAGCGGGGCGGGCTTTCGCGTCGAGGTGCGCCAGCTGCCCTGCGTGTTCGGCGAGGCCAACCGGCTTCTCGCCGCGATGGTGGACGAACTGCATCCGGACATCGTGATCGCCGTCGGCCAGGCCGGCGGGCGCGCCGAGATCTCGGTGGAGCGGGTGGCGATCAACGTCGACGACGCGTCCATCCTCGACAACGCCGGCCGCCAGCCGGTGGACCGCCCGGTCGTCGAGGACGGGCCGGCAGCCTACTTCAGCACGCTGCCGATCAAGGCGATGGTGGCGGCAATGCGCGCCAAGGGCTTGATTGCGGGCGTATCACAAACCGCCGGCACCTTCGTGTGCAACCACGTGTTCTATGGCTTGATGCACCATCTGGCCGGCAAGCCGGCCAAGGCGGGCTTCATCCACGTGCCCTTCCTGCCGGAGCAGGCCGAAGAGCGGCAGGACGATCCGCCCTCGATGGCGCTGGACGACATCATCCTGGGCATCATGACGGCGGTCGACACGGCCGTGAACGTGGAACGCGACGTGGCGCACGTCGGCG